>NC_007516.1:313832-627664 GCF_000012625.1 Synechococcus sp. CC9605 | reverse complement strand
CTTGGTGCGCAGCACATCCTCCACCGCCTGAAGGGTCATATCACTGGCCGTGGTGATCACCAGCTCCGTCTCCTCCAGATCAATCTCCGTGTTGGAATCCTTGAGGTCGTAGCGGTTGCCCACATCACGACGCACCTGGTCGAGGGTGTTGACCAGCTCTTGCCGGTCGAAATCGGACACCACATCAAAGGAATAGGTGCTGGCCATGGCTCGCGCTGTTACCTGGCTCCAGCTTAGAAAGGCGCGGTTTGAAGCCCCAACAATGTCGCTGCTGCAGCTGTTCACCGCCACGGATGCGGCGCCCTACGCCTGGTCGTTGGTGCTGTCCGGTGGTTACGTTGTGGCCAGCATCCTTCCCCTGGGGGCAGCCCGGTCGGCCGCCAACTTCGAAATGAAAGACATGGCCGCCCCCCGAGCCATGTTCGATCGCTATCCGGCCTGGGGCAAACGGGCCAGCTGGGCCCACCAGAACAGCTTCGAGGCCTTCAGCCTTCACGCCCCAGCGGCTCTGTTGGCCCTGACCGCAGCACTGCAAACGGGCACGTTGCCTGCCACGGCCGTTGTCGCAGCTTTTGCCCATCCCGTGCTGCGGCTCGCCTACATCGCCGCCTACGTGGGCAACATCCCGCCAGCGCGGGGACTGTGCTGGGCCAGCGGCCTGCTCTGCAGCGGGATTCTCTACAGCGAAGGGCTGAAAGCACTATTAATTGGTTAACGGTGCCGCCTTGGCACGATCGACAATCCGATTGATCAACCGATTTAGCGAACTTTCGCCAATGCAGATAGTTTGAAGGATGAGTTTTTGAAGCGTTATGCAAACTTGGCGGAAGTGCAGTTTGCTTACGAGTGGCATTGCTCTCTTGATGTGTGTCCTGGCTGGTTCATCGACAGCATCAGAGCGACGTACAGCTATCCCACTGGATTTCCTCACCACCCGCGAGGCCTCCGACTCAAATCTCCCCGGATGGTGGAACGGTCGTCTTCGTCTTGGAAGAGCCCGGTCCGCAACCAAAAGGAGAACCCTGGCGCGGCGATCAAGATCTTTGGAGGGTGCCGGCCGATGGCAACGCTGCCCCCCAGCGCTGGATCTCCAGTCCTGAGCGTGACTGGTCGCCGCGATGGTCTCCGGATGGAACACGGTTGGCCTTCCTCTCCCAACGAAAAACCATAGGGTCGACCGAACCGAGAACCCAGATTTACCTGGTCAATGCAGATGGGGATCAACTGCATCAATTGACGCAACTAAGCGGAAACATTTCCCAATTTCGTTGGTCTCCTGATGGCAGAAGTGTGGCTTTTTTAAGTACCCAGGATCCGACTGTAGAAGACGGTGACCCCCAGCTGTCGAATCAGCCCCGACCCCTCACAAAGCTCAACCGCATTTCAATTTCCGGAGAAGAACTGAGAGTGATCTCACCATCCGGTCTGAATGTGATCGACTTTGATTGGTCACCGGATGGAACCAGAATCGCCGCTCTGATCTCTCCAACGGCCACAAATGAGGATGTGGTCAATACCAGACAACTTGTTGTTCTGGACAGCGACACCGGTGAGGTGGAACGGCGTTTTTCAAACCGCATCGGCTGGAATTCTCCATTGCTCTGGTCTCCAGATTCAAAATTCATCCATGTCGACATATGGAGTCCATCACCCGGAGATGCCTGGTCACCAGCATTGATATCGACTGACAACGGTCAGAGCCGACTTTTACTGGAGGGAGCCAGAGCAACATTCAGTGATCCCCGCTGGTCCGCCGACTCCCGTTTTTTAATGGGGCAATTACTGAAAGAGAATCAGACCACCCTCGTCAAGATTGATCGAGAGACAGGATTACGCCAGAACTTAAGCCCATCCGGAGTGAGCGTGTTTGCAAAGGACACCTACTCATCCCACGCAGCTTCCGGCGATTTCGTTCTTCTCAAAGCCTCACAATCAACCCCTCCCGACCTCTGGATAATCGGTTCTAACAAGCCCCCCAAACAGCTCACCCGTTTGAACCCGAAGGTTGAACAGATCAGATTTGGTGCTGTGCGTGATGTGCATTGGCGCAATCCAAATGATGGCAAAAGGGTGCATGGATTTGTTGTCCTTCCAGTTGGCCATCAGCCTGGTCGTCGTTATCCGATGGTGACAATTCTCCATGGCGGCCCGACATCTGCGTGGCAACGCGGATGGCCTGATGGATTTACAGATTGGGGGCAGTTGCTTGCTGCCAAGGGCTACATCACTTTTTTTCCGAATGTGCGGGGATCTCTCGGCGCTAGTGTTGATTACATCAATGCAAATACAGGAGATCTTGGCGGAATTGATTTCATCGATGTCATCAGCGGAGTGGATCATTTGGTTGCCGACGGACTAGCCGACCCTGATCGCCTCGGCATTGGGGGCTACAGCTATGGCGGTTATCTAAGCTCCTGGGCCATCACGCAAACAACACGCTTCAAAGCCGCAGTATCCGGAGGAATCATTGCTGATTGGGTTAGTTTCTATGGAACCACAGATATTCCTCATTATCTGAGAGTTTTTCTTGAAGCACCCCCCTTCACTGACCAATCACTGGCAAGAGCACGATCTCCAATCAACCATTCAGCGAAGGTGACAACACCGGTTTTGTTTTATGCCGGCAGCCATGACACACGCACACCCCCAGGCCAAGTGGATCAGATGCATCGAGCGGTGCAGGATGCCGGAGTCACAACACTGAAGGTGATCTATCCAGGGGAAAGACATGGATTCGTAAACCGAACCCAAAAATTAGATCTCATGCACCGCATGCTGAGTTGGTATCAACGCTATTTAACAACACCTGATTGACAGCAACTTATCTGCAATCTCTCTATCTATGGTTATGGGTTTAGAAATGCCAGTAGGTTGAATCGCTCAGGGAGCCGATCCCACCACACCCACTAGCAATGGAAAAGAACCATGAATTTCCCTGAAGCCAAACCTGTTACCTAGTCGAAATACAGAAGGCTCACCACCTTCCCCATATCCTCAGCCGTTCGAGCACTGGCCAGCAGCGTTTCACTGTCATGAAAGGCCAGGCAGATCAACTGATCACAGCGGTTGATGATCTCTTGATTGCACAAACTGCTGGCCATGGGCAAAGGCAGATCGTCCTGCTCGGGCTTGTCCACCAGGTGCAACACCCGATCGAGAAGATCTCTGATTTCAGGCACCTGTCGGTCGAGGCTCTGGGGCAACAAGACCGTGAGTTTGGAAGGATCCACCTCCAAACATCCACGAATCACCGCAGCATTAACGCCCTGGGATCCGGAGGTGACCAGGGAGTGCCCTTCCTGAACGAGAGAGCGCGCCACCAACTCGATCAGGTGAACCGCCACAACGGGCACATGGCGGCTGCCGAGGATGGCGATCCTTCGTTGGCTTTTGTCCTGCAGAAGAGCGAGTTCCTGCGCAAGCGTGTCAACCCGATCAAGAGCCGGCAGATCCAGTGACTGACCCAAGGAAAACTTGCCGCCTGATTTCATCGGAAGTTAGCAACCATCAGGCGTGCTGAACCGTCAGATTCAATGCGCTGAAAAGCTGATCGAGCTTGCAGTGCTCTTCCACAAGACGGAAGGCATAGGTGGCCTTCACAGCTTCATGCAGGCGCACATGGCCGAAGGCCTGCTCAATCACCCCCACCGTGGCCAGAGTGTCGTGCTCGACCTTGAGTAAGGGCACGTCCAATTCCTCCGCGCGATTGATCAATTGAGGAAGAGGTTCACCAGCGCCAGTGAGAATTAGACATTGGGTTGAGGCCTCCAGAGCGGCCAGCTGGATGTCGGTGCGATCCGCCCCTGTCACCACAGCCATGTTGCGTCGTTTTCGGAAGAACTCCATGGCCGAATTCACATTCATCGCGCCGATGCTCAGGGTTTCCACCAGCAGTTCCTGCCGTTCCTTGCAGCAAATCACCCGGGCATTCAGCCGCCGCACCAACTCGCCGACGGTGACGCTGCGAAGCAAAGGGGAACGGGGCATGACACCGAACACCTGCAAGCCCAGCCCCTGCAAGGCAGGAACCACCTGTCGCTCCAAGCTTTCGACCTCCTCTGGCGTGACAGCGTTCAGCACCACTCCAACCAGACGGTCGCCCAGGATCTGCTTGGCCGCCAACAGTGCATCCACACTGCGGCTGTCCTGCCAGAGGTGCACCAAGACGACCTTGGCATCCAACCCTGTGGCCAGCTGCGGAAGGCTGAGGCCGTACAACAATCCCTCCTGGAGGCTTCCCGCACATTCCAGGAGGGTGAGTCCCTCATCAGCCTGAATGTGCTGGCGCAGCTCCGCGAAACCTTGGCCAGCGTCCAACTCGCCCTGGCCAAGGCGCTGGGCAGCTGTTGTCGGCGACAGCAGATGCATCGAAGGAATCAGACGCTCAGGCGGCAGATTGAGCGTTTCACCAACAAAGCGAACGTCGTCATCGATGAGCGGTTGAGGCAGCGGCCCCTGGTTCGGATCCCAATCCAGGCTTGTGGCCAGGGGCTTTCCGAACCTGATCTGCTGTCCGGAACGGGCAAGCTGCTGGGCAATTCCAAGGACGAGAGCTGACTTCCCACTGAACGGCTCACACGATCCGATCAACAGTGTCGTTCCCATGGAGGTGATGCCTGTCATTGCCGAATCTAGGCCTGTTCTGGTGCATCTCCGCGCTCGATCAACAACCACTGCCAGAACCCATCGGGCAGATCAGGCTCCGATGGTTGGAGATGGGAACAATCCATGAGCCAGGTCACCAGCTGATGAGTGGTGACGGCGAAATCAACATTCCCCTCGGGATGACCGGGAAAACAAAGCTGGCAGTCCAGCCTCTCCATCGGTGCATCAACCCCATTCCAACGGAGTTCGTAAGGATGTCCATCGCTTCCGGCCACCGGACGCCGCCCCTGCAGTGCGCCACGCCCCAGGATCTGCAGCGCTGCGAAGAGATCTTGCTCGCGACTGACCCCACCGCAGTAGGGAGCAAACAGAACCAGTTGGGCGGCGTCTGACACAGCTGGTGCTCGATTCTTGCTCCGCTCGCTTCAAGGATGCCCCAAGCTGGCCCCATGGCCCAGTCCCCTTTCCACGGCAAACGGATCGGCATCACAGGCGCTCGTGGAGCCCTTGGCGCAGCCCTGGCCCGTTGTTTCCGTGCCGCAGGCGCCCACGTCACCGGATTCACCCACGGTTCCACTCCGCCAGAGCATCCGGAGGGGCCACATCGCTGGGTGAGCTGGAGCTGCGGAGAGGAAGCCAGCCTGGATGAGGATCTCGCGGCGATCGATGTTCTGATCCTGAATCACGGAATCAATCCGCAGGGCGGTCAAAGCCCCGATGTGATCAATCAGGCGCTGGAGATCAACACCTTGAGCAGCTGGCGGCTGATGCAGCGATTTGAGGCCATCAGCAGAGCATCTCCGCAGGTCAGCCCGAAGGAAGTGTGGGTCAACACCTCGGAGGCTGAAATCCAGCCTGCCGTGAGTCCTGTTTACGAGCTCACCAAGAGGATGCTGGGACAACTGGTGAGCATCCGCGGCGCGGTGCTTGATGCCTCAGGCCGGGAGGCCCTGATTCTGCGCAAGCTGGTGCTGGGCCCCTTTCGCTCATCGCTCAATCCGATCGGGGTGATGGGCGCTGATTTCGTCGCAGGTCAGGTGCTGCGCCAGGCGGGCTGGGGATTTCGCCTGGTGATCGTGACGCCAAACCCCCTGACCTATGTTTTGATGCCTCTAACCGAGCTTGGACGGCGGGTCTACAGCCGAATCCTCAGTCGCCCCGATCCGTGAGGATTTCGCATCCATCACTCGTCACCAGAACGGTGTGCTCCCACTGCGCCGAGAGGGAGCCATCGCGGGTCACAACGGTCCACTGGTCTCGCAAGGTGCGGCATGCCTTGCTGCCGGCATTGAGGATGGGCTCAATCGCCAGGGTCATGCCAGGACGCAGGGTGACGTTGGGAAGCTCATCGGTACGGAAATTGAACACGGAAGGTTCTTCGTGCAGGTTCCTGCCAACTCCGTGGCCGGTGTAGTCCTCCACAACACTGAAACCGTTGGCCTTGACGTGGTCTTCAACGGCTCCAGCGATGTCCAGCAATGTGTTGCCTGCTTTGACCTGGCTCAGGCCAGCCATCAAGGCTTCCTTAGCAACGCGGCTCAGGGTCTGTGCTTCCTGGGGCGCGTTTCCAACGCAGATCGTGATGCAGCTATCGCCGTGGTAGCCCTCGAAGTAGGCGCCGGTATCCACCTTCAGAAGATCGCCCTGGCGGATCACACGCTTCGGGCTCGGAATGCCATGCACCACTTCGTTGTTGATGCTGGCGCAGATGCTTGCCGGAAAACCGTGATAGCCCTTGAAACTTGGGGTCGCCCCCATTTCGCGGATGCGTTTTTCGGCATAGGCATCAATATCTCCCGTTGTCTGGCCGGGCTCCACCATTCCCATCACCTCGCGCAGCACGGTGGCGACGATGTGGCTGGCCTTGCGCATGATCTTGACTTCACGGGCTGATTTGATCTCAACACCGCGACGCTTCTGAATGCGCGGACCGGTCGCCGTCACCTGCCCCTGCGCTGCCTGGGTGGATGCCAGAAGATCAGCAAACAGATTCATGGCTCAACCCAATATCCGTCACGCTATCAACAGCAACCGAATTGATGCCGGTCATGTCGCTGCTTGTGCGCTTGCGTGAACTGCATCGGAGCGTTGCACCTTTCGTTCTGGCGCCTTTGCTGGTGACGGTGTTCTCCGGTGTCAGTTACCGCCTAGCCCGGGACTGGTTCGGAGCCAGTCGGGAACAAGTTCACTGGTTAATGGTGGTGCATGAAGGGGAATGGCTCGGTTCCACGCTGGAACCGATGGTTGTTCTTCTCAACGCCATCGGCCTGCTGTGGATGCTGATCACAGGGATGGTGCTCTTAATAGAGCGATGGCGTCGAAAGGTACACTCATAGTTTGGCGATACAACGCGGAGCTGGGATGGCAGCCGATTCGAAGGACACAGCGGTGACCGACGAGAACACCGAAACGGCTGTGGAAGCAGCACCAGAGGCCACAGTGGCGAAGTCCAGCAAGGCTTCAAGTGCTGCTGCCAAGAAACTGAGCCCCGAAGCTCTGATTCGCTCCTTTGAGTCGTCTCAGCAGAAGGATGATCTTCCTGAGATCTATGTGGGTGACACCGTGCGCGTTGGCGTTCGCATCAGCGAGGGCAACAAGGAGCGCGTTCAGCCCTACGAGGGCGTGGTGATTTCCAAGCGCCATGGCGGTCTCAACCAGACCATCACGGTGCGCCGGATTTTCCAGGGCATCGGCGTTGAGCGGGTGTTCATGCTGCACAGCCCCCAGGTGGCTTCCATCAAGGTGGAACGGCGCGGTAAAGTGCGTAGGGCGAAGCTTTTCTATCTGCGGGAACGGGTGGGCAAGGCCACCCGCGTGAAGCAGCGCTTCGATCGCTGAGGTTTCGACCTCGTTCAATCAGTTGCCAACTTCAACGTTGGCTGAGGGGTACATCGCTTTGCGCCGTTAGTTCAGTTGGTAGAACGCAGGTCTCCAAAACCTGATGTCGGGGGTTCGAGTCCTCCACGGCGCGTCCGATGTTCCCCTCGTGCACTTTCCCGGTTCTGAGCATGGAGTTGGATCTTCAACCTGGTGATGTTGTGAAGGTGTTGGAGTCAGCCGCCCTCGGCTGGGTCCGCGCCCGAGTGATACGCGTCAAGTCCGGCGGCCGTGTGGTCGTACAAAGCGATCAAGGTCGTGAATTCACTGCCCGCGGCAATCAGGTTCGACTCATAGAGCCTGCAGGATTCCGTCCCTGATCCCTTGAAAACTCGGTGATGAACCGATGCTTCCCTCAATTCCCGGCGACCATGTCACCGGGAATTTTTTTTGGCATCACACGGATGACAAAACAGGGAGGATCCACCCTCAGTTGTTGACGGAGGGCAGGGCAACAGTTGATACTGATCAGGTCGCACAGGCGACACAGATCAGATTCTTCCGAGCGCGTCTCGCGAGTTCTGAATCAGATCTGGGACCGTAGTTCAACCGGTTAGAGCACCGCCCTGTCACGGCGGAAGTTGCGGGTTCGAATCCCGTCGGTCCCGTTTTCACCACCAAAAGCCTCGATGGTGCGCGTTCGATTGGCCCCCAGCCCGACGGGCACGCTTCATATTGGAACGGCGCGAACCGCTGTTTTCAACTGGCTTTATGCCAAGCACGAGCAAGGGGCATTCGTGCTGCGGATTGAAGACACCGACAAGGAGCGGTCCAAACCCGAGTACACCCAGAACATTCTCGAAGGCTTGCAGTGGCTCGGGATCAACTGGGACGAGGAGCCCGTAATCCAGAGCGAACGGGTGGCGCAGCATCGTGAAGCGATCCAGACCCTGCTCGATCGGGGATTGGCCTACCGCTGCTATGCCAGCGAAACGGAACTCACGGCCATGCGCGATGCGCAGAAAGCAGCCAATCAAGCGCCGCGCTACGACAACCGCCACAGAACTCTGACGCCCGAGCAGGAGCAGGCGTTTCAGACCGAAGGCCGTGAAGCGGTGATCCGCTTCCGCATTGATGACGCTGCCGAAATTCGCTGGAATGATCTGGTGCGTGGGGCCATGAGCTGGCGGGGGTCTGACCTTGGCGGTGACATGGTGATCGCCCGTCGTGCTCCGGCGGATCAAATCGGCGACCCCCTCTACAACCTTGTTGTGGTGGTGGATGACGCCTCCATGGAAATCACCCATGTGATCCGCGGTGAAGATCACATTGCCAACACCGCCAAGCAACTGCTCCTCTACGAAGCGCTGGGCCTGCCCTTGCCGACCTTTGCCCACGCTCCTCTCATCCTCAATGCCGAGGGACGCAAGCTTTCCAAACGGGATGGGGTGACCTCCATCAACGATTTCCGCGCCATGGGCTACACCCCTGACGCCATCGCCAACTACATGACGTTATTGGGGTGGTCCGTGCCGGAGGGCATGGAGGAACAGTTCAGCTTATGTGAGGCCGCGGCCGTCTTTGGTTTCGATCGGGTCAACAAAGCCGGGGCGCGTTTCGACTGGGACAAGCTCAACTGGCTGAATGCCCAAGTTCTGCACGGCTGGACGGCGGACCATCTTCTTGAGGAGCTGACGCCCCTCTGGGCCGAACGCGGTTGGACTCCTCCCAGCGAGAAGAGCTGGTGCCTGGACCTCTGCGCCTTGCTGGGCCCCTCCCTCACCCTGCTCAAAGATGGCGTCGATCAGGCGGAACCGTTCTTTGATCGTCCGGACCTCCAGGAGGATGCGCTCAAGCAACTCGGGATCGAAGGAGCCAAAGCGGCCATGGCCGACCTGCTTCAACGGCTCGAGAACAACCCTTGGGATGGCAGCGACGTCGATCAAGCCAAGGCTTGGCTGGGGGATGCCGCCAAAGCAGCCGATGTGAAGAAAGGGGTGGTGATGAAATCCCTGCGGGCCGCTCTGCTGGGGCGCCTTCAAGGGCCCGATTTGATCACCACATGGTCATTGCTGGCCCGAATCGGTGAGGACCTGCCGCGACTGCGCCGCTGCCTCGGCTGAGGCAGGCTCGTCATCGTCGGCTTCGACCAGGCCAAGAGCCCGAGCCAACGGCTGGGCCGTGAGGCCCTGGAGGCCAACGGTCATCAGGATTGTTAGGAACACCAACCCCTGAAGGCGTCCTGCCCCCAGGATGCCGGCCTGCTCCAAACGAATCGCGAAGAGAGAGGCCACCGCTGCGGTGACGATGCCTCGCGGCGCAAGCCAACCCAGAAAGAGCCGTTGCTCAAGCTTGTAGGGCAACCCGATGGTGGCCAAACCCACGCCGATCGGACGCACCACGAGCATCAACGACAGCACGCAAAGGATGCCGCCCCACCCCAGCGGACTGAGTTCAGCCCAGGAAACGTCAGCAGCCAGCAGCGGAAACAGCATCGTGATCGCCAACTGCGCCAGTTCCTGAATCAGGCTATCCAATTCAGCGGTGTGGGGGCCTGGACGTCGACCTACAACGATTCCCGCCGCCACCGAAGCAGGTAGGGCGGATTCCGGCAGCATCCACTCACTGACGCCGTACATCAGAAACAGCAAACCCAGACTGAGCTGAAGCGGCAGCCCTTTCAACTGATCGGGTTTGAGCCGTCGCAGCAGCTCAGACAGCAGCCAGCCGACGCTCGCGCCAATCAGCACACCACCGCCCAATCGATACAGCAGGCCGAGCATCACTTCACGCCAGCCGTGCAGGTTGCCAAGGACAAGCTCCAACAGCAGCAGGGCTAAAACGGCGCCGATGGGCTCAAGCACCAGACCTTCAGCCTCCAGGACTTCGCCCAGAGGTGGTGCAAGCCGAATCTGACGCACCAGTGGTGTGACCACCGTTGGCCCCGTAGCCAGCACGATGGCACTGAACACAGCCGCAAGCGACCAGCTGAGGCCGGCAAGCCAATGGGCCGCCAACAGACCGCCTCCCAGGGAGATCAACAAACGCAGGGCTGCGATGCGCTGCACCGTGGCCTTGATCGTGTCCCCAGGCAGACGCAGATTCAGGCCGCCGTCGAACAGCACCAGGCTGACGAGAAGACCCACAACAGTTCCAAGCCCTGAGCCGAGATCAAGAGGTTCCACCCAACCCAGACCAGAGCGGCCGATCAGCAGCCCCGACAGGAGCAGCAACACCACCCCAGGAAATTCCGACTTGGCCGCCAGAAAGCGGGCCGCAGCACCCGAGGAGACCGTGACGCCCCAGAGGAGGCCCAGACGCTCAGGCGTCATCGACAGAGGAGAACTGAGGTTCCACTCGCACGCCGATCACGGCTTGGGGGCTCACGACCAGATACTCGCCCTCCAGATCACTGAGGGGCACGTTGACGAAACCGCCCTGGTTCTCGGCATTAACAACGCCTTGATACGACTCCTGAAAGGTCTCGAGTTTCGGAAAAAACACCCGTTCGGTTTGGCCTCCCACAAGGTGGAGATGGACGGCGTAACGGCGGGGCGTACGGGACATCAGCGAGGAAGGACATCCGCCATGGTCCCCACAGGATGACGGATCGGTTCCGGGTCTGCCCAGAGAAAAGGGTGAAGACAGGCATTGCCCAGGGCATAAAGCGGATGGCGCGGTTGGCCCGAGGCCGTCTGCCCCAGCATCAGCGGATGCGGCGAGTTGGGAACGGAGCGTCGGCGTTGCGGCAGCAAACGCTGAATGTTTCCAAGAACCAGCTGAGTCCGGTCCCATCGCGCCCCATTCGCCCCCCACCCACACCAGAGATCGACCCCAGAGGTCCGGGACCAGTGGTTGAACCAGCGGTTCAAGATCGCGTCGTTCAGCCCTCCGATGGGGTCCTTGACCCGCAGCAGCGCCGCCGGAGACGGCGACATCCGGGCGAACAGATTCAGCACCAGCAACTCCCGATATCCCCAATGCCTGGCGAAGCCGATCAAACGGCGCAGGGTCGGGTCATCATGCTGGCCATCTGCTCTCGAGGGATTCAGACCCACGAAAAGCAGACACCCTTCGCCCGTACCCAGGCGGCGCCGCAGCCACCAGCGGTAGAAGCCATCGCTGCTGAGGGACGCTTCAGACGCCGAGCTGTCGGCGACAGAGCTCAAGGATGCGTTCGCTCGCGTGACCATCGCCGAAGGGGTTAACGGCGCGGGACATCTCTTGATAGGCCGTGGCATCCCCAAGCAGCCGCGAGGTCTCTTCCAGGATCACATCGGGATCGGTACCCACCAACCGGGCCGTTCCCGCATCAACAGCCTCTGGCCGCTCTGTGGTGCGCCGCAGAACCAGCACGGGTTTGCCGAGCGCAGGGGCTTCCTCCTGGAGACCACCGGAATCGGTGAGCAACAGGGAGCAGCCTTTCATCGCTGCAACGAGACGGTCGTAGTCGAGAGGTTCGGTCAAAACGACACGGGGATGGCTTCCAAGCAGGGCCTGCAGCGGTTCACGCACCGTCGGGTTGCGGTGCATCGGCAGCAGCAGCGCCGTGTCGGGATAGCGCTCAAGCACCTGCAGCATTCCTGCAGCGATGTCGTTCAGCCGCTCACCCCAGTTTTCACGGCGATGCACCGTGGCGAGGATCACCCTCTGTTGGTCCCAGTCGAGGCCGTCAAACCGAACATCCGGCGCCGATTCCGCCATCAACAACAGCGCATCGATCACGGTGTTACCTGTCACGAAGATCTCCCCGACCACACCGGATGCTTTCAGGTTGGATTGGGCCTTGAGCGTCGGCGCGAAATGAAGGGTCGCGATCTGGGAGAGGAGCCGGCGGTTGGCTTCCTCCGGGAAGGGATCCAGAAGATTGTCGGTGCGCAGACCGGCCTCCACATGACCAACCGGGATCTGCTCGTAAAACGCAGCCAAACCAGCGGCAAACGCCGTGGTGGTGTCGCCCTGCACCAGGACCAATTGAGGTAGATAGGCCTGAAAGTCTTCCCGCAGCCCCTGCAGCGCAGCACAGGTGACATGTGTCAGGGTCTGACGGGGTGTCATCAGATTGAGATCCTGATCCGCCTGGAGATGGAACAGATCCATCACCTGGCCCACCATTTCGCGGTGCTGACCGGTCAGGACGACACGGGTCTGCAATGCATCACAGGCTTGAAACGTCCGGATGACCGGAGCCAGCTTGATCGCCTCCGGACGCGTTCCCAGAACGATCGTGACGCGGGGCTGTTCAGCCATTCCATCCAGACGGACCGCTGGAGTTTACGGGCGTCAACCCGGAGAGAACAGTGAGAAATCCTTGTCAGTTCCAGCATCGAGACGATCCTGAAGACAGATCACTCGCCATCAACGTGGCTCAGCCGGTTTTTCCCCCCAGCTTCCCGCCGCGCCCAACCTCCGGCCAAAGTTCAGGTCGATCTCGGGAGGTTCACAACCCAGGGCCCAGGGCCGCTGCGGATGGCTCTGGCTCTCCAAGCCTCGAGGACATCGTGCGCATCGCCCATGATGCCGGCCATTCCGATGTCCACCTCGGAGTGGGGAAAGTCCCGCGCTACCGGGCCCGGGGAGACATGCAGGGCACGGAATGGCCGGTCACCCGCGCCGAGGTCTTTCAGGGATGGCTCCAGGAAATCCTGACGCCACAGCAGATCGATGGCTTCAACCGCGACAAGGAATTTGACGGCTCCCATGCCTTCCGCTTCGTGCGCGTGCGCATCAACCTGATGGATTCCCTGCGGGGCCCGGCCATGGTGCTGCGCCTCATTCCGCAGACGATCCTCACCATGGAGCAGCTGCATCTCCCCAGCGTGCTGCAGAGCCTCGCGGCCCGGCCGAAGGGACTGATCCTGGTCACCGGACCGACAGGGTCCGGCAAGAGCACAACCCTGGCGGCGATGATCGATTGGATCAACCGCAATGAGGCACGCCACATCCTCACGATCAAGGATCCCGTCGAGTTCGTGCATGAGAGCCGCAGATCCCTCATCCGGCACCTGGAAGTGGGGTTGCACACTCTCAAGTTCCACAACGCCCTGAGGGCCGCCCTGCGGGAGGATCCCGATGTGATTCTGGTGGGCGAAATCCGGGATCAGGAAACCCTCTCCACGGCCCTTGAAGCGGCCCAGACCGGCCACCTGGTGTTCGGGACCCTGCACACCAATTCAGCGGTGAAAACCATGGAACGGGTCCTCGGCATGTATCCGCCTGAAGAGCAGGAGACTGTTCGCCGTTCGTTGTCCGAGTCGCTGTTGGGGGTGATCGCCCAGGGCTTGATCAAGACAACAGATGGAAAACGGGCTGCGTATCACGACATCCTGATCAGCACCGATGCCTGCAAGGACTACATCCAGCGGGGGGCTCTCGATGAGGTGGAGGAAATCATGGAACGCAGCGGATTCGATGGGATGGTGACCACAAATCAATCGCTGCTGGCCCTGGTGGAGGCGGATCGCATTGACGGCGATCAAGCGGTGGCCGCCAGCCTCAAGCCCAACGAGCTGGCTCAGGCCCTGCGGGGCCGAAGCTGATCAGCCACCGCTGAACACACGCACCAACAACACAACAGCGATCCCTGCGGAGAGGCCGATCATCGCCAGACGGCCATTCCAGATTTCGGCCTGTGGGGTGAAGCCACGCTTCCAGGCGTTCAGCTCATCAGCCTCAACGGGCTCTGGAGCATCTGATCTGGTTTCCGGTTGGACCACGACGCAGAGACCGAACAGTGCGTCCAAGCCTAAAAGGCTTTCCTAAAAGGGTGGGTCCGGTGTGTAAAGCGCATTGGCCTGATCCAGAGGCCAGCGGGCTGCAACGCCTGATTCAAAAGAGGTGCAAGCGGCGTTCTGGCCCAGACGCATCAAGGCCGCAGCTCCGATCATGGCGGCGTTGTCGGTGCAGAAGGCCAGCGGAGCGATGGAAACCGCTATGCCCCGCTGATTTCCCTGTTCGAGCATGCTTTGACGCAAGCGACGGTTCGCGGCGACACCGCCGACCATCACCAGTTGCTGAACACCATGGTCTGCGGCACAGCGAAGGCTGCGCTGCACCAGAACATCGGCCACCACCTGTTCGAAACTGGCGGCCAGGTCGGCAAGAGGCAGCGAATCGGTGGTTTGCCGCAGGGTTTCCACGGTGCGGAGCATGGCGGTCTTCAGACCACTGAAGGAAAAGTCGTAGGGGTGAAAACCGCCGCCCGGCAATGAAATCCGCCCCTTGGGCAGGCGAAAGCGCGTTGCATCACCCGTTTCGGCTACAGCCTGGATGGCAGGACCCCCGGGATATCCCAAACCGAGCAGGCGGGCCACCTTGTCGAAAGCCTCTCCAGCGGCATCGTCATGGCTTCGGCCGAGCCGCGTCATCCCGCCGTCCTCAGCCACAAGAATCAGCTCGGTGTGGCCCCCACTCACCAGCAACACCAGATAAGGAGCTTGCTGTGGAACATCTCCAAGCATCACAGAGGCCAGATGGCCCTCCAGATGATGAACGCCGAGGAAGGGGCGCTGATGCAGCGCGGCAAGGGTTCGGCCGGTCACCGAGGCCACCATCAGAGCCCCTGCCAGACCTGGAGTGATCGTGGCCGCGATGGCATCCAGCTGCCCCAGAGTGACGCCCGCCTCGTCAACCACGGCCTCCACCAGCCCCGGCAGGGCCTCAACGTGGCGGCGCGAAGCGATTTCGGGCACCACACCACCCCAACGGGCATGCTCCTCAACCTGAGATGCAATCCGCGAGGCCAGAACGTCGATTCGCCCATCAGCGTGACGGCGCAGGACCGCTGCAGCGGACTCGTCACAACTTGTTTCGAGGGCAAGCACTGCATGCATCGAAGCGATGCGCCTCCCCTACTGTCCAACTTGTGACATCTTGCCCTTTCGGGGCACCGTTCAGAGGAATTGTTCCGATGCGTCGTCTCTTCGCCGTCGTGCTTTCAGCACTCCTGGTGTTCGGCTTCGCCCCCGTCGCCAAGGCGGATGTGGCTGGCCTCACACCCTGCTCAGAAAGTGCCCGCTTCCAGCAACGTGCTGCCGCTGCCACCACGCCTCAGGCCAAAGCTCGCTTCGAGATGTACAGCCAGGCCTCCTGTGGTGACGATGGCCTTCCCCACCTGATCGTCGATGGCCGCTGGAGCCATGCCGGTGATTTTGTCTATCCCGGGATCATGTTCCTGTACGTCGCCGGCTGCATCGGCTGGGCTGGTCGTGAGTACTTGAAAGCAACTCGCGGCAAGAATGCTGCCCAATACGAAATCTTTATCGATCGCAGCATCGCCATCAAGAGCCTTCTGGCTGCTGCCACCTGGCCTCTGGCTGCTTTCGGTGAATTCACCAGCGGCAAGCTGCTCGAAGACGACAGCAAGGTGACCGTTTCACCACGCTGATTCCGACGACTTCAACCATTGCTCCCTCAACAATGAACAAGTTTCTGACCGCAGCTCCAGTGGTTGCAGCCATCTGGTTCACCGCCACCGCAGGAATCCTGATCGAGTGGAACCGCTTCTTCCCAGATCTCCTCTTCCACCCGATGTGAATCTGGGGTGAACTTTAAGAGTCAAGGGAACCTCGCGTTCCCTTTTTTTTGTGACTGCACCACCTTGCCGACGATCAATGTTGCGTCGATCGGTGTTGCGAAGCTCAGCTCCGCGTCATCCCAGCCCCATCAGGGTCTCCACCTGGTTCAACGCTGATTCGAGATCGTCATTGATCACGACAGCGTCGAATTCCTGTTGGGCCTCGAGTTCTTCGCGAGCGCGAGTCAGGCGGCGCTGAATGGCGTCCTCTGAATCGGTTCCGCGCCCCCGAATCCGGCGCTCCAACTCATCAAAGCTGGGGGGAGCCAGAAAAATCTGAAAACCGTCCGGAAAACTGCGACGCACCTGACGGGCACCTTCAAGCTCAATCTCCAGCAGCACGGGGCGCCCCGCCGCCATCTGTTGCTCAACGGGACCTCGGGGGGTGCCGTAGCAATTCCCCGCAAATTCCGCCCACTCAAGAAAACCTCCCTGCTCCACCAAGGCCTCAAACCCCGCACGGCTGTGGAAGAAGTAGTTGATGCCGTCCTGCTCCCCCTGGCGCGGCGAACGGGTGGTGGCCGACACCGACAGCCAGATCTGGGGATGCCGTTCCAGCAGCTGGTTCACCAGGGTTCCCTTGCCGACGCCACTGGGGCCGGTGATCAAGGTGAGCTTTCCACTGGTGGACATCGCGGCGTCTGCGTGGGTCAGCAGAGTAGGAAGCCCCATTGCCCCGCTCGGTGCTCCAGGTGAACGCTTCCACCAGCCTGCAGCCAATGGATCTCACCACGCTTCGCGCGGTGCTCTGGGATCTGCGCCCGAAGCTGTTGCCCAGCCGCTTCGAGAAGGCCCAACAACCGGGCCCGGCAACGATTCAACTGGGATGCCGCAGCCTCGAGGGGATGGTGTGGCTGGAACTGAGCTGGCAAGCCGACGCACCTCGGCTGGTGGAGGTCAACCCTCCCCCGCGCAGCGGCAGCGGCAGCACCTTCGCCCAACAGTTGCAACACAGCCTCCGCCAACTGGCTCTGGTAGAGCTCCACCAAAGCGGCTTTGAACGGGTGGTGGAATTCCGGTTTGCCCAACGCCCTGGGGAACCGATCCAGCGGGTTCTCGTGCTGGAGCTGATGGGACGGCACAGCAACCTGCTGCTGCTCGATGAGCAGCGCCGGATCATTGCCCTGGGGCGACAGGTCCGGGACCATCAGTCCCGCGTGCGCCCTCTGTCCACCGGTGATTCCTACAGCCCACCGCCGATGCTGCAGGGGTTGGCACCAGATCGAACGGAGGGCTTTGAACGCTGGAGGGAGCGGCTTTCTCTCGTTCCGATCCCCCTGCGCAAGGCCCTGCAGCAGACCTATCAGGGGATCAGCCCAGCCCTGGCTCTACAGCTCGCCGGTGACCACGTGAATACCCCGGTGGACAGCCTGGATGCACGCCACTGGAACCATCTCTTTGAGCGCTGGTCTCTCTGGTTAGACCAGCTCGAACGTGAGCAGTTCGCCCTCGTGGTGGAGAACGATGGTCGTTACCGGGTCTGGGGATCTCCCCGTGGCGAGGTGCATCCACAACCCGCTCTGGCGCTCACGCTGGGATCCCTGCACCAGCACTGCCAAGAGCAACGGGCCCTGGCACGGGTCAGCCATGACCTGCGTCAACGCTTGGAGCGGTGGCGCAGCAAAGAACAGTCCGCCCAGGAAGACCAACACCAGCGCCTGAGCGCCACTGACGGGCACGGGGCCCTTCAACGCCAGGCGGACGCTCTCCTCTGCCTTGGCAATCCAAGCCGCGACCAGGTCGATGAAGCCCAGTCGCTCTATCGCCGGGCCAAAAAACTGCGGAGATCGCGCCCGATCCTCGAGCAGCGGCTAGAGCACCATCAGCAACGTCTTGAGCTGATCAGTGAGAGCGAAACCTTCATCGAGGATCAACTGAGCGCGACCTGGCAGGACGGCTCGGCGCGCCTCTCCGCCCTGAATGATCTGCGGGAGGAACTCGATGAGCTGTTGCAGCCCAAGGAACGCCGTCGCTCCACGCGACAGCAGCGTCAACGGGACCAGCCCAAGCCGCTGGAACTGACCACTCCGGGAGGTCTCAAGGTGCAGGTGGGGCGGAACCACCGCCAGAACGATTGGATCTCGCTGCGGCAAGCCCGCAGTGGTGACCTCTGGTTTCACGCCCAGGAATGCCCAGGAAGCCATGTGGTGCTGAAGAGTTCCAACGGGTTGGCCGAGGAATCCGACCTGTCGATGGCAACGGATCTGGCGGCCTATTTCAGCCGCGCTCGGGGCAACACGCGGGTGGCGGTTGTGATGGTGCCCACCGATCAGCTGCAGCGCATTCCTGGTGCCGGCCCGGGCACCGTGCGCCATGGTCAGGCTGAAATCCGCTGGGGGGATCCCCAGGGCGCGGAAGAGCGGCTGCTTGCCCCTAGCCTGAGCCCACATTCGGGCTGACCTGTTGCGCCGCCCGACCCGCGTCCGTGTCTGAGCGCCCCGAAGGTCCCCCAGCTCTGCAACCACCACCACCCATTCGCATTGGGAGGCCACCTGGCGATGCCGATCTACCCAATGAGGTGGAGATGCCTCTGGTGGATCACCTTGAGGAACTGCGTCAACGGGTTCTGCGCAGCTTGCTGGCCGTTGTCGTTGCAGCGCTGACCTGCCTGCTGGGGGTTAAACCGCTGGTGCGCCTGCTGGAAGCGCCAGCCAGCGGAATTCATTTTCTTCAACTCGCGCCGGGTGAGTTTCTGTTCGTCTCGCTGAAGGTGGCCGGCTACGCCGGCCTCACCCTGGCCCTGCCCTACGTGCTGTTCCAGATCCTGGCCTTCGTGCTGCCGGGCCTGACGATCCGCGAACGACGCCTGATTGCCCCTGCCGTCGCCGGCTCCGCAGTGCTGTTCATGACGGGCCTGGCCTTTGCCTGGTGGGCCTTAGTTCCAGCCGCCCTGCGTTTTCTGGTGAGTTACGGCGCCGATGTGGTGGAGCCGCTCTGGTCGATCGAGCGCTACCTGGATTTTGTTCTGCTGCTGATGCTGGCCACCGGGCTGGCATTTCAGCTCCCCGTGCTGCAGCTGCTCCTCGGGGCCCTGGGGCTGGTGCGCTGGAGGCCGATGCTTGGGGCCTGGCGCTGGGTTGTGTTGGGCTCAGCCCTGGCTGGCGCTGTGCTGACGCCATCCACCGATCCGATCACGATGTTGCTGCTGGCTGGAGCCATCACGGCACTGTTCCTGATCGGAGTCGGCCTGGTGGCCCTGACCGAATCCTTCAGACCAGAAACTCTTTGATCAGCGTTTCCGCCTCCGGCCCCGTCGCCTCAAGCGGAAGACTCAACGCCTTGCCGAGACGGGGTTTATCACGGGTGGAACCCAGCCATTGGCGCACTTCACCCGCCAAACCAAGACGATTCACAACATCCAGCACTTCACCGAGATGCTGGCGATAGGCCTCAAGGTCCATCGGAAACGACTGTTGCTCGAGATAGGCCCACATCACCTGGAGGTATAAACGACGGCGTCGAACCACCAGCTGTAGGTCGTAAGTCGCCCGCCAGCGCTGGCGTAAACAGGCGATCACCTCATCGACACTGAGCGGCGGCTCGGGCACGGGCTTGGCGATTTCAAGCACAGAAGCAGAAGAGGCAGGGACAGGAAGACACCAGTCGTTGCAAAGCTTGACAGGCACTTAAGCATCCATAATGAATGTCATTCCGAGCTGGATGAACGTCCGCCATGACCCAACTTTCCTCGAGCGATGTGCCCGGAATGGGTCGTCGGCAGTTCATGAATCTGCTGACGTTCGGCTCCGTCACTGGTGTCGCCCTGGGAGCCCTCTACCCGGTGGCCAACTACTTCATTCCCCCCAAGGCCGCCGGCAGCGGCGGTGGGACCAGTGCCAAAGATGAGCTGGGCAATCCCATCACAGCCAGCGGTTGGCTCTCCAGCCACCCCGAGGGCGATCGCAGCCTTGTACAGGGCCTCAAGGGTGATCCCACCTATCTGATCGTCGAAGGCGAGGACGCCATCGGCAGCTATGGCATCAACGCCATCTGCACCCACCTCGGTTGCGTCGTTCCCTGGAACAGCGGTGCTAACAAGTTCATGTGTCCTTGCCATGGCAGTCAGTACGACTCCACCGGCAAGGTGGTTCGTGGCCCTGCCCCTCTCTCTCTGGCCCTGGCCAACGTCAGCGTGGAGAACGACAACGTGTTCGTAAGCCAGTGGACCGAGACCGACTTCCGAACTGGTGATAAGCCCTGGTGGGCCTGATTTTTCCCTTCCCTACGCCTGCATCCCCTCACCGTCCCATGCGTCGTCACCTTTCGCTTTTCCTTGGATCACTGGTCATCGGACTGGCTCTGCTGATTGCCCCAGCTGCAAGCTGGGCCTACCCCTTCTGGGCTCAACAGAACTACGACAGCCCCCGGGAAGCCACCGGCAAGATTGTTTGCGCCAACTGCCACCTGGCCAAAAAGCTCACCCAGGCTGAAGTTCCTCAATCGGTCCTCCCCGACAGCGTCTTCACCGCCAGCGTGAGGGTTCCCTATGAGAACGGTCTCCAGGAGATCGGTGCTGACGGCAGCGATGTGGGTCTTCAGGTGGGCGCTGTTGTGATGCTTCCTGACGGATTCACCCTGGCTCCTCAGGACCGCTGGACCGACGAGATCAAGGAAGAGACCGAAGGGGTTTACTTCACCCAGTACAGCGACGAGCAGCCCAACATCCTGCTGGTGGGACCAATTCCTGGTGACGAGCACCAAGAGATCGTCTTCCCTGTTCTCTCTCCTGATCCCGCCACCGACAGCAACATCCACTTCGGCAAATACCAAATCCACGTGGGTGGCAACCGCGGCCGTGGCCAGGTGTATCCCACCGGCGATAAAAGCAACAACACTATTTACACTGCTCCTGCCAGCGGCACCATTGCCTCGATCGAACCCGGCGACAACGGCGCGAGCGTGGTCAGCATCAAGGCTGCTGACGGCAGCAGCGTGAGCGAGACCATTCCTGTGGGACCTGAGGTTCTGGTCAGCGTTGGCGACAGCATCGAAGCTGGTACTGCCCTGACCAACGACCCCAACGTGGGCGGCTTCGGCCAGGTCGACGCAGAGATCGTTCTTCAGAACCCCGTTCGGATCTATGGCTTGCTCGCCTTCTTCGCGGCTGTGGCTTTGGCTCAGATCATGCTGGTTCTGAAGAAGAGGCAGATCGAAAAAGTTCAGGCAGCTGAGGGCGTCTGATCGCTATGGCTGTTGAAGCCCTGTTTCCCCTGGCGACCTTCCAGTCGCCAGGGGAATTTTTGCCTCATACCGAAAACTGGTTCCTTCCTCTCCGTTGGTACGGGCTGCTCATTGCAACAGCCGTGTTGATTGGACTGAACCTCTCCAGCCGCCTGGCCAAGCTGCGACAGCTGGAAAACGGCCTGATCAGCGACCTGCTGCCATTGCTCGTGCTGTTCGCCGTCATCGGAGCACGTATCTACTACGTGGCCTTCGAATGGCACAACTACGCCTCCCACCCGCTCAAGGCCCTGGCGATCTGGGAAGGAGGCATTGCCATCCACGGTGCTCTGCTGGCGGGAACACTCACGCTGATCCTGTTCTGCCGCTGGCGCCGGCAACCCTTCTGGGATGTGCTGGATGTTCTGGTTCCTTCCGTGGCCTTGGGGCAGGCCATCGGGCGCTGGGGGAATTTCTTCAATTCAGAGGCCTTCGGGGTTCCAACGGATCTGCCGTGGAAGCTGTTCATCCAGGCGCAGAGCCGCCCGGTGATCTACGGCACATTGGAGTTCTTCCACCCGACGTTCCTCTACGAATCGATCTGGAACCTGCTGCTCTTCGGACTGCTGGTGCTGCTCTTTCGCCGCGGACTGAAAGCTCCAGGGATGCTCCCATCTGGGGCCATGAGTTGTGTGTATTTGGTGGGGTACAGCCTCGGCCGCGTCTGGATCGAAGGTCTGCGCATTGATCCCCTCTGCATCGGATCGCTTCCACCGGCATGCGATGGGGGAATCCGCATTGCACAGTTGATGAGTTGCACCTTGGTGGCGCTGGGCATGATCGGGCTTTGGTGGCTATACGGACGAAAGCAACCCTTGCCTGATCCATCAGGCCAACGCAGTTGAGTCACGTTGTCAGTTTCGTCGGAGCAGGCCCGGGTGCTCCAGACCTGCTCACCCTTCGCGCGGCTGAACGTCTGAACAAGGCCGATGTGCTGGTCTGGACGGATTCCCTGGTCTGTCCTGCCATCGCAGATCTGGCTCCGGCTTCTTGCGAAAGGATCCGTACCAGCACGACCACGCTCGAAGACCTGATCCCGTTGCTGATCGATCGACAGCGCCAAGGCAAACGGGTGGTGCGGCTCCATGACGGAGACACGGCGCTCTACAGCGCCATTAACGAGCAGATCTGCGCCTTGAGTGACGCCGAAATCCCTGTGGAAGTGATCCCTGGGATCAGCGCTTATCAAGCAGCAGCCGCCGGACTTGCCAGCGAACTCACCCTTCCAGGCGTGGTGCAGACCATTGTTCTCAGTCGCGCTGGAGGTCGCACCGGCGTGCCGGAACGGGAACAGCTGGATCGGCTGGCAGCCCTGCGCGCCAGCCTTTGCATCTATCTAAGTGCACGACACGTTGAAGAGGTGCAAACCACTCTTCTGCAGCACTACCCCGCCGACACGCCCGTCGCCATCGGACATCGAGTGAGCTGGCCCGATCAGATGCTGACCGTGGTCCCTCTCAGGGAGATGGCTGCTGTTAGCCGGGAACGCAATCTGATTCGAACAACGCTCTACGTGGTGAGTCCGGCCCTCGCCGGTGGTCCTCAGCGCTCACGTCTTTACTCGCCTGACCATGACCATCTCTTCCGTCCGATGGCCCAATAGGCAGTGGTTTAAGATCGATTTGTGCGGGCGATTAGCACAGTGGTAGCGCACTTCCTTCACACGGAAGGGGTCACTGGTTCGAATCCAGTATCGCCCATGTTTTTTGGTGGCATTTAGCCACACACAGTGTTCACCAAGTGCTGACTGCACTGTGGAATGGGCTTAGGTTCAGACCTGAATTAGGTCGACCTACCCATTGATGAACGAGCCGAGTCTTGTGGACGACCAAGGCAAAGCCACGGGGCTGGTCGAAGCAGGACGACAATTGGCCGAAGCACGAGCTGCGGCGGGCCTGACCCAGAACCAGCTCGCCAGCCAGATGCACATGGGCGAAGAGCAACTGGCGGCACTGGAACGCGGCGATCAAGCCGAACTGCCTGAACCCGTGTTCATCAAGGCCATGGTGCGCCGGCTCAGCTCCCACCTGGGTTTGGATGCTGATGCCATGGTTCAGGCCCTCGGCCCGCTCAACACCAGCGAGCCCAAACGGCCAGATCCCAGGGCAACAACGCGGGGCATCACTCCACAACTCCAGAGAGCAGTCAATCCGCTTCCCCTTGTGGCCCTCGCCGGGCTTGCTGGGCTTGGGTTTGTTGTGTGGAGCAACGCCTCCGAGTTCAAACGCTTCGCCCAGAGCTTGAGACCTGCCAATCCAACCCTCGAGCCAAGCGAAGCCAATCTCGAGCCAAGCGAAGCCAATCTCGAGCCAAGCGAAGCCAATCTCGAGGTGGCCGAGGTTTCAGATGAAAGCGATGCCCTCATCGTTCCGGCGCCACCGACTGCAGAACTGGGGCTCACAATCAGCAGCAGGGAACCCAGCTGGATCGCCTTACGGCGTGAGGGAATTGTGGAATTCGAAGGACTCCTGAACGGCGAACGCAGGGTTGAGAATCCTGAACTGGTGGAGATCTACGCCGGCCGGCCTGATCTGGTTCAGCTGAGTTCACCCAACGCCGAGACACGAACCCTGGGCGCTGTTAATGACATCCGCTGGATCCCCCTCAACCCTGAACGCTGACGCGCAGCTCCACCCCGACCGCCTCTTTCACCACCTCAGCGCAGCTCTCCAAGCTCCACTGTTCAAGGCTGACGTTCTGATTGATCCGCTCAGGGACGATCTCCAGATCCAGAGTTCCATTCACCGCGTGAATGCGCAGTGCTGAGATCACAGGCTCAGGCCTGCGATCCAATGCCGCGGCCAAGCGCAGCAGCAGGGCCATCTGCTGAACACAACGGCGGTTGTCTCGGGTGGCCACAAGCTGCCAGGACTCATGGCGTTTCTTCGGCAGGCTGCGGCGGTGATAGCGAGCAATCGCCGCCACCATCAGATGCTCCGCCTCGGAATAACCCAGCAGCTCACCATGACGAATCAAGTACCAGGTGTGCTTGTGGTAAGCGCTGATGTTGATGTGCTGGCCACAGGAATGGAGCATGGCTGCAGCCCAAAGCAGTTCGCGCCCTTCGCCACTGTCGTCATGCATCACGCCTCGCGTGGCGTCGTAGAGGCTGAGGGCATGGCTGGCGACCCGTTCAGCCCTGCTCTGGTTCACCGCAAAGCGCTGCACCTGATGGATCACGGTGCGTTGCCTGATGCTGCTTTGAAAGCTGAAGCGGTCTTCCAGAAGACCCTGACGAAGCATCCAATCAACGATCAGACCCTCCCTGAGCGCCCGCTCACTGAGCACGAAATCCTCCACCCCCAGCATCTTCATGGTGGTTTGCAGGATCAGCGCGCCGGGAACAATGATTTCGGCCCGACGATCATTGATGGACGCCAACTCCCGTCGCTGAGCAGGGGTCATCGTGATCAACCGATCAACCACCTTGTCCAGGCACTGCCGTGTGACGCGGTAGCCATGCAATTTGCGGGGTGGGCGCTCCTCCTCACTCGCGGCAAGGGAGCCAATGGCCATCGCTGTGCCACTGGTGGCCACCAAAACTGGGATTTCACCGGGTTTAATCCTGCGACGGACTTTGTCGACCGCAGGTTCAAGAGACCCCTGAATGAAGGCCCGCAGGAACGATCGCCGTTGGGGGGGCATCGGATCATCCCGAACAAAGTCCCGCTGAAGTCGCACAGCCCCCACACGGGTGCTGGTCAGGGCGCGGGCATCACGACCATCGGCCAGGATCAGTTCCGTGGAGCCACCGCCGATGTCGAGCAGAAGATGCGGACGATCTCCAAACGGCATTCCTGAGAGGACGCCCAGGTAGATCAGCCGGGCCTCCTCAGGGCCACTGACCAAATCCACCTCCATCCCCAGATCGTCAAGGATGGTCTGGAGGAAATCGCGACCATTGGGTGCTTCCCGAACGGCACTCGTTGCCGCTGTGACGATCTGCTCAACCCGGTGACTGGCGGCGAGATCTCGGAACTGGCGAAGGGTTTCCAGCCCCCGTTGCATCGCCGCCTCGGTCAGCTCACCGGTCTCAGGATCACGCTCCCCCAGACGCGTGGTGGCCTTTTCGGCCTGGATGATCCGAAACGTGCGCAGTTTCGGATCAACGGCTGCCACTAGAAGGTGAAAGGAATTGGTCCCGATATCGATGGCGGCGATCCGACGCAGATCGGCGTTCACTGCCTGAGGCACACCGTTGGTCTGTTCCGTTGGCTGGGCTGGGGCCTTGGCATCCAGCATCAACGTCAGAGCGGCAATGAAATCCACTCTGCCACTGATGGCCGGGGCCATCAGACCCTGACTAGGGTTCTTCAAATCCCGTTGATTGTGATCAGCAGCTCTGCCCGTCTTCAGCCCTGGATCGAACTGCTCCGCTGGAACAAACCCACCGGCCGGCTGATCCTGCTGATCCCAGCAGGCTGGGCCCTCTGGCTGAATCCAACCGCTCCCCCCAGTCTTGTGCTGATCCTGCAGATTCTGCTGGGGGGGCTGGCGGTGAGCGGAGCGGGTTGCATCGCCAATGATCTCTGGGACCAGCGCTTCGACGGCAAGGTGGAACGCACAAAACGTCGGCCTCTAGCCCGGGGTGCTCTGCAGCGAGGCCCAGCCTTCGCTCTGCTGCTGACCCTGTTGGGCCTCAGCCTGGCTGTCGTGCTGAGTCTTCCAGCCGACAGCCTCAGGCTCTGTCTCGCCTTGGCCTGCACGGCCGTGCTGCCGATCCTCGGCTATCCATCAGCAAAGCGGTGGTTCGCCTTCCCCCAGGTGATCTTGGCGCTGTGCTGGGGCTTCGCAGTGCTGATCCCATGGGCCGCTGCAACGGCCTCCTTGAGCTGGAGTCCTGTCCTGGTGTGCAGTTGGGTGGCAACCGTGGTGTGGACCTTCGGCTTCGACACCGTCTATGCCATGGCCGACCGACGTGACGATGCAAGCCTCGGCCTGCGCAGCAGCGCCCTGAGCCTCGGATCCAGTGTGGTGCCTGTGGTGCGGGGCTGCTACCTCGTGACAGCCATCACCCTTGCCATGGCGGCCTGGTCGGCTCAGATCCCGGCTCCGTTCTGGCTTCTCTGGTTGCTTGCCACCGTCTTCATGCAGCTCAGCTGCAACCCGTTGAACCAACAGGATGCACCCATGAGCACCTACGGGAAGCATTTTGCCCAGCAAGTGCAGGCGGGAACGCTGCTCTGGCTCGGCCTAGTTCTGGCCAGGGGATGGGGAGCCTGATGCGGATCACCCCGGCTCCACCGCTCAAAACTGGAGACCGTGTGGCCTGTGTGGCCGCCAGCTCAGCCCTGCAGGACGACATCAAGCTGCAGGAGGGCATTGCGGTTCTGCAGAGCTGGGGCCTCGATGTTCAGCCCCAGACCTTGGCCAGCCGACGTTGGGGCTACTTCGCTGGGGGCGATGACACGCGCCATGCCGATCTGCATCCGGCCGAACCCGCAGCCCTGCTGGCCTGTGCCCGCGGTGGATGGGGGGCTGCTCGACTGCTGGAGCAGCCCATCCGCTGGCAGAGCGGCTGGCTGCTGGGCTTTTCCGACGTGACAGCTCTGCTCTGGGCCCGCCAGGCAGCAGGGTTCGCAGGGGGCATCCATGGCCCCTTGCTCACAACGCTTGCGGAGGAGCCGCATTGGAGCCGTGACCGTTTGCGCAACCTGCTCTTCGGCAACGCCGTCCCTGACCTGCAAGGTCGTAGTGGCGGCGGCGGTGTGGGGAGCGGTCCTCTGCTTGTGGCCAATCTGACCGTGGCCACCCACCTGTTGGGCAGCCCTTTCGTGCCCCCCCTCAAAGGAGCCGTTCTGGTGCTGGAGGACGTGGGCGAAGCCCCCTACCGCCTTGATCGGATGCTCACTCAATGGAGGCTGAATGGCAGTTTGCAGGGGTTGGCGGGTCTGGCGTTTGGCAATTTCGAGGGATGCGCCGACGAAACCAGAGACGCCTCCGAATGCTTCAACCTTGAGCAGGTTCTTGAAGAACGCACGGCCGATCTCGGCATTCCCAGAGTGATGGACCTGCCCGTTGGTCACCGATCCGGCAACGCAGCCCTACCCATGGGGGCGATGGCACGCCTCGACGGGCAGAGCGGCAGGCTCAGCCTGCTGACCTGAGGGCGAGAACCGCTTCCGCAACGGTGAGGTCAAACGGTGTGGTGACCTTGATGTTGGCCGGGCCGGCATCCAAGACCTGCACAGGCCAACCCAGACGCTCATACAACGACGCATCGTCGGTGACCGTCCAGCCCTGGGCAACCGCCTCAGCGTGGCCGCGACGCAGCTGATCAACAGCAAAGCCCTGCGGCGTCTGCGCCGCCCAGAGCTCCGATCGATCCGGCGTATCGCGAATCACACCGTCGGATCCCACACGCTTGATCGTGTCGCTCACCGGCGTTGCAGCAATCAGCGCCGTGCCGTCCTCCACCACAGCTGCACAGCGATCAAACAACTTCGGTTCAGCCAGACAACGGGCGCCGTCATGAATCAAGACGTGGCGAGCCTGCTCAGGCAACCCGGCCAGACCACACAGAACCGACTCCTGCCGCGTGCTGCCGCCCTGGATCCAGTGCACCGGCTTGCTGGGCTCATCCAGCACCGCAAGGATGGCCTCTCGATCAACCTCCTGGCCAACGATCCCGATCCATTCAATCCGCTCAGACCGCAGGGCCGCCTCAATGGTCCAGGCAATGACGGGGCGTCCGGCCAACGGCAGCAGCAGCTTGTTGCGATCCGCACCCATACGCCGACCGCTTCCCGCCGCAGCAATCAACAGATGCACAAGCGACTCCTGCCCCGGACAGGCTTAAACGACCTCCATACAATCAGCTCGCACCATAGAAGGCGGCGCTGCATGCGAGTTCTTGCCCTGAGCCCGGGTTCGCTCGAAGAGCAGCTGGACCGCCTACCGGCTCTGGCCGATACCTGTCAGAAACTCAACGCCACCCTGCAGGTGGCCTGTGACCCCCAGCAGGCAGCCCCATGGAAGCTTCTGCCGTGCCTGGAGAAGCTGGTGCCATTCAGCTTCAAGGCCAACCCCACGCTGGCGGATTGGGCCAACCTGCTCGGCTGCGTGCGCGAACCCGACTTTCAGATCTGCATCAACTTCGCTGAAGGGCAACAGGTGAACCTGATGCTGTCGATGAGCCACATCCCCAAACGCTTGGCCGTTGAGGGATTTGCCTGCACCGACCAGGTCAGCTTTGGCCCCGGCTGGAGGCCCCAGCGTCTCAACCCTTTTCTCCAGGCCCTGGGGCTTGAACTCGAGGCCGATCAGTTCCGCCTGCCCCTGGCGGCAGAGGCTCTTGAGGAAGCCCGTGAAGCACTGCCTAGCGGTGACGGCCCCCTTCTGCTGCTGTCTCCATCCGGCCAGGGGGATGACTGGCCTGCCGCGGAGTGGCACAAGCTGCCTGAGACGATCAAAAGCCGCCTGCCAGCGCTGCGCAGCATGGTGCTGCCAACGGGGCTCAGCCTGACCAAGCGGGCGGCCTTGGTGGCCAATGCCGATGTGGTTCTCAGCAGCTGCCCGGTATCCCAGCGCCTGGCGACCTACTGCGGCACCCCCCTGGTTGCCCTCGGAGCCGAGGCCGAAGACCTTCCGGAGCGCCAGGAGATCCGCTGCCTCGGCCGCTCGCAGGAGCTCGCCACGCTGCAGAGCAGTGATGTGCTGACGGCTCTCGGTTTCTGAGGAGACGTCCGATGAGGCGGCGCCGAGCCAGGGGACAGCTGAAGCTGATCACGGCCCCATGGCGGGGGCCCATCAGTGCCCTCAGTGCTGTGATCTTCGCGGGTGCCCTCGGTTATCGGATCACGGAGGGATGGGACTGGGGCGATTGCCTCTGGATGGTGCTGATCACCATCAGCACCATCGGTTTTGGAGAAGTCGCCCCGCTTTCACCACCAGGCCGCCTGGTCACCGTCTTGATCGTGGTGGGTGGCTTGGTGGTTGTGCAACTGGCCATCCAACGCGTTCTCGGGCTGAAGGAGTCGGGATATTTCCGCAGACTGCGGGAGTTCCGCTTTCTCCGCATGCTGGAAGGCCTTCACGACCACGTGATTCTTTGCGGCTACGGCCGGATCGGACAGGAGATTGCAGCCCAACTGCAACGGGACGCGGTGCCCCTCGTGGTGATCGAAACCGATCCAGAACGAAAGGCCGTGGCAGACGAGAATGGCTTCTGGGTGCTTCAGGCCGATGCAACCCTCGATGAAACCCTGCTGGACGCAGGTCTGGAACGCTGCTGCAGCCTCGTGGCCGCCCTACCCAGCGATGCCTCAAATCTGTACGTGATCCTCAGCGCCAAGGATTTACGACCGGATTGCCGCTTGATTGCCCGCGCCAACAGTGATGAGGCTGCGTCTAAATTGCGGCTGGCCGGCGCCACTGTGGTGGTCAGTCCCTACGTAGCCGGTGGACGGGTGATGGCGGCTTCGGCGCTGCGACCACTGGCCCTCAACTTCATGGATTTGCTGGCGGGCTCCGACTATGAAATCGAGGAATTCCAGCTGAGTCAGAACCCCCTGCTTCTCAAGGAGATCGAAGGAAAAAGCCTGTCTGAACTTGAGCTGGGCCGTCGCAGTGGAGCCATTGTGCTGGCGATCAGGGACAACGGAAAGCTGATCGCCAATCCAGGCGGCGCCACCCAGATGGCAGCGGGGCAGCTCCTGATCGTGCTGGGGAGCAAGACCCAACTCACCACCTTTCAGAGGTTGCTCGGTGAGGCGGTCGACACGATTGAAAGCATGCCGGGTTGAGCGGGATGTCGATGGCTCCGTACGATCCTGCGATCAACGGTGCCCTCATGTCTCCCAGCGCTTCTCTTGCCGGACAGACCGCCCTGGTGACGGGAGGAGGGCGTGGCATCGGCCGTGCCATCGCTCTCGCCCTGGGTGAAGCGGGTGCAGAAGTGGTTGTGAACTACTCCAGCTCCGCCGCGGCAGCAGATGAAGTGGTCGCTGCCATCACCACGGCAGGGGGCAAGGCCTACGCCCTGCAAGCCAGTGTTTCGGTCGAGACCGAGGTGGATGGCCTCATCAAGACAGTGTTGGAGCGCAGCGGCCGTCTTGATGTTCTGGTCAACAATGCCGGCATCACCCGTGACGGCCTGCTGATGCGGATGAAAACCGACGATTGGCAATCGGTAATCGACCTCAACCTGAGTGGTGTGTTCCTCTGCACGCGAGCGGTGTCACGCCCAATGCTGAAGCAGAAGAGCGGTCGGATCATCAACATCACCTCCGTCGTGGGGCTGATGGGCAATGCGGGACAGGCCAACTACGCCGCCGCCAAAGCCGGCGTCATCGGTCTCACCCGCAGCACCGCCAAAGAGCTTGCCAGCCGTGGCATCACCGTGAACGCCGTGGCTCCGGGTTTCATCGCCACGGACATGACCAAAGACCTCGATGCGGAGGCCATCCTCAAAGACATCCCTCTGGGGACCTTTGGCACCCAGGAGCAGGTGGCCGGCGCTGTGCGCTTCCTTGCGGCCGACCCAGCAGCGGCCTACATCACAGGCCAGGTGCTGCAGGTGGATGGCGGCATGGTGATGGCCTGAGCCCCAGGATCAGGAATCAAGGGGTTGCGCCAATTCATCCCGCAGGCGGCGGATGCGCTGGAGCAGGCGTAACCGTCGGCTGCGGGCAGTGGCGGTGAGAAAGATGCGCAGGGGCACGTAAACCAAGGCCATCGAACCGGCCAGGCCTGCCATCAGAACAAAGAAGAGTGCTCCGGATTCACCCATTACCGGACCCTAATCAGTTCATTTGGGGGCGGCATCCAGGCAGCCTCCAACCATTCGGCTTTCCCCACCACATCGCCTCTCCACGAGCACCACATCGCTATGGGACAGTGACCAACGGCGTGCCCGCGACTATGGCCAAACTCCTTTCCTTCTCTGACGAATCCCGCAGCGCCCTCGAGCGGGGTGTAGATGCACTCGCCGATGCGGTGCGCGTCACGATCGGCCCGCGCGGTCGCAACGTCGTGCTCGAAAAGAAATTCGGCGCACCCGACATCGTCAATGACGGCGACTCAATCGCCCGTGAAATCGAACTGGACGACCCGTTCGAAAACCTTGGCGCCAAGCTGATGCAGCAGGTGGCCTCGAAGACCAAAGACAAAGCCGGAGACGGCACCACGACGGCAACCGTGTTGGCTCAGGCCATGGTGCGGGAAGGTCTGCGCAACACCGCTGCTGGAGCGAGTCCTGTGGAACTCCGCCGAGGCATGGAGAAGGCCGCTGCACATATCGTGGCGGGCCTGAGCGAGCGGAGCCAGGCCATCGCCGGCGATGCCATTCGTCAGGTAGCCACCGTGAGCTCCGGGGGTGATGAAGAAGTCGGTCGGATGATTGCGGAGGCGATGGACAAGGTGAGCACCGATGGGGTGATCACGGTTGAGGAATCGAAGTCTCTGGCAACGGAACTGGAAATCACCGAAGGCATGGCCTTCGACCGGGGCTACAGCTCCCCCTACTTCGTCACGGATGCTGACCGTCAGGTCTGTGAATTCGACAATCCTCTGATCCTGCTGACGGACCGCAAGATCAGCACGATCACCGATCTTGTCCCCGTGCTGGAAACCGTTCAGAAGAGCGGCTCTCCCCTGCTCATCCTTTCTGAAGAAGTGGAAGGTGAGGCCCTGGCCACCCTGGTGATGAACAAGAGCCGTGGGGTTCTGCAAGTGGCCGCTGTTCGCGCACCCTCCTTCGGCGAACGTCGCAAGGCAGCCCTGGCCGACATCGCCATCCTCACGGGCGGAACGCTGATCAGCGAAGACAAGGCGATGACCCTCGACAAAGTGACCCTCGAGGATCTCGGCAAAGCACGCCGCGTCACCATCAGCAAGGAGAACACCACGATCGTCGCCAACGACGACCATCGCCAGGCAGTGAGCGAGCGCGTCAGCGCGATCCGACGTGAACTGGAGGCCACTGAATCCGACTACGACAGGGAAAAGCTCCAGGAGCGGATCGCCAAACTGGCCGGCGGCGTGGCTGTGATCAAGGTCGGTGCACCGACGGAAACGGAACTGAAGAACCGCAAACTGCGGATCGAGGATGCCCTGAATGCCACCCGTGCCGCCGTCGAGGAGGGTATCGTTGCGGGAGGCGGCAGCACCTTGCTGCAACTCGCCGACAGCCTTGACGCCCTGGCTTCATCCCTGAACGGTGACCAGCGCACCGGCGTGGAGATCGTGCAGCGGGCACTGACGGCGCCGATTCATCAGATCGCCACCAATGCCGGTCAGAACGGTGACGTTGTGATCGCGGGCATGCGCAGCAGCGGCCAGGGATTCAATGCCCTAAGTGGTGTCTATGAAGACCTCATGGCTGCTGGCATCGTTGATGCCGCCAAGGTGGTGCGCTTGGCCGTGCAGGATTCAATTTCGATCGCTTCTCTCCTGATCACCACTGAAGTTGTGATTGCCGACAAGCCGGAACCCCCTGCACCGGCTCCCGCCGGAGACGGAGACCCCATGGGTGGCATGGGCGGAATGGGTGGCATGGGCATGCCCGGAATGGGCGGCATGGGCATGCCCGGGATGATGTGATCAGCTGACCATTCCCTGGCGATAGGCGGTCACTTGGAGATCCACCCCAGTGATCGCCGTCCCCACCACAACGGTGTCGGCTCCGGCCTGTAGTGCCAAACGTGCATCCGCTGGAGAAGCAATTCCCCCCTCACAGATCAGACGAACCGAGCTGGGAAGCTCAGCGCGAAGTTGGGGAAGCAGATCAAACGCAGGGGGGTGCTGCTGCGCGGTGTCTTCCGTGTAGCCGTAGAGCGTGGTCCCAACCCAGTCACAGCCCAGTTCTGCTGCCCGCACACCATTCGCGAGCGAATCCACATCAGCCATCAGCGGAGCCCTCAGCTCATCACGGCTGCGCTGGATTAACGCGGCCAAATCCTGACCTTCAGGCCGCGGACGGGCTGTGGCATCGATCGCGATCACGTCGGCCCCCGCCGACCAGACAGCCTGAATTTCTTTCCAGCCCGGGGTGATGTACACCGAGCTTTCCGGGAACGTGCATTTCCAGAGGCCGATGATCAAGGCATCCTGACAACGCCGACGCACGGCACCGATGTGTTCAGGGCTTTCCAAGCGCACACCCACAGCCCCATTGCGCAGGGAGGCATCCGCCATGGCAGCGATCACATCGGGATCGCGCATCGGCGAACCCTGGGGGGCCTGCACCGAAACGATCAGCCCCTGATCCAGGGATTCAGGGTTGGGAATCATGGTGATCAGGACGCCTTGGGGAAAGCGTCATCCTCGCGGCGGGGGAGCCAACGCCGCAGCGAACGGGGCGTGCTAATCGGTGGGGCCGGCACAGGAACAGCAGGGAAGCTGCGTTGAAGCGGCGTTTCTTCAGCTGCGATCTCATCCTGTTCGACGATCGTTTCTTCTTCAGCGACCAACCCGTTCTCCATCACCTCGCTCTCAGTCAAAAGGTCGTCTTCAGCCACAATCTGGACCTCTTCTTCAACGACCATCTCGTCCTCAGCAGCCACCTCGTCCTGAACAACCACCTCGTTTTCAACCAAAACATCGTCTTCAGGAGCAATCTCTTCCTCGATGACAGACATCGGCGCAGAACTGAACCCATGCTTCGAAGCTGAAGGCTCCGGCAAGCTCAGATCAAGCTCAGCTGCTCCTTCAAAGCCGTAACGGTGAACCCACTGACTGATCAGACCCACCAGCAAGGCCTCATCACCAGAGGTTCTGGCCTCCTGGATCTGAAGGGCCAGAGCGTTCTGTCGGGGTGACGGCTGCTGGAACGGAGAAGAAAGCACGGATTCAGGAAAGTTTGCGGTTGAGCAGAGGCCGAATCGCAAGAAACAGCGCGATGGTGAGGAGCAGAAGGATCAGCAGGCAACTGGTGCCGGTGACATCCCCATAGGGGGCCTCCAGCAGAACGGCCGAAAGATCCAATGGACCCTGGTAAGCGGCTCGAATGGGTTCTATCGCGAAGGTAAGGGGATTCAAGGCCGCAAGCCAGCCCAGCCAGGTCGGCATGAACGACAGCGGAGCCAAGGCCGTGCTGGCAAACAGCAACGGCAAGTTGGCCACGAAAATCACAGCGATTAACTCGATGTGCCCCGGCAAAGCGAAGGCCAGTCCGAGGCTGAGGGCCGTCACAGCAAAAACCAGCAGCAGCAACGTCACCAGAACCAGGGCCAGACCGCTGATGCCGGGCCATCCGTAACCGAGCAGAGCTGCCGTGGCCATGATGGCCAGGCTCTGCAACAGACTCAGCGCCGTGATGTAGATCACCGACGCCAGCACGATGGAACTGCGGCTTCGCAGCGGTGCCACCAGCAGCCGATTGAGGAAACCGAATTCGCGGTCAAACATCACCGGCAGGCCGGCATTCAAAGCACCGCTGAAGGCCGTGAAGACAATCACTCCGGCACCAAGAAAACGTCCGTAGCTCATGCCCCCTGGCAACAGACCCTCAGGGGCATTGGCGAACAGTGCACCAAAGAGAATCAACCAGATCAGGGGTTGCAGAACCCCGGCGATCAAGGTTGAAGGGCGACGCATCAACTGAAGAAACAAGCGCCGTGTGAGGGCCAACGTCTCCTGGCTGAGCTCGGCGAAAGCTCCGGATTGCTGCTGCTGAAGGGCAACAGATGCTGTTGGGGAAGTCATCGTTGGCACTCAACGCATGGATTGACGCTTTTCCTGTTTGACGTCGCGCTGGCCTGCGATGGCCAGTTCAGCGTCCATCAGGGTGCGTCCTGTGGCTTGAAGGTAGACATCATCCAGGCTGGGACGACTCTGGGCCAGGGCAAACACAGGCAAACCTGCAGCCTCGAGGGTCTGACGCAGCTGATCGATCACGGCCCCACCCTCAATCACAAGGTTGAGGGAAAACCCCTGGGAGCGGTTCACCACCACCTGACGCACCCCATCCAAGGGTTCGAGAAGGGCACGCACCTGGGTCGCCTCATCGGCACTGCTGAACTCTCGGATTCGCAAAGTCACGCGATCACCCCCAAGCCGTTGTTTGAGCTGGTCGGGGCTGCCTTCGGCAATCACACGACCGGCATCAATGATCGCCATCTGATCCGCAAGAGCCTCCACCTCTTCGAGGTAGTGACTGCTCAGCAGAACAGTGGTGCCCTCTTCAACCAGCTGACGCAGCAGCTGCCAGATGGCACTGCGGCTCTCGATATCCAGCCCCACCGTGGGTTCATCGAGCACGAGCAACCGGGGGCGGTGCAGCAGTCCGGCGGCTAGATCCAGACGCCGCCTCATGCCACCGGAGTAGGTACCGCAGCGGCGATCAATCCAGTCGCCCATGGCGAGGCGATCAATCAGATCAGCGATGCGGCTATCGCGATCATTCCGCGGCAAGTGATAGAGATCACCTTGCAATTGCAGCAGTTCCCGGCCACTCAGGATCTTGTCAATGGCCACCTCCTGGGCCACATAGCCCATGAGCTGGCGCACGTCTCGTGGCTGGGCCAGACCGTCAACACCGCCAACGACAACTGAGCCGCTGTCGGGGGCTAGCAGGGTGGCCAGGATGCGCATGGCCGTTGTTTTGCCGGCACCATTCGGTCCAAGAAGCCCGTAAAGGCACCCTTCCGGAACGGTGAGATCAAGCTCACGCAGGGCCGGTACCGCGCCGTAGGCCTTGGAGATCTTCCGCAGTTGAATCAACGCCATCAGGCACCGTCAGGGACTTGCTCGGCCAATTCAGTGAATCTAGAGAGTGCTCAATGCACCCCCGTTGGCAGGGAGAGAAGCTGAATCACCTGGTGGGTGAAGCCTGAGGCCAGATCCGTCCGGCTGAGAATCAGCAGCAGGCAGACACCAAAGAGATAAAGGATCGACCAACGGAACAGAGCCTTGGCATTCACAAGGCTGTCGGGATCCAGCGAAAGCCGATCGACGAGCTGCAGCAACCGAGCGTTGTAAGGAAGCAGCATCACGCCATAGAAGGCGCCACCTGAAGGCAAGGCAAACACGCCCAAACTACTGAGAAGAACGGTGATCCAGCCGTAGGTCTTGATCGCCCGTGCCGTCACCACAGGACCCTTCACCACGGGCAGCATGGGGATCCCGACAGCGCGATAGTCCTCACGCAACAACAGGGCCAAAGCCCAGAAATGGGCGGGCGTCCAAACCATCACCAGAGCGAACAGCCACCAGCCCCCGAGGCCAACATGGCCCGTGGCGGCAGCCGCCCCAACAAGGGGGGGGATGGCCCCGGCGACCCCACCGATGACGATGTTCTGGGACGTGCGCGGCTTGAGCAACGCTGTGTAGAGCAGCACGTAACTGCAGAGGCCGAGCAGGGACAACCCAGCAGCGAGACAGTTCACACCGCTCACCAGAAGCATCGCCGCCGCCAGGGTGCAGGCGATGGCGCCGATGAATGCACTGGTGGGCGACAGCCGACCGGAGGGGAGTGCGCGACCGCTGGTGCGGGCCATCCGGCCATCGAGATCCTGCTCCCACAAGCAGTTCAGAACCCCTGCAGCAGCGGAGGCAAGCGCGCCTCCCCCCAGGGTGCAGACGAGCCGAGGCGATGAGAGAGGCCAGCCTTCACTGAGAGCCATTCCACCGAGGGTGGTGGCCAGCAGCAGAGGGATGAGGCGGGGTTTGGCAACTTCCAGCCAGGCCGGAAGTTTCACCCGCTTGCGGGAGGGCACCACCTCCTCACGGGTCGGACGAACGGTTGCAGTGATTTCAGCCATGACAGGCCTCCAACGAGGTGTCGTCGAGGACGACGGAACGGGACGGTGAGGGGCGGTCGGGCGAGCGGACCAGAAGCGCCGACAACAGAGCGATCAACAGGGCCGCCACGAGCTGATGGGCAACGGTCACTACCGGTTGCGACAAGCCAAGACGAAGGGTGAAAACGCCAAGGGCCACCTGAATCAGCACCAGGAGCACGGCCCCACCCAGCCAGGGCCACTGCTGGCGCGCCCAACCACCCGCCAGGACTGCTGCCCCGGCGAAGCCGAGCACAACAACGACCACCGGCATCGCCGTCAGGCGATGGGAGAGAACCAGCTGGCAGGCCTCTCCTCCAGCCAGGCAACGCTGCCCTGCCCAGGCGGTGGCCATGCGACCTCCGAGCAGGCACTGCACGAACACCGACATCAGGCCAAGCGATGCCCCGATGCGCCACCAGAGCGGCGCGACGACGGCATTGGGATGAAGCAAGCGTTGGGTCAGCCCACTCAGAAGCGCCACAAGGGTGAGAGCGAGTGCCAGGTGGGCTGTCACCACACCGGAAGGCAGCAACCGGGTCACCGTCAGCGCACCCAAACCTCCCTGCATCGCCACCAGAGCCATCAGACCGACGGCCAGCCAGGGCAGCCATCGCGGCAGCTGACGCCGCTGAAGCGTCGTCGCCACGGCCATCACCACCAGGGCAATGCCGATGACGAATGCATCGAGGCGGTGAAACCATTCAAGGAACACCTGAACATTCATCTGGCGCCCCGGTAACAACGAGCCGAAGCACAGGGGCCAGTCCGGGCAAGCCAAGCCGGCCTCCATCACACGGGTTGCCCCACCGATCACTACCAAAGCGATCACGGCAACCACAAGGTGAGCCGATAACAACCCAAGACGTCGACGCAATGTCGACATTGAAGAAAGCATCATCGAACAAGCTCCATCCGATGCACCCAAAAGGGATTGCTTGGACCGTAGCGATGCAGAAGATGACGTCACGCTGTGTGGATGTCTGCAACACAAATGAGAAAAAAATCATCCCCTTTTCCTGACAGAAATAAGGCCTTAACAATCACTTCATGGAGAACCGCAGCCAGACCCATACGCTGTTGAAAACCTGGGATTGATCAGGTGCAGATCCCATCCGCCATTCTCACGTTGGTGATCGGGATGGTCCTTGCTCTGGGCGGTCTTTGGATCGGCCAGAACATCAACCTTCTCCCCATCGATGCGAGCGCCAACGCGCCGATTTACGACGAACTTTTTAAGGTTCTATTCACGATTGGCAGCATTCTGTTTATCGGGATCGTTGGTCTTCTCGTCTTCAGCTTGATTCGCTTTCGGCGACGCAACGGTCAGCTTGGCGACGGCGTGGCCATCGAGGGAAATCTGCCCCTTGAAATTTTCTGGACAGCTGTTCCTGCTGTTGTAGTGCTGTTTGTTGGCTTGTACAGCTACGACATTTACGACCGCATGGGTGGCATGGTGCCTCTGGCCCACGACCACATGGGAGAAGCCCATGAAGAACAGATCTGGGGAGGCATCAGTTCAGGCTCAATTGAATCAGCGGCAGCAACAAATGTTTTGCCCGTTGAAGTGACAGCCATGCAATTCGCTTTCCTCTTTCATTACCCAGAGGGAGACATCACATCAGGTGAGCTTCATGTTCCAGCCGACCGGCCTATCACCCTGCGGATGGAAGCAAAAGATGTGATTCACGCCTTCTGGGTTCCTGAATTTCGCTTGAAGCAGGACGTCATTCCAGGCCAGCCAACCCAGCTGAGCTTCACCCCCACACGCACCGGCCGTTATCCAATTGTGTGTGCCGAACTCTGTGGGCCCTACCACGGTGGAATGCGCTCCACCGTTGTGGTGGAAAGCCCGGAGGACTGGGATAGCTGGTACAGGGACAACGCCAAAGCCACACCTGAAGACGAAACGCTCACCATCGCGAACGCCTGACATGACCATCAGCTTGCCCCCGGAAACATCCAGCCCTCCACGGCTTCAACCCAGTAGCTGGTTGCGGTATTTCAGCTTCAGCGTTGATCACAAGGTGATCGGGCTGCAGTACCTCGTCTGCGGCTTTGTTTTTTATCTGATTGGCGGCGCGCTAGCCGGTGCCATTCGTACGGAACTCACCAGTCCCGTGTCCGACTTCATGGCACGAGATGTCTACAACCAGGTGCTGACCCTCCACGGCACGGTGATGATCTTTCTCTGGATCGTTCCCGTGGTGAATGGTGCTTTTGGGAACTATTTGATCCCCTTTTATGTGGGTGCTCGTGACATGGCCTTCCCACGCCTCAATGCCGTGGCGTTCTGGCTGATCCCACCAGCAGGTTTGATGCTGATCACCAGCTATTTCCTCACAGGAGCTGCGCAATCGGGCTGGACGGCCTATCCACCTCTCAGCATCACAACACCAGCAACTGGCCAGATCATCTGGATCCTGAGCGTGCTGCTCCTGGGCGGAAGTTCGATCTTCGGAGGCATCAACTTCATCGCAACCATTCTCAAACTGCGTCGCCCCGGTTTGAAATTGATGCAACTCCCCATGTATTGCTGGGCGATGCTGGGCACCAGCATTCTTGTAGTTCTCTCAACACCTGTTCTGGCGGGAACGTTGGTGTTACTGAGTTTCGATATCGTTGCCCATACAGGCTTCTTCAACCCCACCCTTGGGGGAAATGTGGTGGTTTACCAGCATCTGTTCTGGTTCTATTCCCACCCAGCCGTTTACATCATGGTCTTGCCGGCCTTCGGCTTGGTGAGCGAAATCCTGCCGGTTCATGCCCGCAAGCCGCTGTTTGGCTACGTGACGATGGTCTATTCGATTATGGCCATCGTTGTGTTGGGCCTGATTGTGTGGGCGCACCACATGTTCACCAGCGGGACACCTCCCTGGATGCGCCTGTTCTTCACCATTGCAACTGCATTCATCGCCGTTCCCACCGGAATCAAATTCTTCAACTGGTTGGCAACACTCTGGGGCGGACGCATCAGCCTCAACAGCGCCATGCTGTTTTCCTGCGGCTTCATTGTGAACTTCGTGCTCGGAGGCATCACAGGGGTCGCCTTGGCGCAGGTGCCATTCGACATTCATGTGCACGACACCTACTTCGTCGTCGCCCACTTCCACTACATCGTCTTCGGTGGATCGGTGTTCGTGATCTTCGCCTCGATCTACCACTGGTATCCCAAGTTCACCGGCCGGATGCTCAACGAAGATCTCGGCCGCCTGCACTGTGCCCTCACCTTCATCGGCTTCAACATGTGCTTCGGCCCTCAGCACTGGCTGGGCCTCAATGGGATGCCGCGACGCGTTGCTGAATACGACCCCCAATTCACCCTGATCAATCAGATCAGCTCCGTTGGAGCCCTGCTGATGGCCATCAGCACCCTGCCGTTCCTGTGGAATGTGATCCACAGCGCCCTCAGTGGCCCAGTCGCAGGCGACAACCCCTGGAAAGCACTGACGCCCGAATGGCTGACCAGTTCTCCGCCACCAGTCGAGAACTGGATTGGTGAGGCCCCTCTGGTGGAAGAGCCCTACGGCTACGGCGTCCCGCCGGACGAGCTGGACCTGACCGCTGCCAGCGGTCGTGATCTCTGGAGCAGCGGCAAATGACCACCACAGTTCCCACGAAGGATCAGGATCAGAACCACAGCCACGGGGAGCATGCCGAGCATCCCGATCACCGCATGTTCGGCCTGGCCACGTTTCTGGTGGCGGACGCCATGACCTTCGCTGGCTTCTTTGCGGCTTACCTCACCTTTAAAGCGGTGAACCCCCTCCCGGATGGAGCCATCTATGAACTGGAGCTGCCCCTGCCCATCCTCAACACCATTTTGCTCCTGGTGAGCAGTGCCACCTTCCACCGGGCCGGCCAGGCGATCCGACAGAACGACCACGGCCGCTGTCGACGCTGGCTGCTGATCACCGCAGGGCTCGGCCTGGCCTTTCTGGTGAGCCAAATGGTGGAGTACTTCACACTCCCCTTCGGCCTCACCGACAACCTTTATGCCAGCACCTTCTTTGCCGCCACGGGATTTCATGGTCTCCACGTGACCCTCGGTGCCCTGATGACCCTGATCGTCTGGTGGCAGGCGAGGCAGCCACAGGGCCGTGTGACTGCAGCCGACCACTTCCCACTGGAAGCAGCTGAGTTGTACTGGCACTTTGTAGATGGGATCTGGGTGATTCTTTTCGTGATCCTTTATCTGCTCTGATCCCTTGCCTTGATTGGCGAGCGTGGCCAGAATTCAGTTGAATCAACTCCTGAAATGCTGGTCGGCAAGGAACTGCTGGACAAGGCCAGATCGCTCAGCAATCGGCCGGAAGATGACATCGCCCGCGGCTGCGGCTATGTGGGCCCGAGTGGTCGTCTGCTCAAGAAGAGTTTTTATCGGGCCCTGGTGGAGGCCAAAGCGGCGGCCCAAGGATGGCAACTGCCGAAAAGCAGCAGCAGTTCCTCGGGCGGCAGCCGCGGTCGCCAGGCCGAATTCCGCACCCGTGTGCATGGCAACGGCAACCTGCTGATCGGCCACGCCTACACCCGTCGGCTCGGCCTGGAACCGGGCCAGGAGTTCAAGATCGAGCTTCAGCGGGACTCCGGAATGATCGTTCTTCAACAGATGGATCAAGACCAGCCATGAGCCGCCAGCCAGCTGGCTGACAGAGTCTCATTCTTGTATTGGCCATCGGCGTTTCCGGCATCGGCAGCAGTGGCATGCAACAGCCGCTCGGCATAGCGGGCCAGTTGATCGGCCTCCAGGTTCACAGTGTCCCCGACCGCCAGTTGTTTCAGGGTCGTCTCCTCCCAGGTGTGGGGGATGACGGCGAGGCTGAACGTCGTTCCATCGGCCGAACATTCGGCCACCGTGAGGCTGATTCCATCCACCGCGATGCTGGCCTTCTCACAGACGTAACGGCCGAATCGGGGATCCGACCAGCGGATCGACACGGCCCAGGAGTGAGGGAGGCTCTCCAGGTGGGTGACTTCACCGGTGGCATCCACGTGACCGCTCACCAGATGACCACCAAGGCGGTCGCTCAGCCGAAGCGCCGGCTCGAGGTTCACCGCTCCCCCACGGTCCGCCTTGCGTCCCAACGTGGTACGGCGCAGGGTCTCCTCACTCACATCGGCGCGGAAACCATCCGCCATCAGCTCTGCCGCCGTGAGGCAGACGCCATCCACAGCAACACTGTCGCCGAGGGCTAGGGGGGCAAAGGGAGCACAACCCCAAACCACCACCGCGCCGGCACGGCGCTCGATTCTTCCCACTGACTGCACCAGCCCCGTGAACATCGCTCGCAGCAGCTCTCTGGCCATAATCGGATAAAGCTGCGCCGCCGACATGGTCGAAATGAGCGTCGCCGGAATTGCCCTCGATGCCGCCAGCCGCACACCCATGGTGCTGCTGCGGGATCCCAGCGGTCGACGTCAGGTGCCGATCTGGATCGATCAGGCGCAAGCCCACAACATCATGGCCGGACTGCAGGGGGGAGCACCACCACGCCCCCTCAGTCATGACCTGATGGCAGCACTGTTGGTGGCTGGGGGGCTCGAACTGGAGCGCGTGATCGTCCACGCGATTGAGGACAGCACCTTTCATGCGGTGTTGAAGCTGCGACCCGATCTGGACGAAGCGGAGTTGGCCGAGAACGAAGTGCTGGAACTGATCGAAGTGGATGCCCGACCCAGCGATGCCATTGCCCTGGCGATCCGTACGGGCAGCGGCATCTGGATGCTGGAAGAGGTGGTGGCGGAAGCCTCGATTCCAGTGGATGCGGAGGCGGATGCTGAAGATCAAAGTGCCTTCAGCCGTTTCGTTGACGACCTCAGCCCTGCCGCCTTGGTGCGCCATTTGCGCAACGAAGACAGCGAGGCGCCCTCGGAGGAGTGAACACCCGCTCCTTCGGCAGCGGCCGCCCCGTCAGCCTGTTCACCCTCGGCACGATGCGCGCCCTGAACTCAGCGGCGCAGATGGCCGAGGTGCTGGATGCAGCAGCGGAAGCTGGGATCAATCATCTGGAAACCGCCCCGGCCTACGGACCTGCGGAACGATTTCTGGGAGAGGCCCTTCGCCAGAACAGCAGCACAGGATCAGACAACTGGGTGATCACCAGCAAACTGCTGCCAGTGCTGAGTTTCGAGGAGGGACAACGCCGCCTTGATCAGATTCTGGAGCGGCTGGGCTGTCCACAGCTCGACAACCTCGCCATCCATGGCATCAACCGGGAGGAGCATCTGGACTGGGCCCTGGGGGGCGATGGATCAAAGCTTCTGGACTGGGCCCTCAGCAGTGGCCGTGTCAGCCAGGTGGGCTTCAGCAGCCATGGCAGCAACCCGCTGATCGATCGGGCGCTGCGCAGCCAACGCTTCAGTTTCTGCAGCCTGCACCTGCATTGGCTGGATCCCCAGCGCCTGCCCCTGGCCCGTTGGGCCCTGGAACACGGCCTCGGTGTGATGGCGATCTCCCCTGCCGACAAAGGCGGTCGCCTGCAGGCTCCCAGCCCCACACTGATGGACGACTGCACCCCCTTTGTCCCCCTCGAGCTGGCCTACCGGTTCCTGCTGGCACAGGGCATCAGCACCCTGACCGTTGGTGCCGCAGTTGCAGGCGATCTTCAACTCGCCGCAACCCTGGCGCAGGCGGATGGCCCCCTCAGTCAGGCCGAGCAACAGGCTCTGATCACGGCAGAAAGGCGGCAGCAGGAACGGCTCGGCCAGGAGCATTGCAAACAGTGTCAGGCCTGCATTCCCTGTCCGAACGAGGTTCCGATCCCCGAACTCTTGCGCCTGCGCAATCTGGCCATCGGGCATGGGCTCAACGAATTTGCACAGGAGCGCTACAACCTCATCGGCCGTGCTGGCCACTGGTGGGAAGAGCACGATGCCTCCGACTGTGAACGCTGTGGGGCGTGCCTTCCCCGTTGCCCGCATCACTTGCCCATTCCTGATCTGTTGGCGGACACCCACCAACGCTTGAAGGCTTCACCGCGACGGCGGCTCTGGAGCTGAATCACGCCAGCGCTCTTCCAATCCACTCCGGTCTTCGGGCAACAGCGGGGGCAGCGACCAGCAACGCAACCAGGTGTCTGCGGACGGAAAGAGCAGAGGCCGCAGGCGCGCCGAAAGGGCGTTCTGATCCACGATCGCCCCTGACGATGCAATCGGCGCCCGCCATCCCTGCTGCACCAAGCGGCGACGCAGGGGATCCCGCCATCCCTGCTCAACCCAGCTCTGGGGAACCGGTTCACGACTGGCCTCTGGCCTGAGCAGAACAGTCCAGTGCAAGGGGGCACCGGAGGCAGGCAGGATCGCCCGAAGACGGGGGTCCCGCCCCAACAAAGCGATACAGCGGCTCAGCGGAAGCACCACCACCTTGGCCTCACCCTTGAGCAGCCAGTTGGTGACTTGACGATCGTCATAGGTGAGGGCCTGGCGACGCAACGCAGGCAAAGCCTGGCCTCCGCCCAAATGGTCCGCCAGGCTCATGACCAGGCGTGGGCTGGCAGGAAGCACCACACGCCCTGCCAAGGAGGAATCCAGCAACAGGGGCCACCCCTGCTGGGTCATGGCCGGGTCATCCCGCAACAGCATCACCCAGGGGCTGACGGCCAGCGGCAACACCCGATCCTGCAGGGCACCGAGGCTGGCCAGCAGAGCCTTGGCCTGACCATCCAACTGGCTGACGAGCGGTTCAGAGGCAATGGGCTGGAGCGTGTCCGCTGGATGGGAATCGAGCCATCCATCACCAATCACCAAAACATCGGCACGCGCCTGATCCGCCGGCGTCCAATCCTGCTGGGCTGGAGCCAGTGTTAGGCGCCAGGGCTTGGGCAAGGCATCAGCCCACGGTTTCGGCAAAACCCCAGCCGGAGCCATCAGGGTTGGGGCGGAAGTCGTCGGACGACAGCCCGCCAGCAGCGCGGTACCCGTCGCCCCGATCATCTGGAGCACATGGCGCCGGCTCAGGGGACCCAACCGCTCACTCCAGAGGTTCATGGGCTTGACGTTACGGGGCGACTGAGCAGCTGCTCCAGGGCATGCTCACAATCCAGCACCAGCTCGGCACAAGAGCATCCACGCAGCTGGGCAAGCAGCAAAAGAGCGCCCGCCCCCACCCCCTCTTTCACATAGCCGCGTTCGTAGTCCCGTAAGGGTTGATGGGTGCTGCCATGAAAACGCACCCCACAGGCCAGAACCGACAGTGCGGCAGCCAGGTGGCTCGCGGTGGCATCCACCAACCCGCCGAAAGGGGACTGACCTGCAGCATCCGCTCCCTCATCAGCGAGCCAGCCGGTGGTGCCGATCAACACCTGTGCCGCCAGGTGGTCCCGCTGAGCGGCCGGCAAAGCCTGCATCGCCAAAGCCAGAACAGCCAGCATCTGGCAACCGCCCCCCAGCAACAACGGTTGTCCCGTGGACACCGAACCCACCAACACCCCTGCAGTGAAGGCCTGAAAAGGGTCACCCAGAGCGGCCAGGATCTGTTCGGCCGAAGGATGCGCACCAAGGGAGGCCCGCTGAAGCCCTTCGATCACAAGCTCCTGCTTGAGCTGCTGCGGCGGATGAAGGGCGCTACCGCTGATCAGATGGCCCACCTCCACACCGAGGGCTGTCAACACCGCTTGAGCGGTTGTGGTGCCTCCTGGAACGCACTCCGCCACCACCAGGGGGCGTTTCAACCGCCTCCCCAGCCGTTCTCCCTGTCGCCACAACTGCTGCACCCGCGGCAATGGCATTGCCGCACCACTGGACAGACAAGCCGAGGGGCCTTGATCCAGGGGCTCAATGTCCAGGTGGGGAAAATCGGGTTTCTGGACCAAGCCGAGGGCCGCCACCTGCGGCGTCAAATTCAGACGTCGCGCCGCAACATGGCTGAGCAGAGCAGGGGAGACTCCAGCGGGCAGAGGCGGCAGAGGCCAACGACGCTTCCGGGCCGGCCCTTGGATCAGGAGCTCCGCATCAGCCAGGGCGGTGTAGCGCCGCGAAGCCACGGTTGAGCCAGCGGCGGAAATCCCCTCATGCTCGGCCGTTCGTGTGGCCGCCAGAACGAGCAACAGATCCAGGGGTTGAGCGCTGGAGGTCCAGGGACGCAGTGCCGCTGCATCCAGAACGCTTGCGCCGAGACGTCCCAGCTGCTGACAGCCCTCAGGAAACATCGAGGCTTCAGAGGGGATCGAGGGCAACGAGTCCATGCAGCAGCCTCGGGGGCTCCGGAATCGGTGATTTCAGGCGGGGAAAGATCCAATACGCCAACGCATGAAGGGACAGGACATAAATGACCTCCTGAACCACCACCAACAGCAGCGCCATCAACTGCACCTGGGTGAGATCTGGTGTGATCGGCAGATGCAGGGCCGCGATCAAGCGGTCCAGGAGAGCGGAACCGGCCCGGGTGATCACCACCCAGAGGTTTTCTCCCACCAGCAACGAGAGCACGAGAACCCGCACCAAGAACCCTGCAGTACCAAGAACGACGCCCCCTGACCAGCTCAGCCACCAGCTGATCCCCCGGCACCAGCTCCAGCCCAGCCAAAGCGACAAAAGCCCGTAGGGAAACAGCAGCAGCGGCCCACGCAAGGGGCCCATCAAGGCCGTGAGCAGCAGCACAGAGAGCAGGAGTCCCTCGACACCGGAACGGCTGCCGCGACGCAACTGCAGAAGAATCAGGGGCAGGGGGAGGGCCAGACGGAACAGCGCCCCACCCACCGGTAAGTAGTAGAGAGCCAACCAGATCAGCCCCGTCGCGGCCGCCAGATACGCCCCCTCAATCAGCCTCAGAGCCTGCTGGCGGCTCAACCGGGGGTTCGCGTCGGTCATGGTTCGACCCGCTCAATCCGTTCCACCGCGAATCCAACATCCGCCTCACGCAGAGCGCGGGTGACGGCTTCAGCAGGAGCGGCAGGGTCGGCTCCGGCCAAACGGATGGTGATCCGGTAAGGCTCCTGGGGCTGACGCTGGGATGACACCGTCTGCGGTTTCGGCTGCGGATCAGGCTCAGGAGCATCCGTTGCCTCAGGCAAGGAAACAGGTTCGGCCTCCGGCGTGGAGGGGCGCTCAGCAATGGGGCTGGCAACCGATGGGCTGACAACTCTTGGGCTGGTCTTCACAGCCGGCATGGGCTCAGCGGCTTGGGCGGGCCTGGCTTCAGGCACCGCGAAGGATCGCTCCAACTGCTCGGCGACCGGTGTACCGGCACAGGCCTGCAGGAGCCCCACAGGCAGCAGCCAAAGCAAACGGACCATCAATTGTCAGCCGGCTTGATCACCCGCACCGCACTGGCCCTGAGCCGACCGGTCTTGGTGGTGGCAGGAGGTTTCTTGGCGGCTGGTTTTTTGGCAGCTGGCTTCTTGGCCGCCGGTTTTTTCGCAGCGGTTTTACGACCGCCCTTCTTCGATGCTGCCTTGGCGACAAGAAGTTCCACCGCCTCCTCAAGGGTCACATCGTCAGCACCCTTGCCTTCCGGCAGGGAGGCATTCACCTTGCCCTGTTTGACGTACAGGCCGTAGGGGCCGTCATAGACCTGAATCGTTTCATCACTGCCCTCCGGCTTACCGAGATCCTTTAGGGCGGTGCGTCCACCCCGACCCCGTTTGGGCATGGCCAGCAGCTCGATGGCTCGGCTCAGCCCCACCGCCAGAACATCGTCATCCCCCTTGAGCGATCGGTAATCCTTATCGCCCTTGCCCTTGTCCCAGACGACATAGGGGCCAAAGCGACCCAGCCCCGCCTGAATGCGACCACCTTCGGGATGTTCGCCGAGAAGACGCGGCAAGCGGAGCAGTCCGAGGGCATCCTCCAGGGTGAGATCTTCGGGCTTCTGCCCCTTGGGCAGAGACGCGCGTTTGGGCTTGGGATTCTCATCACTCACCTGCCCCCGCTGCACATAAGGGCCGTACTGACCGGAGAGCAGGTAGACCAAATCCCCCGTTTCCGGATCCTCACCGATGGCTTCGGGGCCGTCGGCCTTCTGTTTGAGAATCAGTTCGGCCTGCTCTTCATCCAGATCAGCCGGAGTGATCTCCCGGGGCAAGGTGGCCTTGATCAGCTCTTCCTCACCGTCGTCGCTGACCCGTTTGGCCTCCAGGTAAGCGCCAAACCGGCCGATACGAACCACGGAGGACAAGCCCTCCAGATCGATGGTGCGGGATGCACCGGGATCGATGTCTCCCTCCCGCTGCTGCACCTGGTTTTCAAGACCCTCGTCACCCTTGTAGAAGCCCTCGAGGTACGGCAGCCACTGCACCTTGCCGTGGGAGATCTCATCAAGGGTGTTCTCCATCCGGGCGGTGAAGCTGGTGTCAACCAGTTCAGGGAAATGCTCCTCGAGCAGCGCCGTCACCGCAAAGGCGGTGAAGCTGGGGGTCAGGGCATTACCCAGCAGCGTGGCGTAGCCGCGATCCACGATCGTTCCAATGATCGAGGCGTAGGTCGACGGCCGGCCGATTCCTTCCTTTTCCAGCATCTTCACCAGCGATGCCTCACTGAAGCGTGCCGGGGGCTGGGTTTGATGGCCGAGGGGCTCAACGGTCTTCGGCTCCGGTGCATCGCCAACGCTCAACGCCGGCAGCAGCACTTCCTGACCCTCGAGGGCCGCGTCGGGATCATCACTGCCCTCCACGTAGGCGCGGAAGAAACCGGGGAAGTCGATGCGCTTGCCGCTGGCCCGGAAACTGGCCTCACCTGAGCTGAGATCTACCGACAGCATGGTGAGCCTGGCTTCAGCCATCTGGCTGGCCACGGTGCGCTTCCAAATCAGCTCGTAGACCGCCAGATCTCGCCCATCAAGTCCGGTCTCACCGGGGGTTCGGAAGCTTTCGCCCGATGGACGAATCGCTTCATGGGCCTCCTGGGCATTGCGGGCTTTGGTGCTGAACTGCCGCGGCCCTTTGCTCAGATACTCCTTGCCGTAGAGGGTCTCCACGCAGTTGCGGGATGCGTTGATCGCCTGATCCGACAAGTGAACCGAGTCGGTCCGCATGTAGGTGATGAAACCGCGTTCATAGAGCCCCTGGGCACAGCGCATGGTTTCCCGGGCTGAGAGGCGCAGCTTGCGATTCGCCTCCTGTTGGAGGGTGCTGGTGGTGAAGGGAGGCACCGGCTTGCGCACGGTGGGCTTCTCCTCCACCGCATCCACAGTCCAGGCGCTGGATCGCACGGATTCAGCCAACGCCTTGGCCTCGCTCTCGCTGAGCAGCCGCACAGCACTGCCCGCCTTCAGCCCGCCGGTGCTCTCGTCGAAATCGTTGCCGGTGGCGATTCGCTGGCCACCCACATGGGTGAGCTTGGCCTCAAAGGCACTGCCCGACTGTTCAAGCTGGGCCTTGAGGTCCCAGTAGCTGCCGCTGCGGAAGGCGCGGCGGGCCCGTTCCCGTTGAACCAGGAGACGAACCGCAACGGACTGCACCCGCCCGGCGGAGAGTCCCCAGGCCACCTTTTTCCAGAGGAGAGGGGACAGGGTGTACCCCACAAGGCGATCCAAAACGCGCCGGGTTTCCTGGGCATGGACCAGCTCCATGTCCAGATCGCGGGTCTGATCCAGGGCCTTGCCGATGGCCTCCTTGGTGATCTCGTGAAACACCATGCGCTTCACCGGCACCTTCGGCGCCAGCAGCTGGAGCAGATGCCAACTGATGCTTTCACCCTCCCGGTCTTCGTCCGTCGCCAACAGCAACTGATCAGCACCCTTGAGGGCGTCCTTGAGTTCGCGAACCGTTTTCTTCTTGTCCTTCGGGACTACGTAAAGCGGCTCGAAATCCGCTTCGATGTTCACACCGAGGTTGGCCCATTTCTGCCCCTTGGCTGATGCCGGAATCTCGCTGGCGTTGTTGGGAAGGTCACGGACATGCCCCATGGAGGCTTCGACCTTGAATCCCTTGGGAAGGAAGCCACGGATGGTCTTGGCCTTCGTGGGGCTCTCAACGATGACGAGGGTGTGCGCCACTAGCGGCAGGTAAACCGTTCCCCTTCTTTATCGCACCGAGCAGCGCTCTGCATGACCGTCGGCGCGTCAAGCGCCGCTACAGTCACCCCAGCTCAACGGTTCCAGGCTGCCATGCCCGACATGGGTGCTTTCCTTCTCGCCACCCAGGCCACGGCTGCCCCTGGTGAGCTGCTGAATCTCTCTCTCAACGCCTCCGCCGTACTGCCAGAAGGGGCAGTTCTGCTGGCGATGATCGCCACCCTCTTGGTGGACCTGGCCGGCGAAAAGGTCGCAACACGTTGGGTGCCGCCGATTTGCTATGCGGGCCTGGGCACCTCCCTGGTGCTACTCGCCCTGCAGTGGAACGCACCTCTGGAGCCCTCGTTCCTTGGAGCCTTCCTCGCCGACAACTTGGCAGTGGCGTTCCGGGCTGTGATTGCACTCTCCACGCTTCTGTCGCTGCTGATCAGCTGGCGTTACGCGGTGAAGAGCGGCACACCCGTTGGCGAGTACGCAGCCATCCTTCTCGCAGCAACACTCGGCGCCATGCTCCTCTGCGGGGCAACGGATCTGGTGAGTGTATTTATCTCGCTGGAGACGCTCTCCGTCGCCAGCTATCTGCTGTCGGGCTACATGAAGCGGGATGCCCGCAGCTCGGAAGCAGCACTCAAATATCTGCTCGTGGGATCGGCAGCCGCTGCTGTTTTCCTCTATGGCTCCTCCCTGCTGTACGGCCTAAGCGGCAGCACCAGCCTCGACACCATCGGCCTGGCTCTCCAAACCAGCACCACACCTCTGGCTGCTTTGGCCCTGGTGTTCGTCTTGGCCACCGTTGCATTCAAGATCGCAGCCGTTCCCTTCCACCAGTGGACGCCTGACGTCTACGAAGGCTCACCAACCCCTGTGGTGGCGTTCCTTTCAGTGGGTTCCAAAGCAGCCGGATTCGCTCTGGCTCTTCGCATCCTGGTGGGTTGCTTTGGTGCCTTCGACGATCAATGGAAATTGCTGTTCACCGTTCTGGCGGTGTTGAGCATGACCCTGGGCAACGTTGTTGCCCTCGCCCAGACCTCGATGAAGCGCATGCTGGCCTACAGCTCGATCGGCCAGGCCGGCTTCGTGATGATCGGCATGGTCTGCGGCACCGAGGACGGTTTCGCGGCCATGGTTCTGTACATGGCGGCCTACCTATTCATGAACCTGGGGGCCTTCGCCTGCATCATCCTCTTCTCGATCCGCACAGGAAGCGATCGAATCTCTGATTACGCCGGGCTTTACCAGAAGGATCCCCTGATCACCCTAGGCCTGAGTCTTTGCCTGCTTTCTCTGGGTGGCATTCCGCCAATGCTGGGTTTCTTCGGAAAGATCTACCTGTTCTTTGCCGGTTGGGCGAACCACGAATATCTGCTGGTAGTGGTTGGCCTGGTCACCTCCGTGGTGTCGATCTATTACTACATCTCCGTTATCAAGATGATGGTGGTGAAGGAGCCTCAGGAAGCCTCCGATGTGGTCAAGGCCTATCCGGACGTGAACTGGTCGTTGATGGGCATGCAGCCGCTTCGGGTTGCCCTGATTGGATGTGTAGCGATTACCGCAGTTGGCGGAATCCTTTCCAATCCCCTGTTCCAGTGGGCCAATACAGCTGTTGCAGGAACGCCATTGCTTCAGCAGGCCATAGCCCTGTCCAGCCTGAAGGGTCTTGGCTGAGGCTGTGCAGCAGCCGGTTGCTGAGCTCAAGGGGATCAGCAAGATCTATGGGTCTGGTGATCTCGAAGTCAAAGCCCTTGACCAACTGAATCTCACCGTCCAAGAGGGGGATTACCTGGCGGTGATGGGGGCCAGCGGCTCAGGCAAGAGCACGGCAATGAACATCCTTGGCTGCCTCGACCGGCCCACCAGCGGGACATACCGGCTCAATGGCATGGCCGTTGAACAGTTGGATGACGATGCCTTAGCCGACGTGCGCAACCGCTCGCTCGGATTTGTCTTTCAGCAGTTCCATCTGCTCGGCCACGCCAGCGCCATGGAGAACGTGATGCTCCCGATGATCTATGCGGGAGTGCCCAGAGAGGAACGGATCGAGCGGGCCCAATCGGCCCTGCGCCGCGTTGGTCTGGCGCAGCGTTTGGAGAACAAGCCCAATCAGCTCTCCGGAGGCCAGCAACAACGGGTGGCCATCGCCCGGGCCATCATCAACCGCCCCAGTCTGCTGCTGGCGGACGAACCCACAGGGGCCCTGGATTCCAACACCACCGCCGAAGTGCTGGAACTGTTTGATGAACTCCACCAACAGGGCATCACCCTGGTGATGGTGACCCATGAAGACGATGTGGCGGCCCGAGCTCAACGCATTGCTCGCTTCCAGGATGGTCGAGCGCTCACAGGATGCCCACAATGAGTGCAGTGCCCCTGCGCTAATGGAGGAGACCCCCAAGGCTCTTCGTGTTGCAGTCGTGGAGGATGACCCGCGCATCCAGCAGCTGATCAGTGCTGAGATCACCGATGAGGGGCACACCTGCATCCGCTTCGGATCCGCAGAAGACTTTCTCGACGAAGCCGGCTCTGATCGTTTCGATCTGCTGCTGCTGGACTTGATGCTGCCCGGCATGGACGGCTTGGCCTGCCTGAAACAGCTGCAGCTCCAGGCCGCTTCCCAGCCTGCGTTGAGGGTGGTCATCGTGACGGCTCTCAATGACGCCGACAAGAAACACGAAGCTCTGGCGAATGGAGCGGAGGCCTACGTGCTCAAGCCGGATCTGTTCGAACAGTTGCCACAACTGCTCCAGACCCGTTCGATGTTCTGACTTTCAGTCGCAACCGAACAATCGTGGTGGTTCCTTCCGATGAGGGCTTCTGGTGGAGCTCCAGCGTTCCTCCACACCCCCTCACCAGTTCGCGCGCCAAGGCGAGCCCCAAACCAGGGCCCTCCACCCTTTCGCCATCCCGTTCGGGCTTGCCCCGGACAAACGGCGCAGACCAGCGTTCCAGATCCTCCGAAGCCACAGGAGCGTCAAGGCTCTCGAAGCCGGCGTTGATGATTACCTGATCAAGCCATTTTCCATCGACGAATTAATGGCGCGCCTGCGGGCAATGCACCGCCGCGCTGAAACATTCTCAGGCCTCGTAGGCGGCCCAGACGTCAACGAAATTCTCAAGGTCGCCGACCTCAGCATGAACACGCGAACCCGGGATGTGATGCGGGGAGATCGTGCGATCCGACTGTCGGTGAAAGAATACGACCTGCTGAATTTCCTGATGCGGGGCGCAGGCCGCGTGCTTGAACGCCAGGAAATCATGCACGGTGTTTGGGGAGAAAATTTTTGTGGGGACGACAATCTTCTCGACGTCTATATCAGCTACCTGCGTCAAAAAGTCGAACTGGATGATGCGCCCACCCTCATCCACACCGTGCGCGGTGTTGGATTCATCCTCAGGGAACAGACGAACTGACGTCTCTGTTTCGCTCGACGTAGCTGTGGGCTAGGGCTGATCCCGTTCAAGGCTGCGCAACACCTGGCCCAGCAGCAGCGAAACAGGATCGTTGTTGGCACGCATCACGGCGGAAAGATCCAGATCCCCTGGATCAACGGCCTGCCAACCGGCCCGCAATGGTGTGCGCAACTCGAAATGCAGGTGTGGCCCTGTGCTGAGACCTGTGCTGCCGACGCGGCCAATCACCTCTCCCTGGCGCACCGGCTGACCGGGTCGCACATAGATCTCCGAGAGATGGCCATAGAGCGTGCGGCGCAAAGGCTGGGTGTGTTCCAGTTCGATGGCGACGCCATAGCCACCGGCAAGACCACTGCTTAAGACCTGCCCTGAAAGAGCAGCCACCACCGGCGTGCCCTCCGGTGCTGCAAAGTCCCGCCCGGCATGCATCAGCCAGCTCCCCAGGATCGGATGCAGACGCCAACCAAACCCACTGCTTTTAAAAGCGTCTCCAACCACCGGGAAGAGCAGTTGACGGTCACCATTGCCGGGGGCGGGCAGCGGACGGGGCGTGACCGCAAAGACGGATTCGAGCCGAAAGGTGCCGCCATCGCGGGCGAGAAGCGCTGACACGGGAACACGCAACGGTTGGCGGGAGGGGATCAAGCGAACCCGTGCTGAAGCCGGTGCCCCCGGCGAACGCCTGGCCACCCTGGAAGCGCAGTCCTGCCGGGACAGAGCACCGGTGCGACAGGCCTCCTCGAAACGGCTCCGTTCCATGGGAACCGCCACGCCACCGCCCCGGAGCAGCTTGCGCTCCTGGGACGTGATCACCCGTTGGCGAACCAGACCATCGAGCGACTGATCAAAACCCTGCGCAGCCGCGGCTGGAACCAACATCCAGATCAGCGCGAACCAAGCCAGCAAGGGACAAGACGGTTGTGCCAAGAAATCCTATGGATGGGACACCAACTCAGGGCCAGCGGCGCCAGGTTTCAGTCCTTGAACCCTGACGCAACCGCAGCCCTCCATCGCGTTCAAGGCCAGCAATTCTCCAAATCTGACCGTCTTGAGGATGGACGAGCTGATCGGACCAGAGCCGGGCCTGAACGCCATCGAGGCACCAGGCCCCATCGCCTCCGATGCCGTGACAGTGATCGAAGGCCAGCAAAACCTCCGCCGTCCACCGGATCGGATCCGCAGCCAGCTGCCCTTCAAGCCTTCTCAGGGCAATGGCATGGCCAGGAACTGCATTCCGCACATTCAGGCCCAGGCCGATGCGCAGCAAACGCAGCTGAGAGCCCCGCTGCACCACCCCTGGCAGAAGGCCCGCCAATTTGCGGCCGTTCACGAACAGGTCGTTGGGCCATTTGATCTGAACCGAAAGGCCCCGCTGCTCAAGCCGTTGCAGCACCGACAGGGCCAGCGCCAAGCCAAGCAAGCCGGCCTGACCAGACCCATGGCCCCGCCAGGGCAAGGCAGCACTGATCCAGACACCACCTGGCGGAGAAACCCAGGCGCGCCCCGACTGGCCGACTCCCCGGCGTTGGTGGGTGGCAATGACGGCGCGAGGCCCCATCAACGACGGCTGATCGCGCAACCAGGTCCCCAGCAGCTCCTCCGTGCTGCTGCACACAGGCACGTGTCGGATGGCCCAACAGCGTGCCGAGGCACCAGCGAGGCGGCGATACATCGCCACCAACCGGCCACCACCACGGTGTGGGCCTCGATATTGCGGCAGCCGTGGATCAGTCATCCATTGCATCCGCCAGACGCTCTGCAACCTCTACCAACTCATTCACCGGCCGCACCAGCGCCATGCGCAGCCACTGACGACCGCCGTCACCAAACCCAGACCCAGGGGTCAAGGCGACACCACTGCGCTGAAGCAGTTCCCTAGCGGCATCTTCATCACTCCACCCCCGACGATGGGCCGCATCAGGCAAGGGGAACCAGAGGTACATCGCCATCTCTGGACAAGGGACTGACCAACCGCGTGCCCTGAGGGTCTCAACCACTCGATCCCGTCGTTCGCGATAGGTCGGATGCAGTTGCCGCGGCCAATCGGGGAAGGATTGCAAGGCCTGGATCGCACCCTGCTGCAGTGCCAGGCTCTGGTTGAAATCGATGACGGCCTTGGCGCGACGCAGGGCGGCAATCAGCGGTGCAGCACCAACCGCGAAACCGAGCCTGAATCCCCCAAGGCACCAGCCCTTCGAGAGGGAAAAGAATTCAATGCCGCACTCCCTCCAGCTCGGAGCCTTCAGAAGAGCGGGAGGCTCTCCATCCAGGGCGAGATCCACATAGGGATTGTCGTGAGCGATCACCACGTCGTGCCGAGCCGCGATCGCCGTGATGCGATTGAGATCCTCCTGATCCCCCACCCGGGCTGAAGGGTTGTGGGGGTACCCCAAAACAAACAGCTTCAGTTGATCCCAGAGCTGGGGGCTGATGGTCGACAGATCCGGCCGCCAGTCGTTATCGGGGGAGAGGGCCAAGGCCTTGGTCCGGGCTCCTGCAAGGTGCAATCCACCGGTGTGGGACGGATAACAGGGGTCCAAATGCAGAGCAGCATCACCGGAATCAAGCAACGCCAGCGGCAGGTGGGCGGTTCCTTCCTGGGATCCCACCAACAACTGGACCTCATGATCAGGATCCACCGCGACGTCGAAGCGATGGCGACACCAGTCCGCGACTGCGGCATGGAAAGGCCTCAGTCCGGCCTGAAGGCAATAGGAGCTGCTGTCGAACGCCATGACCGCTGAGGCCATGGTGTCCAACAATGTCGTGGGCGGACGGAGATCAGACGATCCAATGGAGAGATCCACCAGACCCGGTCGCTCTAAAGAAGAGGCCTCGAGCCGATAAGCCTGCTTGGCAGCGTCAACACGGGCAAAAACAGCGTTGCCCAGCGAGGCAAGCCGCTTAGAGGTTGGCATCCAAGAAGGACTGCAGCTGCGGTTTGGCGATGGCACCTTCATGCCGCGCCACCACTTCACCGTTGCGGAAGAGGATGAGCGTGGGAATGCCCTGCACCTCATAGGCATCACGGGTCTGGGGATTGGCATCCACCTCAAGCTTGCCAACGCTGACACGATCGCCGTAATCACTGGCGACCCAATCCATCAAAGGGGCGATCAGTCGGCAGGGACCACACCAGGCAGCCCAGAAATCAACAAGGACCGTGCCGGAAGCCTTGAGGACTTCACGTTTAAAACCAGCATCGGTGAAATCGGCAACAGCTCCAGCCAAGGCACTCAAATGACTGAACCGATCCTATGGAAAGCCGGATGACTTTCCCCGCTTGTTCAGAGCTTGTCGATGGATCGCTTCAAGTCTTCGAGTTCGGCATCCACCTCTTCCACCTGCACGGGCTTCACGGCCTCAGAGGCCTCGGATGCGGGGAGAGCAACGGCTTCCGGGCCTCCCTTCAGCTGAGCACGCAACGCCTCGAGATCATCATCAACGCCGCCACCGCTTTCCAAAGCCGCGAACTGACTCTCCAGATCAGATCCAGCCAGCTCAGCCGCAGCCTGACCGGTGGCTTCCAGGGCCTCAACCTTTTCCTCCATCCGCTCGAAGGCCGCCATGGCGGAATCGGTGCCGATGCTGCCGACGGTGCTCTGCAACTGCTGCTGAGCCTTGGCCGCCTGGGCCCTGGCCTTGAGCATGTCCTTCTTGGTCTTGGCCTCAGCGATCTTTCCTTCGAGGGCTACCAGACTCTTCTTGAGCGACTCCACTTGGCCGTCTTGGGCCTGCACCTGGGCTGTCAGCGAGGTCGCCGTCTCCTGGAACGTCTTGCGACGGGTCAATGCTTCCCGAGCCAGGGATTCCTCACCCTTTTTCAGAGCCAACTCGGCACGCTCGTACCAGGTCTTGGATTGAGCTGCAGCCTGCTCAGCCTGGCTGGTCAGACGCTTCTGACTCGCAATCGCCAGGGCGACGGCCTGACGCAACTTGACCAGGTCCGCCTGCATGTCTGCGACGGATTGATCGAGGATCTTGGCTGGGTCCTCCATGCTGCTAACAGCAGCGTTGGCGTTGGCACGAACCAACCTGCTCAGCCGATCAAAGAAACCCATGACTTGGCCTTAGACGCGCTGAGATTAGCGAGGTTCCCGCAGCAGTTCTGCCTAAGATTGATTGATGGGCGTTGCACCTGAGTCACAACGTCGTCGCCTACCGGGCCTGGAGCTGCTCCAGTCAGCTGCACCAGCGCCAGCGGAACCCTTGCAAACCTGCCTGAACGCGCTGCAGAAAGAGTGGCGCAAGGATGACCACTTGGCGGCGCTTTGGCAGGACTGGCCGAGAGTTGCGGGAGCCCAACTGGCACCGCACTGCCGCCCCCTATCGCTGCAACGCGGGGTACTGACCGTGGGAGCAAGTCATCCCCAATGGCGCCAGGCTCTCCTTTACAACAAGCCTCAACTGATCAGCGCCCTGCATCAAGCCGGCCACGCGGTGCGTGATCTGCGCATTCAGCAACACCACCCCCTTCAATCAGCAGTATTGGAGAGCGAAGCCAGCATTTGGGCCCAGCATCCGAGCCGCACCGATGTGCATGGCATGGGGACATGCCCGGACTGCAGCAGACCAGCGCCCAACGGAGAAATCAAGCTCTGGGGGCAATGCGGTTTTTGCCATCGACAGACCTTGTCACGGTCTTAAGGCTCAGTACCGCTCCGGACGCGGCTCCCGCCAGTCGGCATCCACGCCATCGGCCTTGAGGTTTTGTGCCCGTTGCTCAAGGCGACTGCGGTCCAGACGCCACACGTCGTAGATCCCGATCTGGCCGAGGAGCAAAGGCTGTAGGTCGCTCCAGTGATCCCGAGCGGCCGTGCCGCGATCGATCAGCACCAGCACAGTGCTTGATGCACCAGGACTCCCGAGGGGGTATCCACTCCAGCCGCGTCGCTGTTCATGGGCCAGGCGATCCGCAATGTTGACCAACGCCCCATCGGATTGGCCTTCGTAGAGAATCACCTGCCCTGTGTAGAAGTGCAGCGAAGGCTTCATGGCGCCAACCATGACCATGGGCTCTCCACTGCGCTGTTGCAACAGCATCAGTGAGGACGCGTCGCGCACCGGTTGCTGACGCAGACGATCGGCGAGTTCGGCGATGGGGATCAGTGCCGTGAGATGAAATCCGAGCAGACAGCCCTGCAGGGCCAGCAAGGCCTGAGCGGCAGCACGGCGCTGAAGCAAGAGAACGGCTCCAAGGGCGGCGGCAGCGCTGAACCAGACCGCAGCCCACTTCAACAAACCACTGGCCAGCAAATCCACCGACAGCGTCGGCATCTCCGGATCGTCGATCAGGGGAACCCAAAGCGATCCCAGCCAAAACCCAGCGGCCAGGACCGCGATCAGCATCAGGCAGGCGCCCCAGGCCATCCGTTGCCAGCGCGATGAGCCCACCGTGGAGCTCACAGTGGCCTGGGCCACCAACAGAGCCGCCGCGGGGGTGGCGGGCAACCAATAACTGGGGAGCTTGGTGGCTGCGGTGGTGAACAGAAGCAGCACCGCCAACAGCCAGCAAGCTGCGAATTGATGCAACGAATGCTCAGGAGCGATCCGTGATTGGGGTACCCGCGCCAGCCCCAACAGCAGATAAGGCGTGAAGGGCAGGGCAGCCAAGAGCATCACCGGCCCGAAAAACCACCAGGGCTGGAGGTGATCGTTCACAACGGAGGTGAAGCGTTGAAGGTTGTGATAGCCGAAAAAGCTGTCCCAGAAGGGCTGTCCTTCCACCAGCAACTCCAGTGCGTACCAGGGAAGGCTGATCAGAGCGGTGAGCAGCAACCCGGGCAGCGGGCGCAGCCTCAGCCAAGGCTGAACGAGATCCCGTCGCAACGCTCCGAACATCAGCAGAGCGAGTCCTGACAGCACTACAGCGACAGGCCCCTTGGCCAGTACTGCAAATCCGAGGATCACCCAGGCCGGCCACCAGGCCACCTCTTGGGGGGCAGCAAAACGCCGCCACTGCAACAACAGGCTGAGACCCAGCAGGCCGCACAGCAGAGCATCACTCACTGCGGTGCGGCTCCAGACGAGCACCAGGGGCGAGAAGGCAAACGCCAGCGGCGCAATTAGTGCCGTTAAACGCGGACGCGCATCGCCGGAAAACGGCCAACGCAGCACGGTATCGGCGAGGCCAAGCATCAGCCCGACCGTGGCCAGGGCGGAAGGAAACCGTGCCGCCCAACTGCCGAGAGGATCCCAAACCTCGCGTCCGGGCAAGGCATAGCCGAACCCCATCAGCCAGTACACCAGGGGCGGTTTGTCGTAACGGGGCAAGCCGTTCACCCGAGGCGTCAGCCAGTCGCCGGTGTCAGCCATGGCCCGCCCGGCTGCGGCAAACAACGGCGGAGTTTCATCCACCACGCCGGTGGATCCCAAACGCCAGCAGGTGATGACGAGTCCCAGGGTCAGCACAAGCGCCAGAACCTGGCGTCGCTGGCGTCCTGAAACATTGACCGACAAGGGACCCTCAGCTCCTGGGGTTGATGCTGACATCTGCCATCAGTCCTGTTCGAACCCACGATTCAACTCGCTGACTGAAGACCTCACAGGAGGCATACTCCTCAGCCCAGCTGCGGCAGTAGGAACGCTCGATGCTGTCAACGCGACGAAGAGCCTCCGTGAGAGCAGCGACATCGTCGGGCGGCACCAACCAGCCTGTGCGCCCCGAACAGATCAGCTCCCCCGGTCCACCGCGGTCATAGGCGACTACCGGAACACCACAGGCGAGGGCTTCAACCACAACATTGCCGTAGGCCTCGTTCCATTTGGGTGTGTTGATCAGAGCGCGGCAGTGGCCCATCTCCTGCTGCAGCTCCTGGGTGGATAGAAATCCACGCCAGTCGATCGTGCCCTTGGGAACACTCGACTCCACCTGGCGCGCATAGGCGTCGTCCTCACGCAACCCCCAAACCAGAAGCTGTTCTCCCAACGCTGCTGCTGCTGCTGCTGCATCCTCCAGACCCTTTTCCGGAGCGATGCGGCCTGCCCAACCCAGGGGGCCATCGGTCGGGCGCTGAAAGGTGTAAATGCTGAGATCAAATCCGTTACCCACAACGTTGGCGGGGGAAGGGAGCTGGAAATCAGCGGCCTGGCGGTGCGTGTGAAAAGCAAGACGACGGGAATCCCAAGCGGCGACGGCTTCAATCACGTCACGCATAACCGCAGCCACATCCCCCATGCTCACGAGGTGAAAGAGCCTGGCGCTTACCTGCTGCGTTAGCCACAGGGGCAACCAGTCGTACCCACCGTTAATCACGGCGTCGGCGGACTGACCTACATCGAGCGCGGCTTCCCAGAGAGCCGGCAGAAGACCGTTGCGGGGAATTTCGACCGGCGCATGCTCGTCGGCGTGCTGCCAGCTGGGCTGGTTCACACCCTCCACCTCCAGCAACTCAACTCCGCTGCAGTCGGCGGGAAGCGTGGAGCCCTTGGCGGCCACAACCGTGAGCCTGTGGCCGCGCCGCACCAACCCCTGCACCAAGGATCGGAGGGTGAGCTCCACACCTCCACCCTCGCCACTGCCGAGGGCCCCGATGGGCGTGTTGACGATGACGAGATGAAGCGGTGACAGCGTCATGAAGAGGGGTCCGCAAGAGACAGTGGCTCCCAGAACCGTCGACGTTGACTCACAAAAATCACCGACACAAGCACCATCACGACACCGATCCACTGGAGCAGATCAAGGCGCTCTCCCAGCAACCACCCACCGGTGGCCAAGGCAAACACAGGGGTGAGAAATCCAAGGCTGCTGAAACTGGTGAGATCGCGCTGATTGGCGAACCAGAAGAACAATCCGTAGGCCAGGGCACTTCCAAGCAGGCTTGCGTACCCCATCCGCGCCCAGTCAGTTGCCGTCCAGCCCAAGCCGGCATCGGTGCGCTGCAGGGCATGAACCCCGAGCAGGGGAAGTCCCCCCAGCACCATGTGCCATGCCGTGACGCTGACCGGATCGCTGTGGCGTGATGCAAAGCGGATCAACACCGTCCCAGCCGCCATGGCGACGGCCGCCAGCAACATCCAGCCCTCACCGGGCTGAAACAACTGCTGCACCACCGGAGGATCAGCCAGCAACCACCAATGTCCCAACAGCTCAGCGGGCAGACCAATGCAGACGATCCCCGCCAAACCGATGGCCAAGCCCATCCAGCCGATGGGATTGATCGACTCCATGAACAGAGCGCGTGCCATCAGGGCCACCAACAGAGGTTGGCAATCAATCAGGACGGAACCGAGACCCGCGCCTGTGCCCTCCAAGCCCAGCGCCAGAAGGCCTTGAAACAAGGTGGCATCCACCACGGTGAACAGGAGGAACCAAAGTCGATCACGGGAATCGATCGCCAGGCCACGGCCGGTGCACTGACCCCAGAGCAAGAGAGCCAAACCGGCGGGCACGAGGCGCAAGCCAGCAACCAGCCAAGGCCCTGCGCTGGCAAGCAATGGCGCCATGGCGGTCATCGCCGTGCCCCAGAGCGCAAAGGGCAACACCATCAGAAACCAGAGTCGCAATGACGGCATGGATGGACGCTTGGGTGCTCTTTTTAAGATCTGGGGCGATGCAGATGCGCAACATGATCTGGCCCTTGCGGCGAAAATCCCGACGACGGATGGCGCGCATCGTTGTTGATGGCCCCATTACCGGTGCCACACGGAAGCGGGTGCTAAATGCGCTGAGGGAGGTGAAGCAGAGGGAATTTCCAGCACTGCTGCTGCGCATTGACAGCCCCGGCGGCACGGTTGGAGACAGCCAGGAAATTCATGCAGCCCTGCTGCGGCTCCGGGAACAGGGCTGTCGCGTGGTGGCCAGCTTCGGCAACATCTCCGCATCAGGGGGGGTCTACATCGGCGTAGCTGCCGAGAAAATCGTCGCCAATCCCGGAACGATCACCGGTTCCATCGGGGTGATCCTGCGAGGGAACGACCTCTCGCGGGTGTTCGAAAAGATCGGGATTCGCTTCGACACGGTGAAGAGCGGTCCGTTCAAGGACATCCTGTCCCCGGATCGTCCGCTGAGCGATGCCGAACGTGCATTGCTTCAGGAGCTGATCGACAGCAGCTACGGCCAATTCGTTGGTGTTGTGGCGCAGGGGCGAAATCTTGAGCTGGAAACGGTGAAGCGCTTCGCCGATGGACGGGTGTTCAGCGGAGAACAGGCACAGGCATTGGGCTTGGTGGATGAACTCGGCGACGAAGACCATGCCCGTCGTCTCGCAGCGCAGCTGGCCGACCTCGACACGGACGACATCCGTCCCGTCACTCTGGGCAAGCAACGCCGCAAGCTCAGTGGCTTGCTGCCGGGATCCCAGCTCTTGCATCAACTGCAGCAGCGCCTCTCGATTGAATTGATGGGAAGCGGCCAGGTGCTTTGGCTGTACCGCCCATGACCAGCTCACCCCTTGTTCTGAGAGGCCTGCGCGGGGCTACCACCTGCACAGAGAACAGCACGGAGGCCATCGAAGCGGCGGTCAGCGCGCTGATGGATGCCCTCGTCGATAGCAATGATCTGAGCTCCGACCATCTGGTGTCGGTGACCTTCTCGGTCACCGCCGATCTCGACGCCTGTTTTCCAGCTGCCATTGCCCGGCGGCGGCCCGGCTGGGACACGGTGGCCTTGCTGGATTGCCAGCAAATGGCTGTTCAAGGCGACCTCCCCCGCTGCATCCGTGTGCTGGCCCACGCCTGGATCCCGCAGGAGCAGCAACCTGTGCATCCCTACCAAGGCGACGCGCAGCGGCTGCGTCCAGACCGATCTGGTCACAACTGACAGATCAGCCTCCGACCCCTGAGATCACCGCCCCGTGGTTGGACTCAGGAGAATCCCATCATCAAGATTCTTCCTATGGCCCGTTCCACCATCAGACGCTTGCTTGCTGGAGCCGGCACCGCTGCAGCTCTGTTGCTTGGCTCAGCATTCAGCGGAGCTCCCGAGCAGATCGCACACGCCCAGGGCACACCAGGACTGATGGAATTCCGGTGGGACAACGATCGTGACTACCGGAAGCTGTATTACTACCAGACCTCCAGCATCGAGAACGACCGCTCGGAGTGGTATCTCACCCTGCGCGAAAAGGACCGCAAGACCGCGATTCTCAAACTCACCGTCACCGTGCCGGACTACTTCGACTCCAAGCTCAAGCCTCACCGCATGCGCATTTGCCGCACCAGCGTTGGCAGCATGATGAGCCGGACCAAGTGCCTCGAAGAGATCCCGTCGTTGATCGAAGTCAACAAAGACCAAACAGAAATCGTGGTCTTCCCCGACACGCCGCTGCCTTCAGACGGGGATTACTCGCTCCACATCAAGCTGTTTAACCCCCAGGGGAAGCGCATGTATCAGTTCAATGCCCTGGTGCAGGCCCCCGGTGATGTGCCGATGTCCGGCTACCGCGGCAGCTGGCTAATCGATGTGGACTGACTGATAAAATCCCAGATTCAGATCGGCCGGTAGCCAGGAGACGTCCATGACCAAGCGCACCCTCGGGGGAACAAACCGCAAGAGGAAGCGCGTTTCGGGTTTCCGAGTACGGATGCGCTCGCACACCGGCCGTCGCGTGATCCGCACGCGCCGCAAGCGCGGCCGCGCCCGCCTGGCCGCTTGATGGTGCGGCATGAATCCAGAGGATTTATCCCCTCCTCATAACTTCCAAACAGGATTGGTTGATGGTCCTTCCCGCCTCCATGAGATTGCGCGGGCATCGATGCTTCAACCGCTTGCACCGATCTTCCAAGCGCCAGCACGGAACCTTGATGGTCCTGCGAGTTGCAGCAGGGGACTCGAACTTGCTTCGCCGGGAGTTGCGGGGCATACAGGAGAGAACCTGCCGTTGCGCCCTGGTGATCAGCAACAAGGTGAGCAAGCGTTCTGTTAAGCGGAACCGGCTCAGACGGCTTCTGCATGACCACCTGCGTCGACGTTTTGAACAGCGAAACGACTTGGCGGGCCGGTGGTTGTTGATCAGCCTTCGCCCGGAAGCCGCGGAAGCCGAACCCACACAGTTGCTCGAAGAATGCGACAGTCTTCTGAGAAGCGCCGGACTGGATCCATGACCAGCATTCAGGAAGATGTCCACTACGACGGCGGCCCAGCCCGCGGGGATCTGATCTTCAACATCCTGCTTGGCTTCACGCTGGTCGGCCTTCCCTTCACCATCGGGGCCGTTGTTCGGGCCCTTTGGCTGCGCTTCCGCATCACCAGTCGTCGCATTTCGGTGACGGGTGGCTGGATGGGCAAAGACAAAACCCAGGTGGTGTATTCGCAGATCAGCGAGGTGCGCACCGTGCCCCGGGGCTTCGGTGCCTGGGGAGACATGGTGTTGGTGCTCAAGGACGGGGCCAGGCTCGAACTGCGCTCGATGCCTCGATTCCGGGAAGTGGAGGCCTACATCCTCGAACGCATCAGCACCCGTGCGGCCAAAGCCCAACAGAAAACCACTGAAGGTTTCGCCGCCTGAGTGCAGCTGTTCATGCACACTGGCCTCACAACGTCCCGCCCCCCCGTTTCTTCAACGTGATCGGATACATCTCCGACAACCTGCTGATTCCAATCCTGGACTTCTTCTATGGATTGGTTCCGAGCTATGGCCTGGCCATCGTCGCCCTCACCCTCGTGATCCGGATCGCGCTCTACCCCCTGAGCGCAGGATCAATTCGCAGCGCTCGGCGCATGCGCATTGCCCAACCGGTGATCCAGAAACGCCAGGCTGAGATCAGAAGCCGTTACGCCAACAATCCTCAGAAACTTCAGGAGGAGCTGGGCAATGTGATGAAGGAATTCGGCAGTCCCTTGGCGGGATGCCTGCCGCTGCTGGTGCAGATGCCGATCCTCTTTGCTCTGTTTGCAACCCTGCGGGGATCACCGTTCGCCGACGTCCCCTACACCTTGAACATGAAGGTGTTGCCTGCGGACCAGATCGCCGCCGTTGAACCCAAACCGTTCAACAGCGCCAGCCATTCCATCTTCATCGGTGAAACCGACCATGTGCCGGTGATCGCCAGCCTGCCGCGGGGTACAAAGATCGGCGTCGGTGACAGCGCCACTGTGAACCTTCACACGAAGGACGGCCGCGTTTTCAGCGACGTGCTCACGGATGTTGAAAACCCTGGACGCTTTGCCCCCACATGGGCAGTGACCAAGGGCGATGACATTGTCAGCGTCAGTGAGGACGGCACGATCACGGCCCTCGCCACTGGTGATGCCACCGTTGAAGCCAAGATTCCTGGCTTGGCAGCCCGCAGCGGCTTCCTGTTCATCAAGGCCCTGGGCCAGGTGGGCTTCTACGCCGATGGCGCCATCAACTGGGACATCGCCATTCTCGTTGCCGGATTCGGCATCACCTTGTTCATTTCCCAACTGCTGTCGGGCATGGGCATGCCTGCCAACCCTCAGCAGGCTACGGCCAACAAAATCACTCCGGTGATGATCACAGGGATGTTTTTGTTCTTCCCACTCCCTGCCGGCGTTCTGCTCTACATGCTGATCGCCAACATTTTCCAAGGGCTGCAGACTTTCATCCTCACCAAAGAGGCACTTCCCGACAATCTCCAGAAAATTCTGGACCAGCAAATGGCCCAGAAAACGGTGACGGTCTCCGCCACTTCAGGCGGCTCACGGCTGCCCTTTGAACCGAAGGGCAAGTGATCGAGGCACTGGAGCCTGTCCCCCTCCAGGAGCTCCGGGCCCTCGGCACCGCGAAAGTCTGGGACGTTGAGGGTGAGCTCTATGAGCTCCCCTCGCTCACACCCGTGCGAGGCCATGTCTCCGCAGAGCATCGCGGCAACGTCTTGGCGGTTGAGGGGAAGCTCAGCACGATCGTGACGCTCTGCTGCGATCGCTGCCTGAATCAGTTCAATCAGAGCCTCAGCTGCACGCCTGCGGAACTGATCTGGCTGGGAGAGGAGCAACCGACGGCCGACGAGCTGGAGCTGTCCGGAGAGGTTGCCGAGATGGAAGGCCTGGCGGATGTTCTCGATCCACGCGGTCAATTTGACCCCCAGCAATGGGCCTTCGAACAGCTCAACCTGCTGTTGCCTGTCGTTAACCACTGCGGTGACCACTGCCCAGGCCCACCAGGCCTCCAGCAGCAGCCTGTGACCTCAGACGCCAAGCCGAAGGACGTCGATCCCCGCTGGCAGGCCCTGCAACAGCTCCAGCAGCAGATCGACCAGCCATGAGCAGTGCAGCCTGGGGACACCAGCTCGACCTTCTGGTGCGTGCTCGCACACCTTTGATCTGGGTGCGCAGCAATGAGGAAGCTCGGGTGGAAAGCCTGCTCGGAGAGGCCGCTCAACGGCTTGCACGCCAGCTGGTCTGCTGGAATTTCATCGATGGCATCAGCGGGCCGGTGAATGCCGATGGCCAGGGAAGCCGTCAACCGATGGCCATGCTGCAGTGGCTCCAGCAACGGGATGCAGGCAGCCCAACCCTGCTGCTTGCCAAGGATTTTCATCGTTTCTGCGATGACCCCGGTGTGGCCCGGATGCTGCGCAATCTCGAGGCATCCCTGCGCAGCACCCCACACACCCTGGTGCTGTGTTGCGGGCAATGGACACCCCCCGGTGATCTGGAAGAGAGCCTGACGTTGCTGGATCTCCCCCTTCCCGACAACAACGACCTGCGCCGGCTGATCAGCAGCATCGGCACCAGCAGCGGCAGCCCCCTGCCAGCTCCTGTCCTGGATGAATTGGCTCAGGCCTGCAGCGGGCTCAGCGAGATGCGGGTGCGCCAGGTGGCCGCGCGGGCCCTGGCCCGCCGCGGCCAGTTGGGATCAGATGATCTGCAGGACGTTCTGGACGAAAAACGCCAGACGATTGCCCGCAGCGAGGTGCTGGAGTTCTGCCGCTGCGATGCGGGCACGGAAGCCATTGGAGGCCTCGACGGTCTCAAGACCTGGCTGAACCAACGGCACCGAGCCTTCTCGGAAGATGCACGCCGTTTCGGACTGCCTCTGCCCCGTGGCGTTTTGCTCGTGGGGCCTCAAGGCACAGGCAAATCACTCACCGCCAAGGCCATCGCCTGCAGTTGGTCGATGCCCCTGCTGCGGCTGGATGTGGGGCGTCTGTTTGCGGGCTTGGTGGGGGCCAGCGAGGCACGCACCCGCGAGATGATCCAACGGGCTGAAGCCATGGCCCCCTGCGTGCTCTGGATCGATGAGATCGACAAGGGCTTCGGGGGGGATGGCCGCAGTGACGGCGGCACCACCCAGCGGGTTCTGGCCAACGTGCTCACCTGGATGGCTGAGAAGCAGTCCCCGGTGTTCGTCGTGGCGACCGCCAACGGCGTTGAGAAGCTGCCACCTGAGCTGCTGCGCAAGGGACGTTTCGATGAGATCTTCATGCTCGATCTGCCCAGCAGCTCTGAGCGCCACAGCATTCTTGAGCTGCATCTGGAACGGAGACGCCCGGGGCTGAAGCTTCCCCTGGACACGGTGGTGAGCCGCAGTGAGGGCTTCTCCGGAGCAGAGCTGGAGCAGACCGTGATCGAAGCGATGCACTTGGCCTTCGCCGACAACCGTGAGTTGACGGAGCCGGATCTGATTGGAGCGGCCTCCCAGCTCATCCCCCTCTCCCGCACCGCAAGCGAACAGCTCGAGCGGCTAAAGCAGTGGGCTGCCGGCGGCCGCGCCCGCCCCGCCTCTGTTGCTGCAGGTAACGAAGCCTGACGCGGCGTAACGAACGCCAGCCTTGGGCAAGTCGCTGGCCGGCGCGCTCCCTACGGTCCCATCAACAGCAGGACCAATGTGGAGAGCCGCAACGACATCGCCACTCAGCTCTGCGTGGCCTGCCTTGGTGCCGGTGTGATCACGACCATGGCCGTGGCCCAGGGGCAAAGCCCCCTCACTGCCCTTGGCATCACCCTGTTCTCAGGCATTGCTGCGGTGATGGTTGGCCAAGTGCTCTGAAACGGACTGCCATAGGCTGCCGGCGCTGACGCCCCTGAAACCGTGCTCGATCAGCGCCTTGTGCGTGACAACCCCGAAACGATCGCCCAGCAACTGGGGCGTCGAGGTAAGGCAGTTGATCTCACCAAACTGCAGCTGATTGCCCAGCAGCAGCGCGATCTAGAGCAACAACGCAGCGGCCTGCAGGCGGAAGGCAACCGGATCGGCAAGGAGGTTGGCCAACGCATTAAGTCGGGCGCCGATCCCAAAGGCGACGAGGTCGCCGAACTCCGCCAGCAGGGCAATGCCATCAAGCAGAAGGTGGCGGTGCTGGAGGAGGAGGAAAAGCAGCTTTCCAGTGAGCTCAAGCAGCAGCTGCTGGGGTTCCCCAACCTGCCTTCAGAAGCCTGCCCGGATGGGCGGAGTGAAGACGACAACGTTGAAGTGCGCCGCTGGGGAACCCCCCGGGTTGATGACGGCCTCTACGAGCACTGGCAGATCGCCGAGAGGCTGCAGCTGTTCGACACCGAACGCTCCGTCCGCATTGCGCAGAGCCGTTTCGTCACGCTGATGGGGCAAGGGGCACGGCTGGAGCGTGCCCTGATCAATTTCATGCTCGACCTCCACACGAGCAAGGGTTACCGCGAGGTGCTGCCCCCGGTGCTGGTGAACAGCGCCAGCCTCACCGGATCAGGGCAGCTGCCCAAGTTCGCCGAGGAAAGCTTCCGGTGCGCGGAGGACGACCTCTGGCTAACTCCAACCGCTGAGGTGCCGGTGACCTCCCTGCACCGGGACGAAATCATCCCGGCAGACCAACTGCCCCTCCGTTATGCCGCCTACAGCCCCTGCTTCCGCCGTGAGGCCGGCAGCTACGGCCGCGACACCCGTGGCTTGATCCGCCTGCACCAGTTCAACAAGGTGGAGCTGTACTGGTTTGTGCACCCCGATCACTCCGACGAGGCGCACCAACGGATCACGGCCGATGCAGAAGCCGTGCTTCAGGCGCTGGAGCTTCCTTATCGGGTCTTGGACCTTTGCACCGCCGACCTCGGCTTTTCCGCCCGCCGGACCTACGACCTCGAGGTGTGGCTGCCGGGAGCAGGGGCTTACCGGGAAATCTCCAGTTGCAGCGTCTGTGGCGATTTTCAGGCACGACGGTCCTCAATCCGCACCAAAGAAGGCAAGGCCACGAAATTGGTGCACACCCTGAATGGAAGTGGCCTGGCCGTCGGCAGAACCATGGCGGCTCTGTTGGAGAACGGCCAACAGTCCGACGGCAGCGTCCTGCTGCCCAAAGCTCTGGTGCCCTACGTCGGCCGCGAGCGACTCCAGCCAGAATGACCCGACTGGATTCCTGATGGACATATGAACGTGTTGGCCGCCCTTTTGGTGCTAGCCCTGCTGATCGTGGTGCATGAGGCCGGCCATTTCCTCGCTGCGACACTCCAGGGAATTCACGTCAGCGGCTTTTCCATTGGCTTTGGCCCAGCCCTGATCAAGAAACAACGGCGTGGGGTGACCTACGCCCTGCGGCTGCTGCCCCTGGGTGGTTTCGTTGCCTTCCCCGACGACGACGAGGAGAGCACGATCCCTGCTGATGATCCGGATCTGCTGCGCAACCGGCCGATCCCCCAGCAGGCCTTGGTGGTTGCTGCAGGCGTGTTGGCCAACCTGGCCTTGGCACTGGTGGTGCTGTTCGCTCAGGCAGCGATTGTCGGCGTGCCCGCCGCGCCAGATCCCGGGGTCCTCGTGGTTCAGGTGCAACCGGGTGGTGCTGCCGCCCGCTCCGGGCTTCGTGCAGGCGACCAGATCCTCAGTCTGAATGACCAACCCCTCGCCGCAGGACAACGGGGCGTTGCCGCGATGGTGCGGGATGTGAAAGCAGCACCCGAGCAACCCATTCGTGTGGAGCGAAAGCGGGGCGACGCGACCTCAACCGTTGAACTGATCCCCGAGGATCAACAGGGCACAGGAAAAATCGGTGCCCAGCTGCAGGCCAACATCAGTGGGGAGATGCGCCCCGTGCACAATCCCGGTGAACTGGTGCTCACCACCGGCTCGCAATTCAGCCAAATGCTGGAGCAAACCGTGCGCGGCTACGCCGGGCTCCTGACCAACTTCCGAGCCACGGCAGGCCAGGTGAGTGGTCCCGTGAAGATCGTTGAGATGGGCGCTCAGCTCAGCCAGCAGGGGGGATCCGGGTTGGCGCTGTTCTCAGCCCTGATCTCAATCAATTTGGCCGTGCTCAATTCCCTGCCGCTGCCGCTGCTTGATGGCTGGCAGATGATGATGCTCGCGATTCAGTCCGTTCGGGGTCGTCCGGTGTCGGAACGGATCCAAATGGCCTTCGTGCAATCCGGTTTTCTTCTTCTGGTGGGGCTCACGCTTGTGCTGATCGTGCGTGACACCACACAACTGCCGGTGGTCCAGCAATTGATGGGTCGCTGAGCGGGCGAAGACGCCCGTGTATCGTTGACGATTCGTTCACTCGCTGCCCTCAGCTGCATGGCCAAGAAGTCGATGATCGCTCGCGATGTGAAGCGCAAGAAAACGGTTGAGCGCTATGCGGCCAAGCGCGCAGCACTGATGGCAGCCTTCAACGCAGCCGAAGATCCGATGGATCGCCTGGAGATCCATCGCAAGATTCAGGCTCTGCCTCGCAACAGCGCACGCATCCGTGTGCGCAACCGCTGCTGGGCCACCGGCAAACCCCGCGGCGTTTATCGCGATTTCGGTCTTTGCCGTAACCAGCTGCGTGAGCGCGCCCACAAAGGAGAGCTGCCCGGCGTGGTCAAGTCCAGCTGGTGATCAGCTCGTCGCCATAGCGTCGTGAGGGGAGGCTTGGCCTCCCCTTTCTTGTGAAGGGCAGCCATGAAATGTCAGACTTGGGATTGACAAAAGGACATAAGACGTCGTGCAAGGACAAACCCAGTCGATCTCCTTTGACGGACGCGAGATTCGACTGACCACCGGGCGCTTCGCCCCTCAGGCGGGAGGATCCGTCTTGGTGGAGTGTGGCGACACCGCCGTGCTTGTGACCGCAACCCGTTCGGGCGGTCGTGAAGGCATTGATTTTCTGCCGCTGATCTGCGACTACGAAGAGCGGCTTTATGCAGCCGGCCGCATTCCCGGCAGCTACATGCGTCGTGAGAGCCGCCCACCTGAACGCGCCACTCTCACCGCTCGACTGATTGACCGCCCCATGCGGCCGCTCTTCCCCAGCTGGCTGCGCGACGACCTGCAGGTGGTGGCCACCTGCCTGTCCCTCGATGAGCGGGTCCCCGCCGATGTTCTGGCGGTGACGGGCGCCTCGATTGCCACGCTTCTGGCGGGCATCCCCTTCAACGGCCCGATGGCAGCCGTTCGGGTGGGCCTGCTGGGCGATGACTTCGTCCTCAACCCGAGTTACCGGGAGATCGAACGGGGTGATCTGGACCTGGTGGTTGCCGGCACCCCCGACGGCGTGGTGATGGTCGAGGCCGGCGCCAACCAGCTGCCCGAGCAGGACGTGATCGAGGCGATCGATTTCGGTTACGAAGCCATTTGCGAACTAATCAAGGCTCAGGAACAACTGCTGAAGGATCTGGGCATCACTCAGGTGAAGCCGGAGAAACCGGACGAAGACAGCACCGTTCCCGCCTACCTGGAGAAGCAGTGCAGCAAAGCGATCAGCGCCGTCCTCAGCAAATTTGATCAGAGCAAGGACGAGCGGGACACAGCCCTGGAAACCGTGAAGGGCGAGGTGTCCGAGACCATCGCAGGTCTGAAGGAAGACCATGCCGTTCGCCAGGCTCTGGCCAGCAGCCCCAAACTCCTTGGCAACAGCTTCAAGGCGCTGACCAAGAAGCTGATGCGTCAGCAGATTCTCAAGGACGGCAAGCGTGTGGACGGACGCGGCCTCGACGAGGTGCGTCAGATCAGCGCCATGGCCGGCGTGCTGCCGCGCCGGGTGCATGGCTCCGGTCTGTTCCAGCGCGGACTCACCCAGGTGCTCTCCACCGCAACGCTGGGCACCCCCAGCGATGCCCAGGAGATGGACGATCTCCATCCCAACACCGAGAAGCTGTACCTGCACCACTACAACTTCCCTCCTTACTCCGTCGGTGAAACGCGGCCGATGCGCTCCCCCGGTCGTCGTGAGATCGGCCATGGCGCACTGGCCGAACGCGCCATTCTTCCGGTGCTTCCCGAGAAAGACACCTTCCCCTACGTAGTGCGTGTGGTGAGCGAAGTGCTCAGCTCCAATGGCTCCACCTCGATGGGTTCCGTCTGCGGCAGCACCCTGTCGCTGATGGATGCCGGTGTGCCGCTAAAGGCCCCGGTGAGTGGCGCTGCCATGGGTCTGATCAAAGAGGGCGATGAGGTGCGGATCCTCACCGACATCCAAGGCATCGAGGACTTCCTTGGTGATATGGACTTCAAGGTGGCCGGTAGCGAGAAGGGCATCACAGCCCTGCAGATGGACATGAAGATCACCGGCCTCTCGGTGAAGACGGTGGCCGAAGCCGTCAACCAGGCACGTCCGGCACGGCTCCACATCCTCGAAAAGATGCTCGAGGCGATTGACACCCCTCGGGACAACCTGTCTCCCCATGCCCCACGTCTGCTCAGCTTCCGCATTGATCCTGAGTTGATCGGCACCGTGATCGGCCCAGGTGGACGCACGATCAAAGGCATCACCGAGCGCACCAACACCAAGATCGACATCGAGGACGGCGGCATCGTGACCATCGCCTCCCACGATGGTGCTGCAGCTGAAGAAGCCCAGAAGATCATCGAAGGCCTGACCCGCAAGGTGAACGAGGGCGAGGTGTTCTCCGGCTCGATCACCCGGATCATCCCGATCGGCGCCTTCGTGGAGATCCTCCCTGGCAAGGAAGGCATGATCCACATCTCGCAGCTCTCCGAAGCTCGCGTTGAGAAGGTCGAAGACGTTGTGAAGGTGGGCGACGAGGTGACCGTGCGGGTGCGCGAAATCGACAACCGCGGCCGCATCAACCTCACCCTGAGAGGCGTGCCCCAGGCCGGCGACGCTGCCGATGTGGAGCCTCAGCCCACCCCGGTGGCACCGCTCAGCTGATCAGGCCTCAGACCTGAAAGCCGGGATCTATCTCGGCCATGGCCCGCGTCGCACGCTCTCCGAGCTCGGCGTGGGCTTTTCCGTGGCTGGCGATCAGACAGCCGGCCTGACGTACATCGCCGGTGTTGTAGGTGAGGTCGGCCTGATCCGCATGGGTGAAACGACCACCGGCCGCGAGCAGCACCGCCTCCGGAGCAGCCATGTCCCAATCCTTGGGAGCGCTCTTGCCGGAGAGGGAGACGTAAAGGTCGGTTTCGCCCCTCAGGATCGTGGCCACCTTGAAGCCAACGCTGCCGACGGCTTTGGAACCGCCGAGGTCAAGGGCATCAATGAGCTTGACCAAACGGTCGTCGCGGTGGCTACGGCTGGCCACCAGGATCAGGTCTGAAACCTCAGTTCTGTCGCTGAAGCGAACCGGCGACCGCTCACCCTGACGGTCTTCACACCAGGCACCCTCGCCAACGATGCCGATCCAAAGTTCATCGGCTTCCGGCAGGAGCACAACACCGATCACCGGCCGCTTGTCGCGCACGAGGGCCAGATGAACGGCGTATTCGCCTGTGCCCTGCAGAAAATCCTTGGTGCCATCCAGGGGATCGAGAATCCACAGCCACTCCGCCGACAGCGGTTGACCTTCCGTGAGCTGCTCCTTGGCGGTCTCCTCGCTCAGCAGAGTCCAGTTGGCCTTGGGGAACGCGGCGGACAGACCATCCAGCAACCACTTGTTCACAGCCAGATCAGCCGCAGACACCGGGCCCTCTCCGCCTTCATCAACACTCAAGGCCTTGGGGAAACCATGCGGGGGCTGCTCGCCGCGGGCATAGGCCCGCAGGATGTCGGCGGCTACCCAACTGAGGCGACGCAGTTCAGTCAGCAGAGCCTCCTTGTTCACGCCAGCGGGGAGGACGGCAGAGCTGGGCATCATGATCAACAGAGGCGCTCGCCATTGTGATGCAGCGGGATGAACCAAGCGGCGGCAGCCTTTATCTGGTGGGCACGCCCATTGGTCATCTGGGGGATCTGTCGCCACGAGCCCGCGACTTGCTCCGCAGCGTGGATGTGATCGCCTGTGAAGACACCCGCCACAGCGGACAGCTGCTCAGCAGCCTTGGAGCAGGCGGCCACAAACTGTCCTTTCATCAGCACAACACCCGCACCCGCGTGCCCCAAATGCTGAATCTGCTGGCGGAGGGGCAAAGCCTGGCGGTGATCAGTGATGCCGGGCTGCCGGGCATCAGCGACCCCGGGGAAGAGCTGGTGGCCGCCGCGCACCAGGCCGGCCATCCCGTGATCTGCATCCCTGGCCCTTGCGCCGCCACCACTGCTCTGGTAAGCAGCGGCCTGCCCAGCGGACGCTTTTGCTTCGAAGGATTTCTGCCGGCCAAAGGCAAGGAACGGCGGGCCCGCCTGGACGCCATCAGCCATGAACCCCGCACAACGGTGTTGTACGAAGCGCCGCACCGCCTGATCACATTGCTCGAGGAACTCCAGCACCACTGCGGAGGAGACCGTCCCCTGAAGGTGGCACGGGAACTGACCAAACGCCATGAAGAGCAGGTGGGGCCGACCGTGGATCGTGCCCTGCTGCACTTCCAGCAGCACCCTCCCCAAGGGGAATGCACGGTTGTGATTGGAGGAGCACCACTGGAAGATGCAAAAGAACCTGATGACGATGACCTGCTCAGGCAGCTTCAGGCGCTGCAGGACGCGGGTGCAAGTGCCAGCGACGCTGCGCGGCAATTGGCCCAGTCCACAGGGCTGTCCAAACGACGGTTGTATGCCCTTCTGCACCAGGGCACGTCAAACTGAGCCCGTCGACGGTTGTGCTGTGTTGATTCGCCTTCGTCTTCTGCTGATCAGCTTTGGCGGCAGCCTGCTGCTGCTGCTGCTGCTCTGCCTTGGAGCACAGAACCTTCAGGATCGCCACACGCTCCAACTCGGAGGGCAGCGTTCGGTGCCTCTTCCCACGGGTTTTCTCGTGGGCGTTGCTCTTGTGATCGGTGTGATCAGTGGCGGAACCGTAACGGCCGTCTTGCTTCCCGATCAGCGCGATCGCTTCGATTAAGAGCAATCAGCTGAGAATAATCAACTCCGGTGATCAGGTATCCAGCGCAATCAAGGTTCCGTCCAACACCAAGCGAGTGATGCCTCGAGCCAGCAGGTAGCTGCTGGTGCGCTGAAACACAGCCGTGTCGGGAACCTTGATCACCCGCTGACTCCGCCCGCACTGGCGCTTGGCCGCGCGAGGGCTGGCAAACAGGCACAACCCCTGGCGTTCCTGCTCGGCATCGTCAAGGAGGCCCAACTCGGGAAACTCCTTAAGAGGGCGCGCGTCCAGCTCAACCACCTTGTCAACCAGCATATAAGCGCTGTCGGGCAACAGGTCGACACTGAACGGTTGGGCTTGATTGAGCGGACGATCATTGAGGTCTCCCACGCCCAGAAGGGGAACAAGCTCCGTGAACGTTTCAACGCTGGCGTTGTCATCGTCTTCAGCGAGCTCCTCCTCAGAGTCTTCGCCGAAGTCATCCGCGTCATCCAGGGCCAGGCTGCTGTCGTCTTCCTTGAGGGAGTCAACCTCGTCAACCTCAGGTTGTTCAGCCTCCGTGACGGTTGAGGGAGGAGGGGAGACCAACCCTTTTTGCCGGCTGGCCTTCAGTGCGGCATAAGCGTCAGCGGGCAACAGCGCTTTCACCGTGCGACTCACAGTATTGGGACTGCAGCTAAAGGCCTCAGCCAAAGCAGCTGTTGACTCGCCGGCCTTGTAACGACCGACCAGATCCTGCTTCTCGCTGTCGCTGAGACGACGCGGGGCCATGGATGCCGATCAAGAGCTCATCACCTTAGGCGGCGCAAGGCTTCTAAAACCAGCCTGCCTTGAAGCAGCCTGCCAAGATGTGGACGCTTGCTCCCTTAGCTCAGCTGGATAGAGCAACTGCCTTCTAAGCAGTCGGTCGATGGTTCGAATCCATCAGGGGGCGTTACTAAAAGCCAAGCAGCAGCAGGGCTTCTCACACCGAGACGAGCCCTGCCAGCTTCCGTGCATTTTGAGGATGTTTGAGCATCTTCCGTGCTGTTTCCGTGCAATCTTCCGTGCAGCTCGGTAGTTTCCGTGCACGGGAGAGACGCACATGCCAAAGGAGCGCGCTGACGCACAGCCTTGGGAGGCGGCACTTAAGCGTGCGATCAAGACGCAGCACAAATGGGGCTATTCGGTACGACCTATGCGCGGGAAGGTGCAGGTCGAGCGGTATTGGAAAGACACCGGAAAACGCCAAGCCGCGACCTTGCCCATTGAGTGGCGGCGTGGCTGCGAGCGAGAAGTCCTCAATGCCCTGCACGGCATCAATGCCGCAATCGCCAAGGGGCTTTCGCTTAAGGACGCAGTGCGGCTGACTTTCGACCTCACCGCAGGGCCGAAGGTGCAAACGAACTGGCGGGAGATTTACAGCCGCTTCTACGACTTCAAAGTGCCGGCGAAGGTCAAGGAGACCACCTGGGAAAAGGAGTACGCACCTCGGCTGCTTTGGCTGATTGACGTACTAACTGGAGCAGACGTACCAAACAACGCCGAACTTGCTTTGGCCGCCATGCGCGCAGGGCGAAACGGGCAAGGCGATGCGCCGGGAAGTCGCAGCCGGAAGCTGCGTATCCAGTACGCCGTGCAGATGCTCAGGTTTGCGGTGTCGAAGTGCGGTGCTTCAGGTCGCTGGCTTCCCCCAGACGAAGACACCATCCGGGACTTAATAGGTGAGCCAGCACCCAACAGCAGCAAGGCCAGCCAATCGGGGCAAGCGTTAGCCCTGTCTGACGAACAGTTTTTGCGTTTGTTCGACTCGATTGCCAACGCACGCTGGAAGCTGGCAGTGGGGTTGATCGGTGTCTTCGGCCTGCGGGGGGTGGAACTGAAGTACGCCACCGCTCACCGCGACCACCTGCACGTCAACTACGGGAAACGGACTGCCAAAGGGTCAACAGAAGCAAGAGACGTACCAATCCTTGACCCCGCAGGGCGAGCAGGGCTTGGGCAACAGCTGCTGATGACACTGAGCAGCGGCATCACTGAACTGCCTCCATTGGGAAGCACCGATAAGGCCGCGTCGGGAGCCATTGACACTTTCCTGCGGCGAAACGACGTCTGGATGGAATACAAGTCAGACGCAAAGGCATTGGGGCAGCGGGTGAGCCTCTACAGCCTTCGCCATTGCTTTGCCGATCGATGCGCGATGGCCACGCCGCCAATCCCACCAAAAGCGGCTGCAGTAGCGATGGGGCACAGCCTGCAAGTTCACCTTCAGACGTACCAGCGGCAACACAGCCTGAAACTCGTGAAAGAAGCGTTTGAAACATCCAATACTTCTAAAGTAGCAATCTAGAAACTCAAACAAGCAGCGAATAGACAGCAAGCAGAACGAAATCGATGGTCTGATGTACTAGCCAAGAAAGTAACATTTTCACGGGACACTATGGATGGTGGTAAATAGCCCTGTGCGCGCAAATTCAGGGGCTACGTTGAACTGACTAGATCTTTAAAGCAGCATGTTCCTAACAGTCCCAAAGGGTGAAACCTGGTTGTCAACTCGACAAGCAGCCAGGGTGCTGGGAATCAGTGAATGGTCGCTACGGCGTTATGCAAACGCAGAATCAGGATTTCTCCTTGAAGGCAAACACTTCAAGAAAGGTCCTTACAGAACATCGAAGACTGCTTGGCACATGGAGGAGGTGAAAGAAGCCATGGAGCAACAGGGCTTTCCGTTCTTTTCTGAGCACAAATAGTTGGCATAAAAAAGGCCACCGTGCCCCTCGGTGACCTCCGGAAACAGATGTTGTCGTTCACCCCTTGATTCTAGATGGGTACTCCCTGCAAGCAGACTTCTGAAGTTGTCGATGTTCAGGCTTCTATTGTATTAGAAGAAGAGCCTCTCGAACTCACAGACATCGATGAGAAAGAAGCGCAACGGCACTTGGAGGCTGTTGGCTTTGGTGAAGACGACCCCTGCATCCTTGCTTGCTATGGCGACACCTCCCGGTACGTTCCGGCACGTGATCTGAAAAATGATCTGCCTTACGACTGGGACCAGGTAGTTGCCAAGTTCAACGGTGATCGTCGCTTCGACTTAGTACGCCACCACCTTCAAAATCCGAAGACTCCAAACCTCGGGTTCCTCTCTGCCATTGGTGGCACGAGTAAGCGCCGCGACACGATCACCGGTGTGGTGTGCATGTCGTATGAGATCGATGAGGGTCTCGATCTTGAGGGTCAAAAGGTTGCTTGGAAGAAAGCGAATCTGCCGACTCCAACCATTGGTGTCTTCACAGGAAACAAGTCCATCCACTGGAGTTGGGTCTTCAGAACACCGGTTTCTCTTACTGCTGCTGAGTTCTGTCGAGAGCGACTGAGCAAAGCGATTGAAGATGCCAACCCTGGTGTCCAAACCGATCACAACTTGCACAGCGCTGTTCAGGTACAGCGTCTTGCTGGCTCAGTGCATCCCAAAACCGGCCGCAGGGCTGAAATCATCCACCTGTCACCTCACACCTATGAGCTAGATGAGGTGCTGTCGTTCTTGCCTGAACTGGATGAACCAGTTGATGACGTCACTGACAGCGGTGGTGACTTCAGGCCAGCAGATGGTCCTGAACCTGATGACCATGAGCAGTTTCCCGACTTTTCAACCCTGCCCCCGGGTCATCTGATTCAGGCACTTGCTCCAAAGACGCTAGGTCTGTTGAAAGGCTTGGATCCTGACTCTGATGACCGTTGGCGTAAGTGCTGGCAACTAAGCAAGCACCTGCGTGCTGGTCGCCTGCACCTTGAGTCACTCGGTTGCACCGTTGTGGATGCCGACAGCATCGAAATGACGTTGATGTCGGATTTCATCCGCGCTAGCGGCATGAAAGGTGGTGATGTCGAAGCAGCTCTTGAAGAGCATTACCGGCCTGAACCTTGCGGCACGTCCGATTACTGCGACACCTATCTCAAACGGAAGTTGCGGGCGCACTTTGAACACGAAGGTTTGTGGCGTCATTCGTATGGCTGGCACAAGCGTTTAGTCCCCGCATCCAATCCAGCCGATTGGACCGCAAACATCGATGACTCGTTTTGGACGGTCTGCCGCATCAAGACCTGCGAGGTGGTCATTGAGAACGCCATTGGATTGAAAGGCGATCTGACCAATCAACCGTTGGCCCACAGTCGGGGGCGCTTTGTCCGTTACAACCCGGACCAGGGCTGTTGGTTGCACGTTTCGCGTGATGCGATGAAGCGTGAGGTCGCAGACCTGCTGCTCAAGTGCTTCTCGTACAACAAGGACGAGGAAAAGGTGTTTCGGTTCTCAACCGCATCACGGGTGAAGTCCTCGATTGAGTGGCTCGAAACCATGACTGCTGATGCAGAGATGGATCAAACCCCCGCCATTGCCTTCGCTAATGGCACCTACTTGATCGATAAGGGTGAGCTGGTTCCTCATAAGCCTGAGTACCGGCTCACTTATTCGATCCAAGGTGACTTCATTCCGGACTGTGTTGAGTGTCCGCCGCACCTGCATGACTTCATCGTCAGCAGCTTTGGCGATCACTACGTCGAACCGGTGCAGCAGTTGCTGCGCTACATGGTTGATCCGACGCTGCCTAACCGAAAGATCGTGATGGTCATCGGTCCATCTGGCAGCGGTAAAGGCGTCTTGGAACGACTGATTGAGAAGTTGTTCCCGCCTAGCTGCGTCAGCTCCATCACCAGCAGCATCAAAGAGATCAACTCACCGGAAAAGATCCGGCAGTACGTCTCGGGTAAGCAACTGGTCGCGTTCCCGGATGTGCAGGGTTTGCAAACCGGGGTGACCACCATCTATTCGATGGTTGATGGCGGCTTGATGGCTCAACGCAACCTATTTACCGATGACACCGAAGGCGTCGTCTTCACTGGTCGCGTCGTCATTTGCAGCAGCCAAGCGCCTCAGTTTGAGAACGCTGGTAGCGGCATGGCACGCAGGGCTTTGATCCTCGAAACTCAGCGACCTGCTGAAAAGCCGGATGCTGACTTGGATCAGAAGCTTGCTGGTGAACTTGGCTCAATCGTTAGTTGGGCGCTTCAGGCCAAACACGCTGATGTGAAGCGTGTGCTTGTCAGCGGTAACCAGACCTTTATCGACGCTCAACACAACGTTGAGGCCGACATGGATGTGGTTCGCCAATTCCTCGACAACTGCTGTGAGCCCTGCGGGGGCGATTACATGCCGAAGTTGGGGGTGCTGTACGAAACGTTCAAGCAATTCTGCGAGGACTTTGGATACACCAAGGTGCTCAACAGGAGGACGCTGCTGACTCGGATCAAACAGGCGTTACCCAACCTGCACACCCAACGTCGTTCCGTACCTGGCACCAACTCAACCAAGAAGGTGAACCCTCAGTTGTTTGGTTTCCGGATACGCCCAGAGGTTGATTGCGCTCGGTGGGAGAAACGCAATTACCGCGAAGGCAACTGGGCTGCTTTGGTCAGTCATAAGGCTGAAGCACCTACGCCTGAACAGGTGTTTGAGCACCAACGGCTACCCAACTAGTTGGTCATCGGTATCTAAGAGTGCCTTCCCTTTCGAAACTCTCAGCACCTCTCCTGTAATGGAGGGGCTACTGAACAGAACTCGATAGGTGTTCCCTGTTGCCAGCGATTTTGTGCGGGCATGAACGAACGCCTTGAATTCAGTTTGAAAGCAAGTTTCTCTGGCCCACTGGTCGGGGCCATTGTCACGTTCAACGCAGTACATCGCTCGAGTACAGAGGACCCGCAGCTTGATGAGGCTGCGAGTAGACGCTCTCTAACTACAAGCCAGCTTCGGGATCATGTCTTCAATTAGCGACCGGACATGTCCGGAATAGCCCGGACATTTACGACCATTTCGCTGAAAAGCCCTGCGGTGGCTGCCTCTGGACATACCGGACACTATTGACTCTCCTTTCTATGAGAAAGAAAAAGTGAAAGGGATAAGCAGCGGTTTAAGCACCACCGCCACCCAGGGTTGAACGAACACCGAAATGATGATGTCCGGGCTGTCCGGAACGTCCGGGCGTAGTTATTGCAGGGGATTTCGGCGACAATGGAATTGACTCGCGTGATGTCCGGGACACCTTTGACGCAAAAAGCCGTTCCAAAAGCCGCGTATCTCCACAGGGAAAAATCCCGCCGTAAGCGCTTGCTTCAATTATTGGGATTCCAATAGTTAAATGCCGGTAGAACAAGAGCAGCAGGGCTCAAATAACCATGGACAATTCACGCGAACTGGCGCGATTGCTGCGCAAAGCACAACAAGTGCATCTGGAGAAAACACGACCACCCTTGTGGGTGGCCACCGGAGTCTTTCGCGGTGAGGAAGTGCCAGAGCCACCGGATGGTGTGGAGACATTCCAACCGTGGATCGTTGTTCGAGTCGATGGCGATAGGCCAGCCAATGACAACGGCCAACCCATCGGCAAACTTTGCCCTCTTAGTTGAGGTTCTGACAAATTGTCAGAACTTCGACGAATCCCAAACATCCGATTTTCGGAGGGTTCGGACAAATTGTCAGAAATTCGACCAAAAATCCGTTATCGGTTTTCCGATATCGATTAGCGTGGCACACGCTAACTACTCAAGCAAAGGCAGCAGCGGCAGCTTCACGTTGAGCAGGCGTCACTTCGAGATAACGCTGCAGGGCTGACATCGATTTGTGCCCAGACAGGGCCATAAGCACCCTCAACGGCACGCCAGCATTGTGCGCCGAAGTTAAAGCCGAACGCCGAAAAGAGTGGCTAGAAACGCCTTCTAGGCCCGATTCAGCCGCGGCCCTTTCAAGGGCATCCATAAAGCTGCGCGTACTCAGGCAAGAACCTGCAAATCTGCCTGGCACGAGATGGTCACCAGCCGCAGGTTCACGACCCTGCCGCACCACCCAAGCACCTCTCCAGGAGCGCAGGGCTTCCCACAACGCTGGCGTAACTGGCACCGACCGACTCGCCAGCTTTCCTTTGGTGATTCCTTTCTGGAACGTAACGGCAGATTCCGAAACCATCCCCCAGGTGAGCTGCGTTGCCTCACCAATACGGCAGCCAGTACGGCGACAAATCTCGGCAACGATCTTGTGATGCTGCTCAGGCAGCTTTGAAATCAATAAATCGAGCTCGTCGGTGCTCAACACACGCGACTGCCCGTGTCGATTGGACTTCATTTTTTTAGTTTTAATTAGCCAAGAACGCAGTGCTGGTCTGCCACCGCGTCTTATTAGTATTTTACGCGGTGTTCATTCCTTGGGATCACAAGGAATGACGCATCTTTGCTGACTATTTCTTATGCAATTGGTCTATTAGATGACACTTACTGTTATTAGCTTTGCTGATTACTTAGGGGGGTGAGGTTCGGATTTCTGATGTTATCAGCGACCCCCAGAGAACCTTTTAAAATAGCACCAATTCTCGATAGGTTTAATGTAGCACAGCCGCTAGATAAAAACACTAGGTAGTATTTAAGAAAGCGCATCTGGTCGAGATGAGTACACCCTGGAACACAACAATGGATGAGTGGCTAGTCCTCTCACGTTGCAACCGGGTGGCAGAACAACTGTTCAGCAGAGATCGACATGCAGCAGATGAATTTGCAAGGCTTGCATATCAGCGCTGGATGCTCGAAGGTGTCACGCCTGAGCAACTACGGGACCGCAGGGCTCCTGGGATGAGCGACCAGCGCAGGCTTCGCAAATGGAAGCAGCTGAAATCCAAAGGTTTCCCTGGAGCGATGTCATGAGTGAGAATCAGCTCGTCAACAGATTTGACGCAATACCGCCGCACATCATCAAAGCCCTGACGCTTTGTGCCAATGGTTCCACTTGGGCTGATGCGGCAGCTGCTGTTGGTATCAAGGCACCATGCCTACGCAAGTGGTATCGAGACCGCAGGGCTGAAGAGTTCATCGAAACGTTGGTACGTGAAAACCTCAACGTCGCCAACAACTTGTTGACTTCAGCTGCACCACGCCTCGCGGACGAGCTGATCCAGATCGCGCTGGATCCCAATGTGAAGGCCTATGCCAGAACGCAGGCCATCAGCGAGAGCTTCAAGATCCTGCGCGAGAACGTCTTGGAGGCTGAGCAGCGGCGGCAGCTGCAAGAGATCCGGCAGACATTACAATCCCTCGAGGACAGCAAGACTGTCACTGTCTAAGGATTTGGTTTTGGTATCGCCTCTCAGATCAGGTGATAGTACGTAATGCGTATTGAGACTGTTTAGTTCAAGGCCAACGAATTAATTTTTTTCGCATAAGTTATATCCACTTTTAACTCTTTGTTTATCAGCTAGCTGAGGGTTATTGTTCGCCCACACCGCCATTGCAGGATTCGAGTTGAGGAAGTCCTCCCAGCACTTATCTTTTTTAGCAGCTGTCTTCGTTTGACCAAGCCTTGAAGGAAGATTTTCTTTGGCGTTTGTACTTTTGCTTTGTCCTGAAAATGCGGCTTCTATCTCGCTAAGATCCCGTTCCTCTCCTAAGGCAAGACCAGTTATAAGTGGCAACTCAGAGAGTAATCTTTTGACAGGCTTGCGATTAATGAAGAAGAAATTATGAGCAATCTTTTCTCCTTTTTTATTGTATCCAACGATTGTAAAATAACCCTCAAATTCTTTGCCTGCATCAGCTCCTGCAATTGCTCCACCAATTAGTCCGCCTAAGAGGCCTATAGGGCCGAGTAACACCGCTCCTCCTATTGCTCCTGCAGTGGCTCCGCCAAGGCCGCCTGCAACACCTTTGCCTGCGTTGTAATCAGATGCCTTGCCGACATTCCACTGTGATATCAGATCTATGGGTGTAAAACCTGCAGGGCTACTTACCCCCTTCCCGCTTACTGAGATCTGGCATTCCATGTCTCCGCATAGAGCGTCATAAGTTCCTGCTAATGCGCTTCCCGATCCAAGAAGAAGAAGGGTAGTGGCGGCAAGAATTTGTTTTTTCACTCGCTTAAGTCTTCTCTTGGTTGTTTGAGTATATAACAAGCAACCCTTCTGTCAAGTTTTGTTTCTTTGGTTTGATATTACGACCTGTTTGTGATCTTGGTTTTTACTTTACTGTGCTTTGAGATGCGACTTGATTGACATTTGTCGTTCGGGTTCTCAATTCCGATTTCTTGCCTTCCGTAAAACAGCTTGCGACCATCTCGGGCCAGCTCATATGCCCTGGAATTAGATCACCCTGCAGTCGTACATGTTTAGGAACATGCCCCAAGGGGCCCAGCTTATTTCAAGTGTTCCACGGACCTTACTCTGCTGTCTTCCCTAAGAGCAAGAACTTTATTCAAATCTTGACTGCCGTATCTGCAGAATAAGCGCCCAAATTCGCTGTCTCCCTCAATTATCACGTTTTCGTCGTCAACTTTATCTACTCTCCCGAATACAAGAGCTTTTTTGTTGTGATAGATCTTTTTAGCAGCTATTTCGTTTTCACTAAAAAGCTCGTGAATTGCATTGACGTTATAAACAGTTATCTCGGCGAGTGCTTTGGGGGTGTGAAACCCTGCAGCAAGTACCAAGAGGATCCCAGTTTTTTTGAGGATTTCACTGGTTTAACACGTCATCATGTGGTGGCTGTACTTTAATCAATGATCGTTAGGGCCTCTGTACTTGACGTAATGCTTGTTGCGACCGTTTGCCTGGCACAAATCCGTCATACGACCGGAAAGTATTTACTGAATAACATCCCAATGATCGCGGTTAACTAATGCAACACCTGTGATCTTGATCACAGGCTGCTGAGATCCAAATCATATCCATACAATACGAAAAGGCTGATGCTTAATTTGTTGATGTCTTCTGGTTAAATGAAATTCATTTCTTTGCTCATCTATATCTCTGTTCTCGCTTGGTTTGAATCGTTGCATCATTCCCAGGCTGTTGCTGACCAGTTATTGCTATCGGAAGAAAAACCTAGCAAGCCTGAGCAAATTGAGTTATCAAGCTGTTCCTGGGGAGCGGAAAAATGGCAGCGAGTTAGTAATAGTCTTGACTAATGAATGATAAAAGCTTTGGAGATGATTGTCGTTTGTTATGTCGCTGCTTAGTGCATGGCCGAATATGCACTCGCGTTTGCGACTGGCATTTGACGCAAAATTGATGACTCAATTGGAGCTTCAGATTCCTTGATCTAATTGCTAGCCGACTTCGCCGCAACTGGGTCATGTCCCACTGCTGGTGCATATCAGTGACCTTTGAGTAGACTAATGAACGTCTTGCTGCTGGCTGGCACGTCCACCTGCCTGAGCCAGGGCCTATGTGCTCAGCCCAGCGGAAGCGCTACCTACGTCTGGAACGGGAGCGGTTGCTGCCATCGGTCGTGATTCCGACTGATGAGCCTTTGGTGGAACGTCCAACTTGATTGACGTTTGAAAATCAGTCCATATCGAAGCGCTCGCCTGGATTGGCAAGCCTCTCTCGGATCCGCTTCACAGTGATCGACCCGATGCCTTTGACCTGCAGCAACTCTGCATCGGAAGCATCCCTGACCTTTTGGGGGCTGGTGTAGCCAGCGTCGATAAGACACCTGGCATGTTTTTTCGAGCCACCAATGTTGAAGCGAAGTTGCTCAGCGAAATAGTGCATGGGGAACTCGGGGAACAGGTCTGTGTACCTCTCCCAGACGCGTTGATGAGACTGCGACTGACGTGAGAAGTCTTGAAGATGATCAAGGGCCTCCATGACGTCATCGGTGCTTTCGACAATGCGCCGAAACCCCTTCAAAAATTCCAGGAGCTCTGCGTATTCAGGATCGTTTTCCCTGTAATGACCAAGCTGCGTCCAAATCAGCGAAGGCGCTGGAGGAATGAAACCCTGTGCTTCGTAGTCGATTTCGTGGAACCACATCCCATAGGCGCCGAAAGGATCCTCTGAGCTGCCAGCACCGGGCATCACCTTTGGCAATGGCTCACCTTGCGGGACGAGCAAACCGTGCTGCTCCAATACCGCCAAGGGAGTAGTGAGCTTGAAGGTTGCATGAAAGACCATCCCCTTGAGCGGGATCCCATCGAGCAGGGACTCTGCGTCCTTTTCAACCCAAGATTCGGCTTCATTTACTGCTGAATGGCTTACAGCTCGTGAGTTATTCGGAGAGGGACCAGCCTGCTGCTTGAAAAGCACTTTGGCGATAACAAAGGCAACCGCCAGGGCTGCCAACAGAAAGCCAAGAAGCTCCATCTCTGAAGAGCCCGACAGTCACCACAGTCTGGCCCTGGCAGCTTCGTGCAACTACGAAGAACAACGAGCAGGGCTGAGATCAATCTTCCGTGCAAACACGAAAAATTGGCTGAAATCGATTGCTGCAAAGCAGCGAGCAACTGCCTTCTAAGCAGTCGGTCGATGGTTCGAATCCATCAGGGGGCGTCCAGTTACACCAGGGCTTTTCAGCCAATCCTCACCCGCCACCCAGCGGGATTCCCTGCACCAGATCAACCGGTGCGGTTCTACCGCGAGGACACGGCCAGCAGCACCGTTTACATCGGCTCGAACATTGCGGCCAACCCGCACCTCGACTTCGAACAGACCAGGCGTCAGATCGAGATTGCGGCTGGCGGTGATCCAGAGCTGCTGCGTGCCTGGCTGGAGAGCAGCTTCGAGGGTGATGTAACCGGATCGTTCTTCGGTGATGCGATGTCTAGCCGGCGCAACCTGCTGGAGCTGAATGGCGGTGATCGGCCTGAGATCCCTACTGGGTCACGACTGCTGGTGAGCTTCGACTGGGGCATTGCGGCACCAAGCTGCGCCACGTTGTTCATCACCAATCACCCGCTGTTGCCAAGGGGCAGCCCGTTCGCGATTGATGAGTGCGATTTGGCGAAGGCGACCAGGGCTGGTGAACCGGACTGGAATGCAGGGTTAGAGGCTAGCAACCTGCAGCAGGCGCAGATTTTGCAGGAGTGGATCAGCCGTTGGGGGCTGGAGCCACAGGACTTGGGCTGGATCATGGATGACCTGCTGGAACCGGACTGGTCACGCGATGACCATCGGGGATGAGTTTCGGAAGGGGGGCATTCCGTTTAAGCGAGCGGGCAAGGCGCAGATGACAGAAGAGGCGGGTCTGGCGCGGTTGCGAACGATGTTGTGGGCGACTGATCGGGACGAAAGTCAGCCGTGGCTGAAGGCGAGTAGGCGCTGCAGAGCGTTCTGGGAGTTAACGCCGCTATTGGCGAGGGACACGAAGAAAAGGGAGCTGCTGGATCCCACAGCGATCACCCACAGCATTGATACCTGGCGATACGCCGTTAATTACTGCCAGAAGCCTTATTCAGTTGGTCGTGGTCCGAGGGTGTGGTGATGGATGTTGTTGTTAAGGAGGGAATTGTTGCTGGTGATTGTGTCCTCCTCAGTTGCGGAGACAGCGCCCAGCTATTGAAGGTCAGCGATGTGGATGGCTGTCAGATCCAACTTGATGGTGAGGTGACGAGTGTTGATGGTGAATGGTGCAAGGTGCGGGTGCAGCTGGAGAGCAAACACGGGATATTTGGGAGGCAGCCAATTACTACGGTGCTGACGACGCGGTTGAAGACAGTGGAGCTAACTGATCGGGTGCATGTATGGAATCAGCTGAAGGCGAAGAGTATTGATCGAGTGCGGCGGACTGGAACTGATGAATGTGAGTTTTGGGCACCGCTGTCCTGAGCCCCCCTACCCAGATGGGGGATGAACCCCGCTGAATAAATCACTCAGTTGGGGGAGTTGATTCCCAGCTGGAACGAAGCTTGCGCTTAGCGGATATGACTAGTCAACAAAGAAGCAGTGATTATTGATTTTTAGGCTCATACTGAGGGACTTCCCAAGAACCATTGAAATAGTCTTTAGTAGGTGAATAGATTCGGATTACGGCATTCCACCCTGGGAATATATTCAAGAAATTATCTTCATTTTCGGATCCGCCAAGATTGATTATGTATTCGCCGGGGTTGCTTTCCTTCGCAAATGCGCTGTTAATATTGTAATACTTACCCGTAGAAAAACCGTTTTCATCATAAACGGTGACGGACCAAAAAGAACCTTTCTCCATAGGCACATTTTTCATGATTAGCCTTTGTGGATCGGTCGATTCTGTAAGTTTTGGCATTGGATATACGGCCCCTTGCTTTGGAAGTCCCCCCCAGCCAATAGCGACTCCAAAGTTCCGCATTTCAGGGCTAATTTCTCCTTCCTTTCCAAAAATCATTTCGGATGTTATGCCCTCGGGCTGTCTTCTTTGATTATATTCAGCTCGAAGTGACAGTATTTCACTCCTATTGAATTCTTTGTCTTGCTCATAAACTCCTTGAGAAGCCTGAACTAGTTCTAATTTATCTTGAGCTTCTCTAGCATTTTTGAGATCGTTTTCATCCTGCATGTTGACCTGTGTTCTTACCATCGCGAAAGCATATCTACTTCCTGTCAGCTCTTGGGTTATCTGATAAGTGCCAGGCTTGTCACTAACAAGGGGTATCCAGTGCTCACCAGTAACAATTTCTAGTATTTGGTATCGAGTGATTTCGGGTAAATTAATTGTTGCAGGATTTTTAAGGTCTAGCACTGCAAATGAATAAAGAGTGTCAAAATTGGGTCTTAATATTGTCCTATCTGCAGGATCCATAGCAGATCTCTGATGCATGAACACTCCCACCCCTGTAGTGCATGTGCCCTTTGATATTTTCTTTATGTAATCTTTTAAAACATCCGTTGTTTCTGCTTTTGCATAATTGGATTTGTCGACACTAACCTTGTTTGAGGTGCTTGACAAATTCGTGATGCCTGGATCAGGGCAAGATGCTGAAGACGTCTTCTTGTGTGCGTTTACGTCAAGTGCTGATGACGCAACAATGAGACTTAGAGCGAATACAGCAAAGCCTTTGTGATGCATGAGACTTCATTCGTACATTTTTTAAATTAATGTATTTTGTTTTAGTAGTGATTAAAATATAGGTTTTTTTAATCCCATCGAATGGTTGTATTTGAGCATCTTCGCTATCTGCGCTGAAAGCCATACAAGACCCGCAAGGGAAAAGCAAGGGGCGTTGTTGTCGCTATCCATCTCCCGACAAAACATTCACCCCGTCAGCAATGGCGGGGTTTTTGCTGGGAAGTTGTTGTTTAGCGCCAACTAAAATTGAAGGGTCTATCAGGGACATTGAAGCCCGCAAAAAGGATGACCAAAACTGAAATTGAGTTATTGGCAAAAGCCTGTCAGGTGGCGGGAATTGATGCCAGCAAGATTGCTCCAGCTAACCCATTCGAGAAGTCTGGGAAGGTGGCTGACATGCTGCAGGTTGCAGTAGCTGAGATTGATCCAAAACAAGCTGCTGAGTGCTATTCCCTTCCTTGGTGAACTTACTTATCCTTGTATCATAGAGAGCGACAAGAGAAACCAAAGCCTCGGGGACGCCGAAATTTTATTTTTTACTATTATATTGGTCCAAGTTAATCAAGCCTTTGAGGCGATGAATTCCCTCCACGGCTAGGAGAGTAAATGTTCGGTCCAAGAGTAATTTTCCAGAGTACTTACCATGGTTATTGCTACTCAACAGAAACCCAATGCTTGAAGAAAATTGGGCCGTTGCCTCGCGATTAAGCAGCCATCAATAAGATGCCAATAATGAGGTTCCGCCGACTCCGTTCCATGCAATCGCTCGACCAACGTATGCAGCGTGTTGTAGTCCGGCGTCAGGAACTGGCACAGCGATGGGATGCTTTGCGGAACAACGATCTGTTCCAGCTGCTGGTCGTGACGTTGCCAGATTTGTTGCGGGCTGAGCGGTGCGGAGTGTTTGTGCTCGATCCCGATGCTGATGAGCTTTGGCTAGAGGCCGGCACGAAGGTTGTGCAACGACAGATCTGTGCTGACGTTGAGGGTTCGATGGTGGGTGAGTGCGTAAGCACCGGCAGCTGTGTCAACCGCTCAGGGCTGGAGATTTTGGAGGGAGCACACCAAAAAGTTGGTGAAGCTCTTTCTTACAAGGTGTCCACCGCGATCACTGTGCCTATCAACGGAGATGCGTTGGAGGTTGTCGGAGCGCTTCAAGTCTTGAACCGCATCGATGGAAAGCCCTTTTCTGCTGCTGACCAAACCCAACTGGAAGCGGTGGCCAATGCAATCCAGCCATCGGTGCAGGTCATGTACGCAAGTCGGGCACTGCAGCAGCGATCGCTCAAGCTTGATCACACCATCGAAGTGCTGCGTGATCGCCTCGAGGCGCTGCGTCCTGGCCACAGCTTCCGCACCTTTGAACCAGCACTTCTGGCCCATGAAGAAGGCTTCTTGCATCACCGCTGGAATGGTCGTTGCTATCCACCATTCATCGACTATCGAGCTACCGAGCACCTCACAAAGACTTGGGACACTCAGCCGAATGACGTGTTTTTAGCGACCCATCAGAAAGTTGGTACCCATCTGGCGAAAAAATTTCTGGTGGAACTGGTGCGAGCCAATGTTGAGCTGCCCGGCAGACATCCGATGGTGGATGGTGATATCGGTCACGGAGCGATGCCCTGGCCTGAGGTTCTGTTGTCCCAAGAGACCCCCGGCGATTGGCAACGGTTCCAGGCAGCCACCTCGGATTGCCCACGGCTTTGGTATCTGCATTGCGCCGTTGACGATTTGCCATGCCGACGCATTCATCCTCAAACGCGTTTCGTTGTGGCCATTCGCGATCCGCGAGCCGCGCTGGTTTCCCAGTACTTTTTCTGGGTGCGCCACCCACTTCTGCAAGTGGATCCCGAACTCGAACTGGATCGTTTCGCTGAGCTGTTTGTGCAGGGAGATCTCTACTTCGGTAGTTATTTCCGTCATATCCGCGGTTGGTTAACACCCGAACCCCGACTGCAGGCATCCCAGATCTGTGCGCTTCGTTATGAGGACATGGTGGAGCGCAAAGCTGAAACCGTTGAGCAGCTTCAGCAGTTCCTTTTCCCCTCAGCGACTTTGGAACCAGAGCGGGCTGCAGCAATTGCCGCTGGAACAGAGTTTCAGGCCATGAAACAAGGCATTACGGAGAATCCAGGCAGTTTTCATCTCAATCCCAAGCTGTATTTTCGAGCGGGAACCACAGACAATTGGCGTCAGCATCTGTCTCCTCGAGCCGAGGCGTTGGTGGCGACGGCCGCTCGGGAGCAGTGGGCAGGTATAGAGACGCATCCTCTGCTGGCAGGCTATCTCGAGGAGCTTTCTGATCTTTAGCGTGGGAGCCCCTTTGCTCAGCCGCTCAAACGGTTCGGTGCATCAGGTTGCTGATCCGGTGCTGCCATTGCGAAAGCTTCCAAGCTTTGACAATGCCTATGCAGGGCTACAAGCCGCTCAAACGGGCTGAGATCCAGCCCCAGGCGCATCACCGCGTCGAGCTGAGGGACCACGCAGGCGTCGGCCATTGTTGGTGAGGAATCGAGGCAAAAGGGTCCAGGCAACGACGCCAGCCAGGTGTTGAGGGAGTTGAGTGCATTGAGCTGATGCTGTCGAATGCCCGCATGGAGGGCAGGCTCCAGTGGCGCGGCAGCCGTTTGACCACCCGCCTCGATGATGGGTTTGCGCAAACGTGCCGGGAGAAGCAGTGGTTGCATTGAACTGTTGATTTGTTCAGCAATCGCACGGCAGATTCGTCGTTCGCGATGCGTGTTCGGCAGCAGGGAGTGCCCCTGTTCGGGGAAGGTCTCTTCCAGCGTCTCGAGGATCGCCAGTGTTTGAACCCAAGGCTCGCCATCAACCACCAGGGTTGGCAGCTCAGCTCGGGGATTGATGGTCCGGTACCAATCGCGATGTTGCTCGCCTCGATCCAAGGAGACAGGGGTGTAACTGAATGGCAGCTTTTTCAGTCGCAAACCAATCTGCAGACGTTGGGAGGCGCTGGAGCGCCAGCATCCATACAGCTCTAGGGATGGCATCAGGGAGATCGACGTTTCTAACTCAAGATGACGCTGGTTAGCCCTTTGTCCCCATCGTCTCTCGAACGAGCCAAGCGGAAGCGCTACCTACGGCTGGAACGGGAGCGGTTGCTGCCATCGGTCGTGATTCCGACTGATGAGCCTTTGGTGGAACGCTCAACATGATCGACGTTTGACGGTTCGCTATAGCCGATGACCCACATCATCCGAACTTGTAAGAAGTCAGTCACATGCAGCGATCTGGCGGATAGGAGACTTCTGTCGGTGTCGTGGCACACCAAGTACACAGGTCTTCACGGGTGATTTTTTTGGAATCAAAAAATGACCAAAAGAGGTGTTGCAGAACACGCTGGTTACCCCCATATTTGCTGTGCGCGGAAATGGGGAGTTCTTCCACACGCGACGACCTCGGAAGAGCGATCCGAGTGTTGGCAGAACCCCTGTCTCCTGCGTGAGCGATCGCGGGAGACACCGTTCTGTGCAACGGAATTCTGAAGACACTTGGTGTGTTCGTAGGGAAACTACGTAACACGGCGAACGTATGTTCACCGATGCCGCATCGCTCGGGAAGGACAGAGTTCTTCTCGCGGCCTCAGTAGCCTCCCTCCCTCAGGAGCCGTTAGGCCCTGGAGGGTGCTGCCTGTTTTAGAGCAGAGTCAGATATCAAAGCGTTGTTCGCCTAGAACCCCCAACGTGTCCGACATCAGCAACTGAGTTGCCAAAAAGAAACCCCGGAGACATCTCCGAGGTCAAAATCCTTATGGCTGATCCCCATCACCCAACCGGACAAGACAAATCTAGCCTCATTGGACTTATTTGTGCCACAAGGAACGTTTTATTGAATTGTGTAGTGAGACTCTTGGGTGACACCATATGTGGGGCTGGTCAGCACGTAGTAGCTGGGCCATATTTAGGTTTCCCCCATCACCCGGCCCGTTGTGCGAGTCACACGGGTTTTTTTGTGCTCTGAAGCGCTAGGGGTAGTGCTCCGAGCAGCTGTTGCGATCCAAAGACACGGTATGGATCCACGACCCTGTGGATAACTGAGGTCAAAAAGAAACCCCCGCCAAAGGCAGAGGTTTCGAAAACTCGCGGGGTTGTGTCCTTGTTTCCAACCCGCAAGGTTTTTCCTCACTGCCACAAACTAGCCACGCGCTTGATTCAAAGGCAAGCAAAAAGAAGAGCGCGCCTGCTTCAAACCCTGGGGACGATGTGAGTCACGAGGTCTGCGTTGATCCAGTTGATGACGCCGGTGTCGACATCAGCCACCTGGAACAAAATTGGAACCTTCGGGTTTCTGGCACCGCCATCGACCCAAATCACATCCGCCATGCGCCAGGCAACTTCCGTGTCGGTGACGATCACAGCCGTGGGCGCAGTTCTGCTGAGCAGGGTTCTGCTGAAGCGGGTCGGTTGACGGAAGGATCGTTATGTCAACGACAAAACGGCCCGAGTGGCAAGAGCTTCCCCGAGGGTGTTGTACCGAAAATTTCTCCCGTTCGACGATCAAGGCTGATGTCGGTAACCCCGTGGGACTCTCGGGTTCTCCAGCCCAACCATCTCCAGACCCCTTCTTTAAATGTGGCCGGGCTGGTTTCCTCGTAACCGGTGGAATCCCAAATTTGGGTGATTTGACCATTCACTTCATCGATATACAAAGTCGAACTGGCGGACGGGACTAGAGGGCTTTCGCAGCGGAGCTTCAACTTCTCGGCGTTGGCGGGACTAACAACAGTTGCAAGCACCGCAGCTGTAAGAACAGCAATGGACCTCATAGCTCGGGCACGGATGTGTAATGAGTCAACTTCATCTGACGTTGAAGCCGAAGGCAAGCGCGGTGTTCGCCGATCCGGCGACGTCCAGGATCGCCACCTGCGGCCGTCGCTTCGGCAAGTCTTATCTCTCGGTCGCCAAGGCGCTGCAACGGCGCTTGCATGATCAACCGGCATACTCCTCTTGTCAGTACATCTGTATTAGTGCAGAATGGCGGCTTCGTGCAACTACTGGAAACAACGAGCAGGGCTGAGATCAATCTTCCGTGCAGACACGAAAAATTGGCTGAGATCACCTGCTGCAAAGCAGCGAGCGACTGCCTTCTTAGCAGTCGGTCGATGGTTCGAATCCATCAGGGGGCGTCACCACTAAAAGCCTGTTCAGCACTGGCATCCCAAAGAAGACAAGCTCCTCTCGCAGGGGCCTTTTTCATGCCCAGCAGACCCCCTGGGGTCAGTCAATCAATGAGGCGCTGCTTAGTAAGCAATTTGAGGCCAATCAGGGCGCTGCCTGATCACCGCACCGGTGGCCGGCACCTAACCCAGCCGGTCTTCTGCATCGTTCCCCAGGCCTCGATGGCGTTGTGGCGAAGCATCCGTCGCTGGGTCATCGGCGCCGGGTGCAGGAGCAGAACCGACGGATGCGGCTGCAGGAGGTCAGCTAATGACTCCCACCGACGAACCACCGGTGCCAAAAAGAGCGCTGGGATGTTCAGCGGGTTGCTGCGAATCCGTTTTGGCGGAGATACATCAACCCTCGATGCTTCTGTGAGGGAATGGCATCGGCACCCATGAAAGCTGCTTCCAGACGCAATAAGGCGGCCTCTTTTTTGGCGGCGGTCTTATTCACTGGTGCAAATGCTGAACCGTTCCAATACAACGTGGTCATCACAGCTCCTGCAGAGTCCAAGCCCCCGTTCCATGGCTTGGATTGAGCTGCGCCCCACAGAAGCGAGGTGAACGTTTGGTAGCGGTCGCTACACGTACTTGATAGCCCTCCTGGCGGTCGCTGCGCAACTCTGGCCAGGGATTGCACACAAGGAGAGAAATGCAGCGACAGCAGTAGTCAACAATTGGTGCCAGATCACACTTCAATTGCCGCGAACCAAGGCCAGCGTTAAGTCAGTTCTCTGAACTGACCAAATGGATCACAAAAGCAAGAGCTGCCAAGACCTGAACACTCAATTGGCTGTCTACCAAGCATTCCGCAACGCTCATGGAGTCGCTGCGGTCTTACGACAGATGGCGAATGAACACTGCCCTGTTCAGAAGATGGTTATTCGCTAATCACCGCACGGGTGGCCGGCATCGGAGCCAGCACTCTTAAACCCTGCTGTAGCCGAGCTTGGTTTCAAAGATCTTGAGCGGAAGTCCAAACGACTCCATTAACTGGCGGCATTCATCACCAATCGTGCCGTAGACCTCAACGCTGAACCCATCTCCAAGCTCCACATGCTTTTGCAGATACTCCTGAACTGGAGGGTTAGAAACATGGGCACTGAACGCCTCATCGTTGGCGTAGACCTCTGACCACACGAATGCCTGGGGATCTTCTGGATCCTGATCAAAGGTGTGGTGAATCATTCCTGGCTCAGATGTCTGAACGGCCTCGTCGGTGACGCGGGCGAGCTCGAGGTACTGGTCAACACAACCTGGCTTGACGTGGATTCGCGCCAGCAACATGAACGGTGTGGACTTATCAAAGCTGGCCATCTGATCTCAAGCGATGGCTGAGTGTTCCATGGATTTAGGCAGGTGTCTGCTCACCTGATAGGAAGTGGGCAGCGCCTCCAGCGTGTCTTACCCCTTAAGACAGCGGGCATCATTGCTGTTTGCAAAGTCGGTGCTCTTGGATACGTCAGAACGAGCTGAGCTGAGCCATCACATGTATGTCGAGGCTTCATCCATGGCGAAATCAAACCTCATCGTTGAGACACCTCACGGCGCCTCGATCCAAAAGACCGAGGACGGCCAATTCATTGTTTGCGACGGTGAAAACAACTGCCGCATCACAAGAACTCTTTACTCGGCAGAACAAGAGCTAAGTGTTATGGAGACGGGGTTTTCGTTCCCTTACTCAACCGCCTTTCATCTAGCGAGGGTGGGTTGAGCCCTTGAAGTCGGAGGTCGAAACCTCCATTCAATCCCTGGTATGCGCGAGTTAACGCACAGGCGGCGGGCAGCGCCTCCAGCCCGTCTTCTGCATCGTCTGCCAAGCCTTAATCGCGTTGTGCCGCAGCAACCGCCGCTGGGTCATCGGGACGGGTGAGCGTGGCGGGATCCAGCTGAAGGTGCGGACCTCTACCCACTGCGCGTGGACCGTGGCCATGGAGAGTTTGAAGTGACAGAGCTTCTGATGCTGTTCGGAGTAGAGCCGACCCTCACCACCGGGCTTTTCTGGCGCTTCGTGAAAGCTGCGGTCCTTATTCGCCATGGAGCGAAGTCTGGCGAGCGGGGAACACTCACGGCAGATAGAAAAAGACCCACCTGGCAAAAGGAAGTGGGCTGGGCTCCTGAAGCGGGATGACCCAGTTCTCTCTCTTGGCTATCGGTGGAGATGAGACGAGTCGGCCAGATGTGGGGCGGACTACGGCTCGGGTGATCTGTTCCGACGGCTGGCCGGATCACCCTGTCTGCGATTAGCCAAGCGAAGCCACCCCCTGCACAGAGGTGACGACGCCGCTCTCAGAGGCTGCAAATCAACTGCGAGCGGTGCAATCGTGACCCTGGTACCAATGGCCTGACGCATCACTTGCTACTGAGGCGGGTTGGCCTGCGAGTTGGACCTGGTCATGAACCCCGTGCCTGCCGATCGCAGCTTGGTCACACAGGTGCATCAACTTGGAGTCGGCGAGGAGAGCTCAGCCTCTGGAGTTGAGAGCTGCACCAGGGGTCTTTCTTGCCGTAGCGGAGGGGAGGCTTAGGGCTGCCTCCTTCTCCCTGACAACTGTCAGAATTGCCACACGATGTTGGGTTGCAACCTCAGGCAGAAGCAGCTGCAGCAGGGGCAGCATTAAAGAAGCGCTGCAAGCTCTGGGCCCCCACCTGGAAGAAGGAAGTGGGCTGGGCACCTGAAGCTGGTTAAAACAGTTCTATTGCGAACTAGAACCACTCAAACCATGACTGAGACAACTGTTCTGGACTTCAAGCTCAGCAACACGTTTGAGGAATATCGCGCACATATGAATGCTCCTGAGCAGCAAGCGATGTTTGGCGAGATGGGGGTCAAGACCTTCTTTATTGGCGTCTGCAAGGACGACCCCCAAAGAGCGACAGTAATGTTTCAAGGACCCGAGGACGTCCTCTACAACATCTTCACGAACCCAGAGACCAAGCCAATTGTTGAAGCTTCGGGTCACGTCTATGAAGGCACCGTGATCACTCGTTGGCTTGCATAAGACCCTCAACTCCCCTGTGTCATTTGCCATAATTTTGCCTTAGTTGGGGGAAGCCCTCGGCCAGGTTTCGTTGTTCGAGGGCTTTTTTCTAGGCAAGCGAAGCCACCCTTTCGCTAGGTGACCTCGCCGCTCCCAAGTGCAAATCAACGCGAGCAATTCATTTTTAGCTATTGAATATCGGTAGCAATTGCATCAACCAATACAAATGCTTTGCAATATACATAGATTCAATAAATCGGCTCCATGAAACGCTTTCTATTCGTCGCAGCGAGTCTCCTGCTTGCTTTTACTGCAGAAGCGGAGGTGCGGGGATATGGAGCGCTAACTCTTGATTTCACGCGGGCAAGAAAGATGGGCCAGTCAATCGTAATTCCAGCCGAAAGGGATCAAAAACAAAAACTGCATGTGGCAGTTGTATGCGAGGGCAGAGTTTTTAACTCTACCGACGACGAAATGAAATGGGGTGAATGGAGGGAGCCAAATAACATTTTTGAATCTAGGATTGTAGCTGATGTATGTAATTTTATTTGAAATAAGCTAAATCACCCCGTCGCAAATCGGGGTCTTCGCGTCCCAGGCAAGCAAAAAGCGAATAAGCGTAAATACCTATTTAATTTTGTAATCAGTTGCTAAGCTTTACACGCTCTCTGTTTCGGATTGTTGAGGCTTTAATAGCTTCCTCGGCAATTTTCTCATGGAACTCAACACCATTTTGTTTGCAGTTGTGATGGTCGGTGTCGCAGGTTTCATTATTTTTGAGGCTGTGAAGTCAATATCAGAAGAATTTAATTTTGAAATTCCCTCGATTGGATTCCCAAGGTTAGCTCTTCCCAAGTTCTCTTCAGCGAAAGCAGACGTCTCTACTCCAAAGGGATCCTTCCGCCACAATTTTTGACATTGAGTTTGCGTATCTAAGTCAACATTGAGAAGGCTATAGATGCGCAATATGCTTTATCCCGTCGCAAGGCGGGGTTTTTTGTTGCCATAAAGCTGCAATTTGCGCTGGCCAGACTGGTGCATGGCAGTAACACCGACGCAAGCCCCAGCAACAGCCGCAGGGCCTGAAATCAAGGATCCGACGCTGACGCAGCAGCTGATGCTCGACGCCCCGTTCGGGGATGACCTGTGCGTCATCTCGGCCAGGGGCACGGGTAAGAGCTGGGAGATCGTGATGCTGGTGGCGCGGGACGCTGCACATTGGAAGGAGCGTTATTCCTGTCTGATCACCAGAACGACGTATCAGGCCTGACTGAACTGCAGTGATTGCTGTGGCGTTATCTCCCGGTGGCGTTCCCGGGGAAGACGTATTCCGGCAGCGACATGACCTTCCGGGTTGGCGGGAAGGAAATGCCGTTCGGGCGGGTGGAGTTGGCGTATACCGGCGCGGGGCCGGCAGAGCAGGTGCGAGCGCTGGCGAGGCTGCAGGGCCGGAGCTTCATTTGTGCCATCCACGATGAGGTGGGAAACCACTTCGACGCCGGGTTCATTGACTCATCAGCGGCGACGTTGAGGGGTCCGGCTGGGGTCCCGACAAGAACGATCCTGCTGGGCAACCCCGGGGGTCCGTTTCACCCGGTGCTGCAAGCCCGGTATGGAATCCCCGCTGGCTATCCGGAGGCGGGGAAGGCCTCCCGGTTCTTAGAGGATCTGGGCAAGCACTGCATCTTCGCCAGCTTCACGGCGGCCAGTAACCAGCACCTGGATCTGGATCAATACATCCGGAACATCAAGGTTGCGTGCGCCGATGACTCGGCGTTGCTCGATGCCTGGCTCCATGGCCGCCTCGATGTCGACATCGCTGGAGCGTTCTTCGGGAGCAGTTACGGGATGCGCCGCAGCCTGCGGGATGTGCGGCCTGGTGGGGTGCCACCGGAGGAGCTGAAGCGGGCGTTTGTGGCGATGGCGCCCCGACCGTGGCGTATCTCTGCCTACCGGAACCAGCCGGCACCCCCAGGGGTTCGATCTGGTTGTTGGATGAGTTCTATGTGGCGGCCAGCACTGTTGGTGGGCAACGGGACTGGAGCCGTGGGCAATACCTGAGCAACGCCGAGCAGGCGACGGGAATCATCGAGTGGCTGGCCCGTTGGAACCTGCGGCCGGGCACCACGAAGGTGATTGCGGACGATGCCGTGTTCAACGCCACCGGCAGTGCTCGCGGTTCAACAGCTGGTGACTTCAAAGCTGCGGGCTGCCCCCTGCGCCGCGCCGGGAAGATGAACGCCCGTGAGGCCAATGGATTGGCCTTGGTGCGGACGATGCTTCATGCCGCTGGGTGCGATGCGGAGACGCCATGGCTGTTGTGGACCCGGGCGTGCGAGGGATTGATGGCGACCTGGCCGACGCTGCCCCGCCACCCGCGTGATGTGGAGCGGATTGCCGATGGCTGCGCCAACCACTCGCTCGATGCGGTTCGGTATTGGGTGCAGTGGTATCGAACCAAGTGGAAGATGGGCAGTTCCCAAAGCCGCTTGGGACAGGTTTGGTGAACGCCATACAAATCAACCTTGGCGCGCATGTGCGATTGAGCAGTGAGATGACCCAGCGGGAGTTCTGGCTGCCGTTGGTTGTGTTTATGGGTAGTGATCAGCAGTCGTCGTATTTCTTGGACTTCACCTTCTCAGCTGCTTCTGGGTTGGAGTCAGCCCAGACCTTCATTGAAGGGTTGGCTTCGAGATGTACAGACCAGCAGGCTTTGAGCTGGGGCTTTGGTGTTTTGCGGTAGCGCTTTGCAGGCACGCTTCCCTGCCCAAGGTTGTGAGCACCCTTGTTTTGAGCGTTAGGGCTGGTGGTTACGTCTTCAAAGGGTTTGACAGTGCCTGGGTCTTTTACAGCTGTTCGCTTGTCTGCAGTGATAGTGGTTCTGAGGTTCTCAGATTCCAGACCAGACCAGAGGCCCATCATGTTGATGAAGCTTCGAGCGGGCTTGTGATTTAGGAAAGCAACTTGGACCAATTGGCGAGTGCCGTCGTCGCCCATGTACTTGATGAAGAAGCGCTGGTCTTCGTTAGGGCTATAAAAGCTCTTGGCGCCAAACCAGCCGTGGTAACTGCGTTGTATCGTGTTGTCGGACATGTTCCAGGCGACAACGTCTTCGGCGTAGATGACGACACCAGGCATGGTCATCTTCTCGCCGTCAAATTTGACTTGGCACTTGGTGCGTGAGCTACCGCATAGGCCGTCGAATGTTTCCCATTGGGCTTGAGCAGGTGCTGCAACAGCAAGAGTTGCGGGGGTGATTGCGGTGATGATTTTGATTGGTTGTTCCTTGGTTGGGTTTAGCGAGCAGTGATGATCTGAGGCGCGCTTTGGTCGTACCAGAAGCGAAGGAGCTGTTCGTAGCTCGGGAGCATTGGCGCCTTGTGATCCAGTAACAGCTGGATGCGGTCAGCTTTCTTCATGCCCTTGGCACCACGGCCAGGGATTTTCTGGGCCGTAAGCATTTGCCGCAGGCGCTTGTCAGTGAGTGCGTTCAGCTCGTCAAAAGAGGCAGGCCCTAAAGCAGTGCCAACCAGCTGATAGGTCTCAGCGGCTTCTTCTTTGGTGCTGATGTCTTTCAGCTCACGAAGCCCTTTTGCGCTGTCGTCAATGTGCTGACCAACAAGCCGAGCAAGGGTGCGATCTGCTTCAACAGAACGCTCGATGACGCTACGCAGATTCATTGGTTCCCTCCAGTTCACGCTTGGCTTTTTTGGCTGCAAGCCACTGATGGATGAAGCGGGTCACGGACTCGAGCAACTGACCGATGGCATTGCCACGCCAGACGCGTCCCTGATAGTTGTTCCATGCGTCCTCCAGCTCATCACCGGCGATCTCAAAGCCTTCAAAGACGTCGTGGTATTGAGAAGCAGGTTGTCGAGTTCTGCTTTTTGACGGAGAGTCATCTCAGCAGCTGATGCGAACTGACGCAGCTCACACTCCATCTCGGTGATGCGGGTGGTGAGGCGTGTCACTTGGCCTTTGTACTGACCCCGGCTGCGGCTGAGGAACTGCGCAGCTTCACGAAGCTCTCCGTATTTTTTGCGGAGTTCGCCTGAAGAAGGAGTTGCGGGGAATTGGGCTTCTTTGATGCTGGTCATTGGTCAATGCCGGTGAGGACGATGAAGAGAACGGCGACGTGAGCGAAAGGGCTGACGGCAGCACGGAGTAGTTGGCCCAGTAGATCTTTTTGTGGTTCAGCTGGGATGAGGTTTTGTTGAGGCTCAAGCCAGGCCTCATTGGAATGAGACGGCAGAGCGACGTAGGCGAAATCTGAATTCGTCATTAATCAGTCACGTGATTGGTCTTGTTTTCTCTGCGTTCACAGTCACAGGGATACCCGTCACCCCACATCCCTCAGTTGAGGGATATTTGTGGCGAATTCCCAGGCTCTGAATCTCTTAGGCAACTGATTACATAAGCTCGCCTGAACCTCTTTAGGAATCCTTCCCTGTCCTGAAGCTCAAATCATCCCCAGCATCTGAAGAGCCCCCCACCAACCAAGGGATGCCCATCAGCGTTGAGCTGAGCTGTCAGCAGGCGTTCGCCGATCTTGAAGCCCTCTCTGGGCCATGGCAGGACGCCTGGGAAACATCAGATCCAGACCTGGCCGCACTGCTTTTGCGGCTCTTCGGCACTCATCTGCAGGTCCATAGCGACCGGATCATGAAGGCGATGATCCTGGAGCGTCTTGATGCCTTAGAGCTGCCGCCGAGACTGCGTTAATCCTTCGAGGCACGGCCTAAGCAGCGGGCACTATCACTAAGGAAGATGATCATCCGGGTGATCAGCCAAGCCAGGGCAACCCCAAGCAGGATCGAGACCAGTAACTCCACGGCAGGACTATTAAGGACACCGGCGTGTGGCGGATGTCCATAAATATGCCGATCTGATCAAGGAATGCGTGGGTACAGTTGCTATTAGTCGCTTGTCTTTGCGTCCTTGTCTTTGACGAGGCGTGTTGTCGCCTGAGGGATGGGTGCTGGCTTGCAGGCCAGGGAGGCTTCGATGCGCTGCAGCTGCGCTTCGCGCAGTGCAGCGGAAATGCTGTAAGTGCGGTCAGTCATGAAATGGCGTTCTCGACAGCTGCAGGCTCAGGGCCTTGCGCGATCGAAAGAGGGCCGACAGATCTGAGTACCAGCTGAAACTAAGGGACCAGCAGCAATCGACCAGGGAGCATAAATATCTATGGTCATCATCCTCGGACCAAAGGCCAAAAACTGCCTGCAGGGATCAGGCCAGCAAAAACCTCGCTACGCCAACAAGCGAAAACGAGTGAAGGCTCTACTGCCACCCAAGCATTCGGTCGATCGGATTTGGCGTCATCAAACTGGCCCCAGCCCTCAAAACGGGGCCAGTTTCGCGGGTTTCATTGACGGCATTGCACATCGTTGAAAGCCACGATCCCAGTCATAGCTTGAAAAAGTCAAAAGCCAACTGAGATTTTTTTTGCCTTCTAAGCAGTCGGTCGATGGTTCGAATCCATCAGGGGGCGTCGCCAAAACCCAAGTCACAGCAGGGGCTTAAGCGATTCACCGCTTAAGCAGGCTTGCTGCGGAAGCAATGCCAGGCGACCTGCACGTCGATCACATGCTCCCGCTCAAGCTTGGAGGCCCAAGAGCACCCAGGCAACCTTCAGATCATTACGGAAGCCGCCAACCTCTTCTGGGGAGACCGCTTGAAGGCTTGCCCTTGGCCCAAGCCAGACAACTGGAAAGAGCCGCTATGGGAGCCTGACTGATCGACAAGCCGTTGTCGTCTCTCTGCTGCCGACGATCGAAGGCGTCCTCCTGGACGAGTCAGCAGCTGTCCACTTTTGTAGTCGCAATTCCAGTGGCGTTGCCAACTTGATCTTGTGAGGAGGCGCCTCACGGGAGTGGAAACAAGGTGACACTCCTGAAACGCGTTCTGTGGCCCCTGCCTTTGGCGGGGGCTTCTCATTGGGATGTGGCTCTCAATGGCACATCTAGCTATCTGTTGAGTTCGACCAATCGATCTCCATGAGCGCCGGTTTTCCAGAAGTGACCGAACAAGATCCTTCGCTGCCTGAGCAGCTTGGTGATCGAAAGGAGCGGCTCGCGAAGTTCGTGGTGAAGTTGTGGGCACAACATCGCCACGTTGTAGAGACTCGGCGCCGGATAGATAAAAAGTTCGCGGACGAGAGCGATTGGCTTGTCCGTAAGGACACGGAACTAGTCGACTAGAAAGTCGGGAAGAAGTAGTTCGGCAGAACTTATACCTCGAATGGGGGATGTGCGGCTTGAGAGCCTGACAAAAGACGAACGCTGGCTGGACTGGACGCCAGAGCCCTCGCTAGAGAGTTTTTCTCAAAGGACAATCAGACGAATAACGATGGCGACTGAGGGGCGAAGGCCCCCTGAAGAAAACTGGGGGCTTCGTTAGACCGACTAGATGGCAAGCGCATCTTGACCCTGCAGGCCAAGAGGGGTCTGCACCTGGGAGTCGAGGACCACTTGGCCTCCTTCCTGACAACAGGGGAATCGAGGGCCGCAAGGACTCTTCCCCGCACCATTCAGGCAAACGTGGTCGAGCAACGGGGCTAGCGGTCCCAGCGACACCTCAGCTACGGGATCACCAGAAAATCCATCACCGCAAAGCTGATCAGGCAGGGCAGGAACCCCTTCTCTACGACACCGCACACCAGCCGACGCGGATCCAACACGCAGACCATCAACTGAGCAATCCAAAAAATCGCAACCTTCACGGCAAAGGAAGTGAGGGCGAAACGCCTTTCCGCTGCACTGAGACGAAACACAGTCAGCATTCAGCACGCCGGTTCCAAAATCGACCGATTCGGCCCAGAAGGCAATGAGCACGACAGCTGATTGCCTGATGCTCCACCGCTTCCGAGAGTGTGTGCATCGAGATCGGAGGAGCCCATGACGGCCGAACCCCACCTGAGCAAATCGCAGAAGCAGCCTGACTTTTCTGGCCCCTGCTCCAACTTTTCAACCCAACCGTGAGCGCCTCGTCTGTGACGACACTGATGTGCGTCTGATCAGTCGACACTCCTCTGCACCGTTCGTCTAGGTGCCCCGTAGGAGTCCCGCTTCACACCTGGTCCAAATGGCCCCAGGGTTGCCACAAGCCAGACGCTTCGACCTTCCTCTCTCAGGCCCATTGCCAAGGAGATCCCCAAAGGCAACACGTACTGACTAGGTCGACTGCAATGCATAAACGAGCGAGTTAGGCCGTCTCTTCCATCTGGAAGGGGCGGCCTTCCTCTTTGGGGCGGATTTAGGCGTTAAGCCTTAGCCATCGGCCAGAGGAAAAACAGCAGACTCACTGAATCCGCAATTGCTGAATGAAAGGACTCCACACGAACGTTGCCTACTTCGGTGGCACTGTCGCGATTGCAGTCCTTGTCATGACTTTTGTTGTTAAGGCAACGGCATAACAAGGGATTGATACCTCTTGGCGCAGTCGTTAAGACAACCAAGGATTTGTAACGAGACTAACGTTCTGTCTCGAGTTACTCAGCCAGGTCCCGCCCTGCTGCCTACTTATTGGATTAGCAGGGATAACGATCATGAGAGCAACCAAACTCACCACCGCTCCACAGGGCTTCGAGTACTACAGGGTCTGCGATCAAGAAGGTGTCTGCCGCGTAGTCAGGGGTATGTGGGCCGCACAGCAGCTCATTGAGGACACCCCTGGCCTCAGCGCGACTAAGACACGGCTCTATCCAGCGGAATGGAGTTAGTGCCCTCACTTGGGCAAACGGTCATTGGCTCGAATATCGACAACCCCGAAAAGCTCGCTGCCGCCGACCGGCATATGCCAGTCAGCACCACGTGATTTAGGCAATGAGAAAAACCGCATAATTCTCGCCAGCACTGACGACAGAGGAGCAATCACTAGTCTTCAGGGGTAGCCAGATGTTTTTAGCTACCGATTACGAACTGGCGCTTTCGCTACCGCCCTCGAGCGATTTCTCCAGCTGATCAACGTCCTTCTGCAGGGCATCTACCCGCTGCTTCAGCTGTTGCTCGCGGGCGTGCTCAGCCTCGTCCATCTGCTGGCGGCCGCCGTTCATCATTTCGGTGTAGGTCAGAGCCCTGGGTTTCATCGGCTCAGCCATCAGCTCTGCACTGCCAGGGCTTCCTGCTCCAGCTCATCCAGCATCAGGTTGAAGAACCGCTGATGCAGCACCATCACGGTGAAGCCACGACGCACCCCCTCGGCTGCATGGATGCCGATCGTTTCGCGATCCGAAGCATCCAGCTCAGGGTTGGAGAGGTGCTGAAAATGCACCTGCAGCTTTTTGTTCACCTCAGTCATTGCGTGAATGATCGGCTGAGGTGAGGGCATCGGAAGCCTGCTGCGGCTTCCAATATCGGGCCGAAATCGGCCGCAGACAATGGCCAAAATCGAAAAATCTGAATGAGCAAGCGCAGCCCAGGCAGCTGCTCGCGCTGGATCTAGAGCTGCTTGATCAGGGCTAATCACATTGGTTCTAATTCTGGCTCTAAGCGACCAGCTGCCACCCCATAAATCCCAGTCACTGCAATGGGTTTAGGCACCAGGACTTACTGCCTTCTTAGCAGTCGGTCGATGGTTCGAATCCATCAGGGGGCGTCGACGAAGAAGCCACTCCAACGAAAACGTCTTGGAATGGTTCAAACGGGTTATGAAGCCCCTCGGATTGTTGAGGGGCATCGCTCCCATCAGATGCTCAGCTGTAGGCCTTGGCAATCAGGGGGCCAGCCTGCTCATCTGACAGCACTGGGGTGACCTCCCAGTCAAGGCACTCGGCCCACTCGGCGGCATGCTCGTAACAGGCATCGGCGGTGTCGGCCTCCACGAGGATCCAGCCTTCAACCGAGCCAGGGGCATGCCAACGCTTCCAGGACTTGCACTCAGGGAAAGGCGCACCCGTTGACAGGAACTTCTTGGCAGCAATTTCGTGGTAGCCGGTCTTGAACGACCAGTGCATCAAAAAGGTCATGGAAGGTGTTGAAGCCAACGAACATTCCCACAGACCAGACAGCTTGTCTGTGAGGGCGAACACGGAGGGATGGAACGCTGCAGGCCCATCCCTCAATCGTCATCGGCAGTCGTCTTGCATCCAGCGTCAAGCGCGGTTACTTGGGAGCCATACAGCCAGATGGCGGAATGCCGGAGCTTCTCAAGCGTCAGATCGACCGCCTGGAAACCGCCATTGACCTGTCGACAGACTGGCTTGAAATTCAATATCTGATGGTTGAGCTCGATCAACTCAAAGTTCTGTTTAAGGAGGCGGAATCAGAGGCTGCTTAAGCGGGTTTTGACATCAGCCTCAGATCAAAACTCCATCGAAATCAGCCGCACGTCGGGCCAGCTTGTTCAGCGTTATGGATCCAACCCTGCCAGCGTGGGCAGTGACTGATGTTCCATGGGATGAATAACGAGCAGCAGGCGGAACTGGAACGCCTCGAACGGGTGCTTGCGGTGGCCAAGCGGAACGGAAACGAGCTGTTCATTCAGAACATCGAACGGGAGATCGCCGCCGTTCAGCGGGGTGAAAGCTCCCCCCTCATCGAGGAGTACCTCACCGAGGAAGAACGAGCCTCAAGAGATGTCGACCACCAGACCGGGGTCTGATGAGATCGCTTGCCCCCGGATCCACGCAAGATCAAGCGCCCGCTTCAGTCGACTGAAAGGCATGCCATCCCAACAATCGATCGTTCAGGCCCTCGAGGCAATGCGCCTTAATGCTGATGACTTTGTGCCCAGAAGGCACAAAACTATGGGCATCGAGATCGGAGGAGCCCATGACGGACGACACTCCACCCCAGCAGACCAAAGAAGCAGACTGACTTTCTGGCCCCTGCTCCAACAGTCTCAACAATGATCTGGGTTGGTCCTTTAGTGGGCACGCAATGGTCCGCCACGCCAATCGACGCTCCACTTGCACCGTCTCAGGTGCAAGTGGAGAAAACGACCCAACACCTCGAGCCCATGGCCCCAGGGCGCCTCGAGCCAGACGCTTCGACCCTTTCTTTTCTTCGCTGAAGTGATGGGTTGAACGATGCACAAACGAGCGAGTTAGGCCGTCTTTCCACCGGGAAGGGCGGCCTTCCTCTTTGGCTGATCACCCTGAAACAGCAACAGCCTGGTCTCATCTCAGGCTCACGTTCAACACTTCAGGAAAAGCCATGCAGACAAGCATCAAGCATCTGCATCTTCAACATCGGCCCCAGAACCAACACCCTCAGCCACGGGATCTTGCCCAGGCCGCCAACCACTTTCCCAGATTTCCCGCGTCTTAAGATTCAACTCGTCGCGCGATAATCCCCATAGCGTGAGACATTTTTGAAGATCATCGCGAATATCTTCAGCGCCAGGAAAATCCGCATAGCGAGAAAACAATGCAGCAATCGTTGTCAACTGCTGCGGACCTGGCGTGCCCTCGTGACCCAAAACAGCATCGATCTGGTCGCGATCGATGGCGTAAAGCGGATGGGTTTGTTGCGTGTCGTCGCTCATCAACCAATCATGCCTGAACAGGACGACCAGAGCAGCGGATCAGTCGAGCTCCCAGCACTCAGAACCACGACTGGTGAGCAGGCACACAACATGGTTCTCCTCGCTGATCAGGCGATATGTATGCCCATCAGCATCACTGCGGGCACGGGCATGCCAGAACGCGTTGTCTTTTGAAGCGTGCTCGGCACGGTTGGACCAACCTTCAACAGTTAGCTCTTGAACCGCAAACATGCGCTTGACTCGAACTGAACAAAGGCTCGAGGGGCACACGGGTTCTGTGCAGGATCAACAGAAACTCGTTGGGATCACTTGATCAGCTGTTGTAATCAGCGTAAAGCCGAGATTTTGTCGACGCTTGAACCAACTTCCTCTATGGAAAGACGCTCAGCTGTGGCGTCATTCTGAAGACGAAAGAGAAAGCCATTCACCCAAGCTGTCTCTTTGTTGTTGACCTCATGGCCCCGGTCAACAAACCCGGGCTGCTGCTGGAACAGATGCAGAAGAATGGTCAGAACGTCCTGCGGTGAAAGATTTTCAGGGTCAATCGATGGCAATTGATCCCTGACATCCAGATACGACATTGATCCAGTGGTCGCAACATCAAAGGCCACTGTCGACTTGCACACACGATCAGTCCATCCAAACAAAAAGCCCCACCGAAGTGGGGCGTCATCCCTTGAATGAAACAGGGGTCAGAGCCAATTGGCACGCATGGCCTCGTAGGTCACGCCTCGGTATTTCAACTGAGTTGGAGCAACCTTCTCTTTCGCCAGCTTGACGGGAGAGAGATGGGCAGAGGTGTAGTCGCTAGATTCGGATCCGCGAGCTACGGCCTTTTTGGAGCTGTTGCGGAGCTGCACGCGCAGCTCACGCTGCTTCAGAAGCTGAAGAGCATTCATAGTGTTCCTCGTAGAAAGCTCAGGCCCCGTTCCATGCCCTGAGTCGAACTGCGCTTCGCTGTGTAGCGAAGTGAACGTTTGTAGCAGTTGCTACAAACTAAATATAGGGCACCCAAGCCCGGTTGCGCTGTTCATCACGCAACAGCGAGAGGCAATTAAATCAAGTTCAACCGCAAAAGCTGCGGCAATGCGAGCGAATTATGGTCGTCTTCATTGGTCGTTCTCAATTCAAGGTTGAAAAACAGCGCTGATTGCTCCTGAACAAAAGGGCCTGCATGCCACGTCCCGGGATGCAGCTTGAAGGCTTCACCTGCTTGAAACTTGATCAGAGCGATGGAGGATACGGCAGGCGGACAGCCTGAATCCGTTGAAGGAGCCATGGCCAGCCACCAGGGCTGTGCATCGGCAGACCCCAAACATTGGCTCACGCGATAGTGCCGCGTCATCGACTTGAGCACGGGAGGCCGGCGGCGGATCCGCATCACGTAGAAGCGTGGCAGGCCATCTGCAGCGAAATACAGATCTGCATCAGCGGGACCGAACATTGCAGGGTCGCCCTGCGGACGCAACAAGGTGCCGCAGCGCTCCAACCAGGGCGAATCCGATGAAATCGGCCTCAGGCTCTGGGCTTCCTCGTGTTCCATCCCGTCAGGATATGAAAACCAGGCCATGCACCAGTCCAACAAATGGTGCCTTGAGCCACTGACGCCAGGGTCGCGACTCCCTATCACCTGAAAAAGGTGAACCGATCATGCTGACCACATCAACACGCTTGAAACTGCAAAACATCTGCAGCCGTCTGGCCCAGGGTGAGTTCGTATCCCTCCAGGAACGCGTCTACCTTCAAAAATTTGCCGAACGCGATCGCAGCGTCAGCACGTGGGTGAGCAGAGCGCAGCGTTTTCAACGGGAAGGCACGCAACAAGGGCTCGACGGCTTAATGGCCAATCTCGATCTGGGGCGACGCAATCCAGACGACCCTGAACATCCAGAGGATGATCTCGGCGACTGGTTCAGCAATGCCTCGCCCTGGCTGCGTCGCGACTGACGCCCCTTAGCTGGGATCTTCGAGGGGGCCGAAATGGTTGACGGCAACCTCTTGCAAGGTCTTCAACGATTCCAGAACAGCCAGGCGTTGCTGCGCCTGGGCAAGCATTGGCTTGCCATGAGGAACACATGACTCGATCAGGGATGCCGCCTCAGAGGCTTCAGCCTTCACCCAACCGGTGCATCGTTCGAGGCGGGTGGTGAGATCACCATCGCGCAACGCACCCGAGTAGTTCGGCCCTGCGAAAACCTCGAGAAGTGTCGCCAGTGCATCCCTGGCCTGCTCCCGATTCACCGTCATAGGGCTTGTGGAATACGGGCCCACACTGGCAGCACGGGCACAAAAAAGCCGCCATATATGGGCGGCCGGGTGATGGGGATATCCACAACCTACCTGAACGATCCAGTGATTGCAGGCCTTTTGAAGAAACGGCGACAACGCAGTTCGTCAAAGTTATCCACCTTCCTGTGGATAAAACGCCGCCAAGCGATGTCTTGTGAAATTCAATCCACCAGATGTGGTGGCTCTGCTGCGCAAACTTGACGAGAAGCACTACACTTATTGGAATGCCAGGTGATGGGGATTACTTGGCCTAATCCTCCGTTCAACGGAGGTTTTTTTATGGCTTGTTCCTCAACAAGGCAGACCTGTCTGGAGAGCCTTTGCATCCAAGGAGCGCGTCTGCACAGCGGAGCTGAGCCAAAGGAGCACAACTTTGTTCATTGATCTGAGTGGACTGGAGCTTTCTTTGGTTCTGACCCAGCCCAGTGGGATCAGACAACAACTCCGTGAGAAACGAGTCAGATCCCTACAGACCCACACCATAAGCTCCGTGCATCCATCACAGGATCCCGGCTGATGCGTTCCCTCAACGGACTGCTGCCTCTCTCGATTGCTCTAAGTCTGCTCTCGTCTGCGGCAGGAGCTCTGGAGATGGGTCCTTGTGAGCCCGCCAAAGCGGTGAAGATCATCGACACCAGCATCAAAGAAGGAAAAACGCTTCAGCAAGCCATGGAGATGATGATCAAAGAGAAGGTCTTTGACGGATCCAAAGCCTGCATCACCTTCATCCGCGAGACCTCGATGACCATGCGAGATCCCCACCCAAGCGCTTTCAAAGCGCTCTGGTTGAACTGAACATCCGTCTGATCCTGATGATGTCGGTTTGGCGGAGAAGCAGTCACTGAGCCAACGGCGTAAGAACAAAACCGACATCATCAAGTCAGGATAAAGCCGAATCATGCAGACCCCACGACGGATCAACGATCCCGCCAACAGCCTCGCCGTCGTGGTTGCCATCGTTCTCAGCGCACTGCTGTTGTTGGGGCAGGCTCTGTTCATCGTTCCAGCCGGCAAGGTTGCCGTGGTCACCACCTTGGGCAAGGTGAGCGGAGGATCTCGACTGCCCGGCCTCAATCTCAAGGTGCCTTTCGTTCAATCGGTGTATCCCTTTGATGTCCGCACCCAGGTCAAACCGGAGGAATTTGCCACCCTCACCAAAGACCTCCAAGTGATTGAAGCCACCGCAACTGTGAAATACGCGGTTCGTCTCAACGAAGCCGGACGGATCTACCGAACGATCGCCGGCAATGACCGTGAGATCTATCCCCGCATCATTCAGCCGTCATTGCTGAAAGCCCTGAAGTCGGTCTTCTCCCAGTACGAGCTGGTCACCATTGCCACCGAATGGAACGACATCTCCGCCCTGGTGGAGCGCACGGTTGCCGAAGAGCTGGACAAGTTTGATTATGTGGAAGTGCGCGGTCTGGACCTCACAGGCCTGCAGATCGCCGAGGAATATCGCGCCGCCATTGAACAGAAACAGATCGCCGAGCAACAACTGCTCCGCGCCCAGACCGAAGTGAAGATCGCTGAACAGGAAGCCCTGCGTTACGACACCCTGAATCGCAGTCTTGATGATCAGGTGCTCTACAAGCTGTTCCTCGACAAGTGGGATGGGCAAACGGAGGTGGTACCGGCCCTTCCGGGCAGCAATGGCAGCACACCTCCAGTAATTGTGGGGCGACGCAGCTGAATCAACGCCAGCCGTGGTTGTTGATCAACAATCGCTTCTCGAAAAACAAGATCGTCTTGAAGAACTGCAGCGCAGTTACGACGGCGAAGAACGGCTGAACGAATCGTTCATCGTTCTGACGATTGGCGCCAGCCTGATCGCCAGCCTGGGTCTAGTAGCCGACAACAATGCTGTGATCATCGGTGCCATGGTTGTGGCGCCATGGATTCTGCCGCTGCGGGTGGCGGTGTTCGCGATTTTGATCGGGCAGGCCAGGTTGTTGTCCCGATCACTGATCACCCTTGTTGCCGGAGCAGGGATCACCTTGATCCTGTCGATGGGATTGGGCCTCATCGCACGCACTCAAGGCGTGCTTGTGGTCGAAGCCTTGCCAGGACAGATCATCGCCCGACTAGAGCCCAACACGTTTGATCTGGGAATCGCCCTGGCGGCAGGTGCGATCGCGACCTACGCGAAGGTCAACCCCGGTGCCGTGAGCTCCATGGCTGGCATGGCAATTGCCGTGGCCTTGGTGCCGCCGGTGTGCGTGATGGGATTGATGCTCTCGGGGCCAGACATCAGCAGTGCCCAGGGTCCTGCACTGCTCTATGCCGCCAACCTGCTTGGAATTCTGATTGGGGGGATCACAGTGCTGGCGATTCGTGAGCCGTACTTCCGCGACAAACTCAGGCGCCGACGACGCTCACGCTTACCCGTGCTGTTGGCATTGGGTTTGGCCGTAATTGTCGGTCAGAAACTGTATGGAAGGTATGACCAATACCGATTCAAGCTGAATACGGAGGTTGCCCAAAAACAGATTGAATCCGAGATCCGCTACTACCTCAAGAATGAAACGTTGACCTTTGGCGCCAACGACGCCGTGGAACTGGAAAAGGTTGTCTTCGACTGGCCCAACTACTGGGAACAAAATCAAGCCCCAAGCTTCCAAGTGGTGGTGCGATCACTCGACCCCAAGCTGCCGAGTTACAAGTAGCTTCAGAACATTCAAGACACGATCAACAGCAGACTTTCAGGGCATTTCCCTGGCCTTGAACTGCAGATGCAAGTGCAACGCATCAATGTGAGCGTTGTGGAAGGCACTGAAGTGGATATCGAGGTTGACCTCGAGCAAATCTTCAACGACGCGGATACAAGCCTCGTTCAGGCGCAAGTGCTTGAAGATGAACCCAAAGATAGAGCAAAAAACTTTATCGAAAGGGAAGTCTGTTCACAGACAGACTGCTAAAGAGCGTTTTATTTGCGGGACAGGATGACACATAGATCTTTAATCACAGTGGCTGGCCACACGCCTAAAATAGAGCCCATTCACGGCAAAGGGATAGATTACAAGGCTGATCCAAAAAAAGTCCTGAGACAATCCCACCTTGGAGAAGAAGCCTAAAGGTGGAATGCACAAGGCAATGATGAGCCGATGGATGTCTCCACAGCTCATTGAGGCACACCCAAAAAATTTTTCTTCGGCAAGATCGCTAGAAGGGGTATTGTAAAAATTGCGAAGGGGATTTGGCGTAAAAGATTCTCAGCACTAAACAACACATCAAGCCACCAACTGCTGCTCTTTCGGGAAAGACTTGGCACAGATGTGTGTTGATTCACGAACGGATAAACAATCTACTTCTTGCTTATTTGGCTAATCTTGCTATAAATGTGGAATAAATCTTAGGCGCCAATGGCATCCGCTGAGTATATAAACGGCATGAACGAAATGCGATCTCACTTTGGAGATGCAGCTGACGATTGGATTGCCGCAATTCATGATATTTATCCAGAATTTGCCAAAGTCAATGTTGAGTTTCCCTTTGGCGAGCTTTACCGAAGAGATGTCCTGGACGACAAAACGCGTGAGCTTTGCACAGTAGCTGCTCTAACAGTTCAAGGATTCGCCTTACCAGAACTCAAGGTTCACGTCAAAGGGGCCCTTAATACCGGAAGCAGTCGAGCTGAGATTCTTGAAATCATCACGCAGATGATTGCGTATTGTGGATTTCCCGCTGCAACCAACGCTTTACTCGCCACGAAGGAAGTATTTGATGAGATCGATTCGACAAAATGAACGCAAATTTTGTTCAGCTATACTTTGACTAACGAAGTCTCTGATTAGTTCAAAAAACTCGTGTAATAGGGTAATTTCTGATTCAACCGAAACTTGAACTCTTGGAGGTTTCAGCCTCAGCTGACAACTTGAGTTTGCCAAACTATACGAATGGACTCAACAAGCAAGTGGCAGCTTGCTTGTTGAGTCCTCACCGCAATCTTAATGAATGAATTCTTGATGGACATTTTGCATCAGCTGAATGTTGTCGGTGTAATCCACCGGCACGTTGATCAAGGCTGGCACCGGTTGCTTCAGGGCATCCCTAAGCACGGGGCCGAGCTCGTCGGCATGATTAATCGTATAGCCCTTCGCGCCAAAGGATTCCGCAAATTTGACCACGTCGTAGTCACCCAGGTGGATGCCGGAGACCCTCCCGTAGTGGGCTTGCTCCTGGAACTCCACCATGTTGTACGAATTACTGTTCCAGATCACGTGCACAAAGCGGCTGCCCATGCGCATGGCCGTTTCCAGTTCGGTTGCAGTGAACAGAAAGCCCCCGTCGCCCGACACGGAGATCACTGGCGAGCCATGCCTCACCATGCCAGCTGCAATCGCCCAGGGAAGAGCAACCCCCAGGGTCTGCTGTCCATTGCTGACCAGTACCTGACGGGCCCGCTCGGCCTGTGCATAGCGGTTCATCCAGATGTAGTGGGAGCCCACATCAAGGCATAGCGTTGTGTCCTCTGTTGTCACAATGCTGATTTCGTGTACCAATCGCAATGGATGCACGGGAGCAGCACCTCCCATAGAGAGGCCTTCTGCGGCTGTTGCCTGAAGTTCAGATGCGTAGGCTTGTTCCAGCTGTAGGAAGTCATCTGAAACACTCATCTTGGGCAACGTGGCCAAAGCGATGAGGGTTTGCTGGAGATCACCAATCAGTTCCACCCGGGGCAGAAAAGCCCTGTCCTGATCCGCAGGCTGCACATCTACATTGACAATCGGACGCTGTTGATCGCTGTTCCAGATGCTCGGGTCATATTCGACCGGGTCGAAGCCGATGCAGATCACCCCGTCGGCTGCATCTAGAAGAGCATCGGCAGGTTGATTGCGGAACAGTCCAAGTCTGCCCACGTACTGCTCCGGAGCGACCCAGCATCCCGGGCCCTGGAATGTGGCGCAATATGGAATGCCACTTCGCTGCACATAAGTTTGCAGCGCCTCGCTGATGCACGGATCAGAGGCCTGCATGCCCAGCAACAGCAAGGGACGTTGCAAATCTTTGAGAATATCTACAGCTGTTTTCAGATCTTCTGGGTGACTCGGCCCTTGACGAACTTGTTGACCCCAGCCCGCAGCAGGGTCGGCATCAATCTTGGCGAGGCCGACATCCTTGGGTAAACCCAAAAATGCGGCCCCGAGACGCCCTTTCTCTGCAGCCCGAATCGCATTGCCCAAAACCTCTGGCAGATCGTGAGCATTTAGGGCCGATTGTGAGAAGCGAGTCACCGGTCGCATGAGCGCGACAGCGTCTAATGATTGATGGGTGTGTTTGTAGCGATCGTCTAGGGGCACCTCACCTCCGATCGCCAGCACGGGGTCGCCCTCGGTAGTGGCGGTGGCCAGTCCAGTGACCAGGTTGGTTACCCCTGGCCCTGAGGTGGCAAGGCACACGCCAATGCGACCGGTGAGCCGTCCAAAGGCCTGGGCCATAAACGCCGCGTTTTGCTCATGCCGGCAGAGCACCAGTTCGATGGGTGAATCCAGCAAAGCCGTGAACACGCTGTCGACTTTGGCGCCGGGAATACCAAACACGTGGGTGACACCATGGGCTTCTAAGGCCTTCACCAAGAATTCCGCGCCATTCATATTTGTTTTGAAGAAATGGTGTAGTCCCAGGACAGCTTTACCAGTAGGCCTCAACCTCGAATCAAAGTTTTGGAGACTCCGGCACGGAACCTGAGAGCAGTTTTAGTTGAGCCTTTTTTCAGAATAGATTAATTCTGTAGTCTTAATAATAGAGACATTCAAAGTGTTTTAGATCCATATCTCTTCTTATTTAGCACCGCTTTTGGGTAGCAAAAGTTAAAACAAAAAGCCCCCTCCGAGGAGGGGGCTTTCCGATTCAGTTGATCTGAATCGTTTGTTGATTCCAGATCAACCGATGGCAGGAGCCTGCAGAGCCACAGGAGTGGACTCAGCAGCAGCCAGGTCGAGGGGGAAGTTGTGAGCGTTGCGCTCGTGCATCACTTCCATGCCGAGGCCGGCACGGTTCAGCACATCAGCCCAGGTGTTCAGGACGCGGCCCTGACCATCAAGGATGGACTGGTTGAAGTTGAAGCCGTTCAGGTTGAAGGCCATGGTTGACACGCCGAGGGCGGTGAACCAGATGCCGACAACAGGCCAGGCAGCCAGGAAGAAGTGAAGGCTACGGCTGTTGTTGAAGGAGGCGTATTGGAAGATCAGGCGACCGAAGTAACCGTGGGCAGCCACGATGTTGTAGGTCTCTTCCTCTTGGCCAAACTTGTAGCCGTAGTTCTGAGACTCGCTCTCGGTGGTTTCACGCACCAGGGAGGAAGTCACCAGGGAGCCGTGCATGGCGGAGAACAAGCTGCCGCCGAAAACACCTGCGACGCCCAGCATGTGGAAGGGGTGCATCAGGATGTTGTGCTCGGCCTGGAACACCAACATGTAGTTGAAGGTGCCAGAGATGCCCAGGGGCATTGCGTCAGAGAAAGAACCCTGACCGAAGGGGTAAACCAGGAAGACAGCGGAGGCTGCAGCGACAGGTGCGCTGTAGGCAACGCAGATCCAGGGGCGCATGCCCAGGCGGTAGGAGAGTTCCCACTCACGACCCATGTAGGCGTAGATGCCGATGAGGAAGTGGAAAACAACCAGCTGGAAGGGGCCGCCGTTGTACAGCCACTCATCGAGGGAAGCAGCTTCCCAGATGGGGTAGAAGTGCAGGCCGATGGCGTTGCTGGAAGGAACAACAGCACCAGAGATGATGTTGTTGCCGTAGATCAGGGAGCCAGCGACGGGCTCACGGATGCCATCGATGTCGACCGGAGGAGCGGCGACGAAAGCGATGACGAAGCAGATGGTGGCAGCCAGCAGTGTGGGGATCATCAGCACACCGAACCAACCGACGTACAGACGGTTGTTGGTGGAGGTGACCCACTCACAGAAGGCCTGCCAGCTGGAAGCGCCGGAGCGCTGCTGGAGGGTGGTGGTCATGAGAACGGAAAGAAATGTCCCCGAAGGAACGGTTTAAGGAAGGGCAGGAGAGCCCTGCCTGGTGGGGAGTGTAAAGGAAGTTTGCGCTGTGTGTCCACAGATTGCGAAACCAACGCTTAGCCGCCCCAAGCGGGGAAAGCGAGACTTCCAAAAGGCTTAAGATTCATGAGACTCACCAGGGCACTTTTTGGTTCTGATCCGCTGGATGCAAGCCGGCCTTCGCTTGGAGGAAACCGTTCCTCTGAACCAGGCTCGTCACAGGCGACTGGAGCTGGAGGCTCAAGGTGCCACGGTGTATTGGAGTGAGCGACTGGCCCAAGGCCAGATCTGCTGAGAGGCTGGGACCAATCGGGACTGGCCCATGCGGCGTTTGATTCCTCTGATTTGCCTTGGGATGACCTCAGTTGGGCTGAGCAGCTGTGGAGTGGTTCCCTCCAGCAACGACAAGCCAAGCGCTAGCGCTTCGATCGAACAGCTGGAACGAAGGATCAACCAGCTGGAGCAGAAGCTGCAAGAACTCAGGTCACCTGCCGGCGCCCCCGACAGCAAGACACCAACCGGCCCGCTGCGATCCCTCACCCTGCGGATCGGCACCGAGGACGACCGATTGCGGATGTACTGGGCTGATGGTCAGACGAGCAATCTGATCTGCTCAGAAGAAGGGAAGGGTGTGTGGGCCTGCGGTTAAGCCGCAGCGAGCAGCTGTTTGAGGGCCAGTAGCCAGTTGGGCTCCACAGGCCAAACCTCCCGGCGGGTGAGGGAGAAAGCAATGCTTTTCTCCGCGTAGGCCGCTTCGTTCACAAACACCGGAATTTCCCCTCCAACCCAAGCTTCACAACGGTCGGTCCCATCAGCAGCACGAAACATGGCCTGGGTTGAGGCGATGTTCTGCCAATCGCGGCCCTGCAGTTCGGGATGCACAAGGGCCTGTGGCTCTCCGTTCTCCGCCTTCGGAAGATCCCGACTCCCCAAGTGACGGTGCACCACCAGAGCATCCGGCAGCCGGGCTAACTCCTGACGTACCTGATACAAGGCCCTGAGGCAGCTTTCCAAGCCAAGACGGGTCTGTTCAACGACCCCGGCATTGAGCAGACCTTGCGGCACAGGCCCCACCTCGATCACCAGTCCGCAGGGCCAGGATTCAACAAGGAAGCCAGTCTGCTGAGCATCGGCTTCGTGCAGATAAATCGGCAGGCCGAGCGCTCCCTGCACCAAAGCCGCGAGGGCGAGATCAGCGGGACGCCGGCCGTACACCACAAGGGAATTGCCCATGGCCGCAGTGGTGCTGTGCAGATCGATGGCCACAGCACAGGGCTGCTCGCCACTGGGGCCATGCAAACGCAGGAGTTCCCCAGCACGCTGGAACTCCAATCCGGAGGCACCCTGCTCCAGCTGTTCCGGGAGGAAGCAGCGGTTGAGATCACGATCGACGTATCGGCAGCGGCGGCGCAACGCTTCTGGGTTGCCGATCACCTTCTGGACCGCCAAGCCAGCCGCGTCGATCAGATCAGGGTTGGCCTGCCACTGCTGCAGCAACCAAGGGGCATTCACCTCATTCCCATGGGTACCGGCCACCACAAGAACGCCACAGCTACTCATGGACCACAGCGAACCAAGTTCTGACTGAAGCACGAGTCACAGCGAGGATGAAAGCGATCCAAACCGAGCTATGTCGATCCCACCTGTCGTGGTCACGGCCGCCCGTCGCAGCTGGCGATGGCAATGGCAACGGCTCATGGGTGGGCTGGGCCCAGCCGATGCGGCCGGCAGTTACACCCGCCCAAGCAGCAATCCGCTCACCCCGCCGGCCTTAAAACCCCCGGACCTGCTCCAGCGCAGCGCAGGTCAACGGCCGATGCTGGTGATCGGGCGCAGCTGCCCCTGGGCCCACCGCACCTGGCTGGTGCATCAGCTGCGCCATCTACACGACAGCGTCACCCTCGTGATGGCACGGGCGGATCATAACGCTGGACGCTGGGCCCTCGATCCTGCCTGGGAGGGGTGCAAAACGCTGCTGGAGTTGTACCAGCTCTGCGACGCCCCCCCCAGCTACCGGGCCACCGTGCCTGTGCTGGTGGATCCCAAGACGCGCACCCTGCTGGGAAATGACAGTGCACCACTGGTGGACCTACTGAACCGCTGGCCCCATCACGACGAGGTTGTGGACCTGGCACCAGCAGAAGCAACCGACAGGATCCAGGCCTGGCAGCATCGGCTGCAACCGGCCATCAACGATGGGGTTTACCGCTGCGGTTTCGCCCGCAACCAAGCGGCCTACGACCACGCTGAAGCCGATCTCTTCACCGCCCTCGATGCGGTGGAGCAGAGCCTCGAAAGCAACGGTCCATGGCTGTGCGGGGAAGCACTGACCCTGGCGGATGTGCGGCTGTTCCCCACCTTGATCCGCTGGGAGCTGGTGTATGCCCCCCTGTTCGGCTGCAGTCGGCAGCCGCTCTGGCACTACCCGAACCTCTGGAAGTGGCGACAGCGCTTTTATCGCCTGCCAGGCGTGGCGGACACCTGCGACGGCACCGCCTGGCGACACGATTACTTCGGTGCCCTGTTCCCCCTCAATCCCAGCGGCATCGTTCCAGCCGGTCCTGACCTGAGCACACTGGTGAACAGCACTGCAGCGTCGGGATGACCAGCGCAGATCCAACCTTCGAAGGTGTCTACGGCACCTACTCGATCACCGCTGCCGATCGCCAGGAGGTGCGTTTTTATCGAATCGCCCTGTTGATCACCGGCCTCAGCCTGGCCGCAGGGGTGCTGCAGTGGTGGCAGACCGATAGCCCCTGGGCATGGCTCTGGGTGCTGCCGATGGCCACAGCCCTGGGCCTCGCGCTGCGCTGGATTCACATTTATCTCCGTCCCTTGCACCGGGCCCTTCAACTGTTCTGGCTCAGCGGTTGCATCGGTTGGGGGGCCCTGCTGCTGCAGGCCGGCCCCACCGAAGTGCTCTCCGTCCTCAGGGATCAGCCGCTTTGGATCCTGGCCATCGGGCCGCTGTTTGCCGCCTTGGCAGGAATCGGCTTCAAGGAGTTTTTCTGCTTCCAACGGCCCGAAGCCATTGGTCTCACCTTGCTGCTGCCGGCAGCGCTGCTGGGGCATCTGGTGGGGCTGATCAATGGTCCCCTCTGCCTGGCTCTACTGGAAGCTGCAGCGTTGCTGCTGGTGCTGCTGGCCCTGCGCAAATTCGGCATGGAGGCAGCAGCGGATGTGGGCGATAAGAGCGTGTTTGCTTATCTGGACGGTCAATTGCCCGCTGGCACGCCGTGAGTCTGATCAGCCTGGTGGGTGCGGCCAAGGATTTCGGCATCCGCACCCTCTTTTCCGATCTCGATCTCCACATCGCTGAAGGAGAACGGCTCGGGCTGATCGGTCCCAATGGCGCCGGCAAATCCACCCTGTTGAAGGTTCTGGCGGGGAAAGAGCCGCTCGGTGAGGGGGAACGCCGCTGTTCGCCGCGGCTTCGGGTGGAGCTGGTGGGTCAGGAGAGCCGAATCACTCCGGGGCTCACGGTGCTGGAACAGGTGCTGGAGGGCTGTGGCGCAAAACGGGATCTGCTAGTGCGCTTCAGCGCCCTCAGCGACGCCATTGCGGCAGACCCCAGCAATGAAGCACTGATGGCGGAGCTGGGTCAGCTCAGCCAACGGATGGATGAAGAAGAAGCCTGGAGCCTGGAGCAGCAATGCCGGGAAGTGCTGCAGAAATTGGGCATCAGCGATCTCCAGCGCCCGGTCGACGACCTCTCCGGCGGATACCGCAAACGGGTGGGTCTGGCATCAGCTCTGGTGGCCTGCCCCGACGTGCTGCTGCTGGATGAGCCCACCAACCATCTCGATGCAGCTGCCGTGGAATGGCTGCAGAGCTGGTTGGATCGCTACCCCGGGGCTCTGGTGCTGGTCACCCATGACCGTTACGTACTCGATCGGGTGACGCGACGGATGGTGGAGGTGGACCGAGGCCAGGCCCGCACCTATCAGGGGAACTACAGCACCTTTCTGCAGCACAAAGCGGAAGAAGAAGCCTCTGAAGCAGCCTCAGTGGCCAAATTCAAAAGCGTACTTCGCCGCGAATTGGCCTGGCTACGCCAGGGCCCCAAGGCGCGCAGCACCAAACAGAAGGCGCGACTGCAACGCATCGAAGCGATGCGCGAGCAGAAACCCAATCAGGCCAAAGCGAAGCTGGAGATGACTGGCATCAGCCGGCGCATCGGCAAACAGGTGATTGAAGCGGAAGACGTTGGGGTCACAGCCGATGGCAGCCAAGGCGGTCGCCCACTCCTTGATGGCTTCAGCTACAGCTTCAGCCCTGAAGACCGAATCGGCATCATCGGCCCCAACGGCAGCGGCAAATCCACCCTGCTTGATCTCATTGCCAGACGGCGCGAGCCAACCCAAGGCAGCCTGCTGCTTGGGGAGACCGTGCACATCGGCTACTTGGACCAGCACACCGAAGACTTCAACAAAGGCAAAGGGCTCGATCGCAAAGTGATCGAGTTCGTGGAAGAAGCCGCCAGCCGGATCGATCTGGGGGGAGAACAGGTCACCGCATCGCAGCTTCTGGAACGCTTTTTGTTTCCACCGGCCCAGCAGCACAGCCCATTGGCCAAGCTCTCGGGAGGCGAGCGCCGCCGCCTCACCCTCTGCCGGATGCTGATCCAGGCGCCCAACGTGTTGCTGTTGGACGAACCCACCAACGATCTGGATGTTCAGACCCTCAGCGTTCTCGAAGACTTACTTGAAGACTTCCGGGGCTGCGTGATCGTTGTTTCCCACGACCGTTATTTCCTCGATCGCACCGTTGATCGCCTGTTCTGCTTCGACCAAGGACGGCTTAATCGATTTGAAGGGAACTACAGCGCGTTTCTGGAGCAGCAGCGCCAGGAGGAACGCAGCCAGACCCAGGCGAGCAAACCCTCCTCACCAAAACCGGAGCGCAGCAGCGAAACCAAGCGCGATGGTCCGCGGCGTCGAAACTTCAAGGAAAACAAGGAGCTAGCGGCTCTCGATCAACAGCTGCCTGACCTGGAGTTGCAGAAGGAGGAGCTGGAACAGCAGATGACGCAGGAGGGCGCCGACATGGCCAAGCTGAGCCTTGATCTGGCTGATCTGATCTCCCGCATCGAACAGGCCGAAGAACGCTGGCTGGAACTCAGCGAATTGGCCCCCTGAGCAAGCAGCGGTAGCCATGGTTGTAGCCACGGCTACCGCCACCTCAGATCAAGATTGACGGATGGTCATGGGGGGGGATTCCACCACTCCAAAACCGATGAATCGCCGTAATGTGCAGCCAGGCCACGGTCTGAATTCATGAAGTCCATCGACGAACACATCCAGAAGGATCAATCGGAAATTGAAGCTGCCAAAGCAGCTGGAGACGACGCCAAGGTTCGTCACCTCACCGATGAGTTGAAGTCGCTGGAGGAATACAAAGAACACCACCCCGGCGACAGCCACGACCCCACCTCGCTCGAGCTGCATTGCGAGGCCAATCCCGATGCCGATGAGTGCCGCGTCTACGACGACTGAGCCAACAAACGCGATTTATTCAACGAGGGCTCAATAGTCCTCGTTGTAATCGGAGGGGCTGCCGGTCAGGCTGCAGACGACAGCCTCCTCCTTACGCATTGCCTTCACTTCAGCGATCGGGCGTCCCATGCGTTGAAGCACAGCAACATCCTCTTTCGTTTGGCACCGGGCAATCACGCCGCCCTTGTTGTCCAGACAGGTGTAAAAGGTCATGTCATGGGAGAGACATTCCAGTTATGGCTCTCCTGCGATCAGCCCACAAGCATCGGTATGGCTGATTACATGAAGATTGTCTGGAGCATCAGCTCACACCCCGAGCTCGACCCAGGTTTCTGCCAGCAACTGGTCGAGGTTGGTTCCCATGGCGGCTGAAATGCACAGCACGGGCCGACCGCTCGCCTCCTTAAGCTCCTGCTGCAACTTGGGGAGATCGTCCTCTGACACCAACTCCTGCTTGTTGATCACCAGCAGACGGGGCCGATCAACCAAACCATGGCCATAGGCCTCCAGCTCCTGCTGGACGACGTTCAGGTCAGCCACGGGATCCTCGGATCCAGCGTCCACCAGGTGAATCAGCAGACGGGTGCGTTCGATATGACGCAGAAAGTCGTGGCCAAGACCAGAGCCCTGGGCGGCCCCTTCAATCAAGCCTGGGATGTCTGCAAAAACAGTGCCATCACCACTTGGCCGGCGCACCACACCAAGGTTGGGGACCAAGGTAGTGAAGGGGTAATCGGCAATCTTGGGTCGCGCTGCCGACAACACGGCGATCAAGGTGCTTTTGCCGGCATTGGGAAGTCCAATGATGCCCACCTCAGCCAGCAACTTGAGTTCCAGCTGAAGGGGCCATTCCTCACCCTCACGCCCCTCGGTGAATTTCTCCGGCGCACGGTTGCGATTACTCAGGTAATGGGCATTGCCCAGACCACCTCGCCCACCGAAGGCAACGGTGAGCCGTTCACCCGGCGCTGTGAGGTCACCCAGAAGAATGCCGGTGCGCAGATGGCGTACCTCCGTGCCGCAAGGCACCTTGATCACCAGGTCTTTCCCTGATGCACCGGTGCATTTGTTCGGGCCACCGCGTCGCCCGTCGTCAGCAGCGAACAGGCGCTTGTATTTGAAGTCGAGCAGGGTTTGCAGGTTGCTGTCGGCCTCCAGAACCACAGGAGCCCCACACCCGCCGTCACCTCCGGAGGGGCCTCCAGCAGGCACATACTTTTCACGGCGAAATGCAGCGATGCCGTCGCCGCCGCGCCCGCCTCGGACCGTGATCCGTGCCTGATCGATGAACTGCACGGTGCTGCCGACTCAATCCAATCCATAACCCTAAGATTCAGCCGCTGCAGCTCTGCCGTTGGCCGGCGTCCGTTTCGAAGACCTCAGCAAGACGTTCCCAGGACGCGGCGGCGGTGATCCCGTTGATGTGATTCGTCAGTTGAATCTGACGATCAACGATGGCGAGTTTTTGGTGCTGGTCGGTCCCTCGGGGTGCGGCAAAAGCACCTTGCTGCGACTGCTAGCCGGTCTCGACCATCCCAGCAGCGGTGAAATCAGAATCGGGACTCGGCCCATCAGCGATGTGCCGCCAGCGCGCCGCAACGTCGCCATGGTGTTCCAGAGCTACGCGCTTTACCCGCATCTCAGCGTGAGGGACAACCTCAGCTTCGGGCTGCGCAGAAGCCAGGCAAGATCGACTTTTCAGAGAATCCAAGATCAAGCCTTTCGATCCACGCGCATGTTGCCCAAACCACTGCGGGTGCGGTCAGTCAGAGAAGAACAAATCGAAGCCCGGGTGAACACCGTTGCCAGATCTCTGGAACTAACGGAATTGCTCGATCGAAGGCCAAAGGAACTGTCCGGTGGACAGAAACAACGGGTCGCCCTCGGACGCGCCATGGCGCGCAATCCTGAGGTGTTCTTGATGGATGAACCGCTCAGCAATCTCGACGCCAAACTCAGAACGAGCACGCGCCAAAAAATCGTCGAGCTGCAGCGAGAACTCGGAACAACAACGGTTTATGTGACCCACGACCAGGTGGAAGCGATGACCATGGGCGACCGCATCGCGTTGTTGAACCAAGGGCGCTTGCAACAACTAGGAACTCCGATGGAGTTGTACCGGTGGCCCTCCAACATCTTTGTGGCCCAGTTCATCGGCAGCCCAGCGATGAGCCTGTTGCCCATCACGGTGGGACCCAATGCAACCCTCATTTTGGGAAGCAAGCGCATTCAGGTTGAAGGTGACATGGTTGAGCCCTTACTTCAACGAGAAGGCCAACACCTCACCGCAGGATTGAGGCCTGAACACTGGCATCTGGCACCAGCAACGAACAGAAATCTGCAAGCCGAGGTAAACCATTGCGAGCGTCTGGGCAATGAGCAGATCCTCACCTGTCGGCTCGTGGATGGTGATCAACTCATCCAAGTCAGAGGTTCAGCGGACATCAACATCAAGGCCGGTGATGCCATCCATCTCGACCCTGACCCCACAGGCTGGCGGTTGTTCGAGGCGGATGGAGAAGCGATCCGTTGATCACTGCAACGGCTGAGGCAACTCAGCGCACCCAGACAACGCTGCAGCCCGGTCCGCCGTCCCCCTGCTCCGCATCAGTCACCCGTTCCACGTAGGGCACCGTGTCCAGCCAGGCGCGCAGGCCGCGCTTGAGCTTGCCCGTGCCAATGCCATGGATCACCCAAACCGGGCCATTGGCACTGCGCAAGCATTCCTCAACCGCTGCTTCGGCCTCATGCACCCGCATGCCCCGCACATCAAGGGTATTGCGACTGGTGCGCACCTGTGTACCACCGCCACCGGCTGAACGGGCATGCACCTTCACCACCGGCTTTGGAGGCGGCTCGGGCTTACGCCCATCCAGACTTTCCACCGCCGTCAGATCCACCGTGGTGCGCATCACCCCGCAACGGACTGTCAGCTGAAGGCCGTCATCGGTGATGGCCAACACATCTGCAGCCTTACCGAGGGCCAGCAAGCGCACGTGATCGCCCACGGCCGGACGCCAGCCTGGCTTGGGTGCACGCCGTTCTGGGGTGGGGCGGTGATGGTCCTCCAGGCTGCGTAACCGTTGCCCAGCCCGCCGCGCGGTTTCCCCATCCGCGCGTTCATCCCGCAGACGGCGAATCAGGGTGCGAACTTCCTTCTGGCCCTGACGGATCGACTGCTCCAGGCGTTGACGACCCTGCTCCTGACGTTGCGCGGTCTGCTGCTTTTGCTTCTGCCAGCGCTGCAGCAACTCCTCGTGCAGCAGCTCAGTGCGTGCCAGGAGTGCTGCAGCATCTTCTGCCGCGGCCTGCTGGCGCTGCCGTTGCTCCTCCAAGCCACGGATCACACTGTTCACCTCACCATCACCTCCTGGGGCCAGAAGCTGCTGGGCCTGGTGAAGCACATCCGAATCGAGCCCCAGGCGCGTCGCGATCGCCAGCGCATTGCTGCGTCCCGGAATTCCCCAAAGCAACTCGTAGGTGGGGGATAACGTCTCAGGGTTAAAGGCCACAGAGGCATTCTCAAAACGAGCGTCGTCGTATTTGAGGGCCTTGAGTTCGCCGAAATGGGTGGTGGCAATCGTGAGCCGGGCTCGATCGGCAAGAGCCTTGAGCAGAGCCGTGGCCAGGGCCGTTCCCTCACTGGGATCTGTTCCAGCACCCACCTCATCCAGCAGCACCAGGGCAGGGGCACTGCCGCGCTGGAGCGCCTCAAGGATGCGCCCGATGCGCTTCACGTGGCCGCTGAAAGTGGACAGGCTCTGCTGAAGGGATTGCTCATCGCCGATGTCCGCCAGCACCTGGGCACACCAGGGGAGGGAGGGTTGGCCCGAGCAGGGCAAGAGCATCCCGGCGCGCGCCATCAGTGCAGCGAGGCCGATGCTTTTCAGGGTGACCGTTTTGCCACCGGTGTTGGGCCCGGTAATCGCCACAACCCGCAGCTCCGGAGAAACCTCCACCGAAATGGGAACCACGGGTGGCCCATCCGCGCGCTTGTGCTGCCACACCAACAGCGGGTGCCGCAGACCTGAAAAGCGAAACGGAGCCTCCGCTGCCGGCTCAAGCTGCGGCTCGACGCCGCCAAGCCAGCGGCCGTAACGCCCACGGGCAAGAGCAAGATCAAGCGTGCGCAGCACGGCCACCACCTGGTTGAGGGCAGACGCCTCTTCAGCCACCAGAGCACTCAGCTCCGCCAACACCTTGCGTTCCTCATCCCGGATGCGGGACTCCAGCTCCGCCAGCTTATTGCCCATGGTGAGCACCGAGCGGGGTTCCACGAAGATGGTGCTGCCTGAAGCCGAACTGTCGTGCACCTGCCCTGGCACCTGGCTTACGGCACCGGCCTTCACCGCCAGAACAGGACGGCCATGACGCTCGGCGATCACACTGTCCTGCAGAGATGGCGCCAGGCGACGCAGCAACTCCTGAAGTTTGTCGCGACGCTCCTGGCGCAGTCCGTTCCATTGATGCCGAAGCGCCGATAAGGCCGAGCTGGCGCGATCAGCGACGCGGCCGCCCTCTTCGAGGGCAAATTTGAGCCGCTGCTCCAACTCCGGCAGCGTCACCATCGTTTCAATCAACGCGGTGCAAACCGGGCGCAGCTCGGGGTCGTCGATCTGACGGCGCAGGCGACGGGCCGCTGCCAACGTTTCCGCCACGGCCAGCAGCTCTTCGCCGGAGGCCACTCCTCCCTTGCTGCAACGCAGCACCACGGGCTCGAGGTTCTGCACGCCGCGGAAGCTGAGCCCGCCCTCGGTGAGGTCATTAAGCACCGCCATTTCAACGGTCTCGGCCAGGCGTTGTTTCGACTCATCCAGGCTGGCCGGAAGCGGTTGCACCCGGGCCGCATCACGGCCCATGCCGGTGCTGGCAAAGCCGCTGAGATGGTCACAGACCCGATGCCACTCCAGCAGTTCGAGGGTTTCCTTCTGAGCCCGATCCGCCTCTTGACTCAAGTCAATCGCAGTTGGAGGGGATGCCACCGGGGGGTTCATAGAGCATTTCGAGCCAGTTGCCTTCCGGGTCTTTTAGGTAGAAAGACGCCGTGCCGTCGCGGTGGTCATGGACGGCACCAACGTGCACACCCTGCGCTTTGAGACGGTCGTGAATCACATCCACCTCCGCACGATCGCGGAAATGGAAGGCGAAATGTGGGCCAGCGGCCTTGTAATCCGGGCCTAACAAGGCGAGTCCGTCGCGACCTTCCCCAGCTTCCAGATAGCACCAGTCGTCGGCACGCCATACCAGACGCATGCCCAGATCGGTGTAGAAGGCAACAGCCCGGTCGACGTTCTCAACACGGATCGCAACGTGACCGAGACGATCCACACCCCTGGGTTGATCGGCTGTTGCCATCTGATCAGGCCTCCTTCAACCAAGCCGCTGCATCGCAGGCGTGGTACGTGAGGATCAGATCAGCACCGGCGCGCTTGAAGCTCAGCAACGTCTCAAGCACTACGGCCTTTTCATCGATCCAGCCCCGCTCAGCCGCGGCCTTAACCATCGAATATTCACCACTCACGTTGTAAGCAGCGATGGGGAGTTCCGACTCCTCACGCAGAAGGTGAATGATATCGAGATAGGCCAGACCGGGTTTCACCATCATAATGTCTGCGCCCTCCTGCTCATCGAGCTGGGCTTCGGTGATGGCTTCCCGAGCATTGGCGGGATCCATCTGATAGGTGTCCTTGTTTTTGGGGATCGGCTTGCTACCGGCGGCACGCGGGGCAGAGTCGAGAGCATCACGGAAAGGTCCGTAGTACGCGGAGGAGTACTTCGCCGTGTAGCTGATGATGCCCACATGTTCAAAGCCTTCGTCGTCGAGGGCTTCGCGGATGGCACCGACCCGGCCGTCCATCATGTCGCTGGGGCCGATCAGATCAGCGCCTGCTTCGGCCTGCACAACAGCCTGCTTGCAAAGCAGTTCAATCGTCTCGTCGTTGAGGACTACGCCGTCCTGGCTGACGATCCCGTCATGACCATCGCAGGAATAGGGATCCAGGGCGACATCAGTCATGATCGCCATCTCGGGGATGGCTTCCTTGATCTGGCGAATCGCTCGCGGGATCAGGCCATTGGCGTTGAAGCATTCGGCCCCGTCTTCGGTCTTCAGCCCCTCCGACACCTTGGGGAACAGAACGATGCAACGCACTCCCAGGTCGTAGGCACGCTGCACTTCGCCGGTGAGGGCCGCCAGGCTCCAACGGCTGGCACCAGGCATGGCACCAATCGGCTCCACCTCAGCGCCTTCATGCACAAACAGGGGGTAGATGAAGTCTGCAGCCGAGAGGCTGTGCTCACGCACCATGGCGCGTAGGGCGGGCGTACGCCGCAGACGACGGGGGCGGTAGGTGAGCTCCATCAGACCCAAATACAAGGTGCGATCGTAAGGGTCACCGGATCAGAGAGACGCCGAACGAAGCCACTCTTGACGTGGATGGTCCGTGCGCTTGGCACGCAACTGCTCGAGCAAGCGACGCTCCTCTTCACTCCATGAGGACGGCATGGCCAACGTCATTGTGAGCAGGAGATCACCACGACCGGTTTTCGACGGCCAACCTTTTCCCTTCAGCCGCAGGCTGCGGCCCGGAGCGGTGCCGGCCGGAATGCTCACCTGGGCCTCACCATCGGGCGTCATCACCGAGACCATGCCTCCAAGGGCCAGCTCATCGAGGCTGACGGGCAGGTCGGCCCGCAGCTGATCCGACTCCAGCCGCCAGATCGGGTGATCCTGAATCTTGAGATTGAGATAGAGATCGCCGCGCCGTCCGGTTCCTGGTTGCAGGTTGCCCTTGCCCTTCAACCGCAGCCGCGAGCCGTTCTTCACCCCAGCAGGAATGCGCACCTGAACGCGCTCATTGTTCACCGAGAGGCTGCGTTCTCCACCTCGAAAAGCCTCCGCAAACGTCACATTCACCGAAGCTTCGGCATCCAGATTCACCGGAGCGCGTGAAGCCTGAGCACCACGAGGGAAACCACCTCCTGCGAATCCCCCGCCGGGGAATCCACCCCCAGGAAAACCACCCCCCTGGAAGCCACCGCCGCCTGGTCCACCGAAACGGCCCAGCAGGTCGTTGATGAAATCGTCGAAATTGCCGTAGCGACCGAAGTCGACATCCATGCCGGGTGCGGCTCCCCCGCCCATGCCACCGGCCTGGTTCCAGTACTGGCCAAATTGCTCATAACGACGCCGTTTCTCGGGATCAGAGAGCACTTCGTAGGCCTCACTGATCTCCTTGAACCGTGCTTCCGCCTGGGCATCACCGGGGTTGACGTCAGGGTGGTACTGGCGCGCCAGGCTGCGAAAAGCTTTCTTGATGGCATTGGCATCAGCGCTGCGATCAACACCGAGCACCTGGAAATAATCCTTGTATCCGCTGCCTGCCATACCCATCCAGTTGTGGGTCCAGTCTCACCGCAACAGGGCTTGCGTTGTTGCTTCTGCATGGAGGGAAGCCCGAACGCCTTATTGCGACCTAGCTTCAGGCCAACCGCTGCATCAGCATGAGGAGCACGGCTTCATCTCTGCTGGCATCCGTTCTGGTCGCAGCTGGCGGAGCTATCGGTGGCCCACCGGTATTGGCAGCTCCTTGGACCAGCACGATCGGAGAGCCCCTGCGCGACTCCAGCCCGCAGGCCCTTGAACTGACGCAGCATCTGATGGCGATTGGGGCCGAGTTTTACGGCGCCTGGACCTGCCCGGCCTGCTTCAAGCAGATGAATCTGTTCGGAAAACAGGCCGGAGCGGACCTGACTTATGTGGAATGCCGCAAGCCGGAGCAGCTTCCGGACCAAGCCGACGCCTGCATAGCCGCAGAAATCCGGGCTACCCCACCTGGGTTCTCCCCGATGGACGCCGAAAAGTTGGGATTCAGTCCCTGGAAGCCCTGGGCCGCTGGGATGGCCTGAACTGAGATGGCACTGATTCACGGCCTGCATCAGCGCAACATCCGAGGCGACCTTCTCGGAGGCCTGACGGCAGCCGTGGTCGCACTGCCCCTTGCCCTCGCCTTCGGCAATGCCGCCCTGGGGCCAGGCGGCGCCATTTATGGCCTTTACGGCGCCATCGTCACCGGATTCCTGGCGGCCCTGCTCGGTGGGACTCCCGCTCAGGTGAGCGGACCCACCGGACCGATGAGCGTCACCGTGGCGGGGATCATCTCAAGCCTGGCCGCCATCGGCATCAGTCGTGATCTCAATGCCGGCGAGATGCTGCCGTTGGTGATGGCCGCTGTGGTGATCGGTGGTGTGTTCGAAGCACTGCTCGGTGTGCTGCGGCTGGGGCGCTTCATCACCCTGGTGCCCTACTCGGTGATCTCCGGCTTCATGTCGGGAATCGGATTCATCATCCTGGTGCTGCAACTTGGGCCCTTCATCGGGGTGAGCACCGGGGGCGGCGTGGTTGCGTCCCTGGGTTCGCTGATCGAGGCACAGAGCTGGAATCCAGCCGCGCTCGCCGTTGGATTGATGACACTCGCCGTGGTGTTTCTGACCCCCTTGCGGATCCGTCAGTGGGTGCCAACGCCTCTGCTGGCGCTGCTGCTCGTGACGCCGTTGTCGCTGGTTCTGTTCAACGACAACCGGCTGCTGGAGCTGGGCCTTGAACCCATCGCGCGGATCGGAGCCATCCCGGAGGGGGGCTTACAACTGGTGGTTCCCGATTTCAGTCAGCACCTGCCGGAGCTGGTGAAAGCCGGCATGGTTCTCGCCCTGCTGGGGGCGATCGACTCGTTGCTCACCTCCCTGGTAGCCGACAACATCACCCAGACCAACCACGACTCCAACCGTGAGCTGATCGGCCAGGGCATCGCCAACACCGCGGCCGGGTTTCTCTCAGGCCTTCCCGGTGCTGGCGCCACGATGCGAACGGTGATCAATATCAAATCCGGTGGTCAGACGCCCTGGTCGGGCATGACCCATTCCCTGGTTCTGCTGCTCGTGCTGCTGGGGGCAGGCCCCCTGGCAGCACAGATCCCCACGGCGCTGCTGGCGGGAATCCTGATCAAGGTCGGCCTCGACATCATCGACTGGGGCTTTCTGCTCCGCGCCCATCGTCTGTCGGCGAAAACGGCTGCACTGATGTACGCCGTGCTGTTGATGACGGTGTTCTGGGACCTGATCTGGGGCGTTTTGGTGGGGATGTTCGTGGCCAATCTGTTGACCGTTGATGCGATCACACGGTCCCAACTAGAAGGGATGGAAGAGGACAACCCTTCCGATGCCACGGATGCACGACACGCCAATCTCTCCCTGCAAGAGGAGGCCCTGATCCTGCGCTGCGGAAAGTCCTTGATGCTGTTCCGGCTGCGCGGCCCTCTGAGTTTCGGCGCCGCCAAGGGAATTAGTGCCCGGATGGGGTTGATCCAGAGCTACAGCGTTCTGATCCTCGACCTCACCGACGTGCCCCGCATCGGTGTTACCGCAACGCTGGCCATTGAACGCATGGTGGAAGAAGCACGATCAGCGGGGCGCACCCTGTTCATCGCAGGAGCCAACAAGACCCTCGAACAACGGCTGCGGCAATTTGGAGTGGAAGGTGTGCTTCGGCCATCCAGGCTGGAGGCCTTGCAGGAGGCGGCTCAGCTGATCTGACTGCTGATCTGTGTGACGTCCACTCCACAGGAATGCATTCGCACGTCTTCAGGGCGAGTCAACGCCCCTTCCAAGGCCTTCACTTCGGCCAGGGCCAGCACTTCGAGGCGCTCGACGATCAGCTCTCGCGGATAGCGCTGCTCACACAACACCCAGTACAGGCCGAAGTGGCGCGCTTCACTGGCCAAGAGATCGCTGTAGAGCTCCCTTAATTGCGGATCCGGGCTGTGCTCCGCCAGCAGGGCCATGCGCTCATGGCTACGGGCTTCGATCAGACCCGCCACCAGAAAGGAGTCGAGCATTCTCTGCGGCTCACCTTTACGGATCTGCCGTGCGAGATCAGCGCCATAGCCCGGAGAAGGCAGCGGTTCCAGGTAGCGCCCCCGGGCCTTGATCAACGCCAGCACCTGCTCAAAGTGCTCCAGCTCTTCCCGCGCCAGAGGGCTGAGGGCTTCACCCAGACCCGGTTCGCAGAGGTAACGGAACATCATCTGCACAGCAGCTCCAGCAGCCTTGCGTTCGCAGTGGGCGTGATCGATCAGCACCTCCATCGGGTGGGCGTTGGCCTGCTCCACCCAGCTCCAGCTGGTGGGTGCGGCCAGCCAGCGGATCGACGCCACTGTCTTCGAAGGGACTGTCTTCGTGGGAACAGTTTGTGGTGGAGCAGTGGTGGTCATGCGTTCCGGCGCAGGTGGCTGAGCAATCCGTTCAAGGCGAAGCTGTAACTGGCGGGGCCGAACCCGCAGATCACACCCACAGCGCGCTCAGCCAGAAACGAGTGATGGCGGAAGTTTTCGCGGGCATGGGTGTTGCTGAGGTGCACTTCCACGTAAGGGATCGCGACGCCAGCCAGGGCATCACGGATGGCGATGGACGTGTGGGTGTAGGCCCCGGCGTTGATCAAGATCCCATCACATCGGCCCATGGCCTGGTGAATCCGATCCACCAGGGCGCCTTCGAAATTGCTCTGGAAGCAGTCCAGCTGCACAGATTCCTGCTCCGCCTCCCGCGTCAGCGCCGCTTCGATGTCCGCCAGGGAGGAATGGCCATAGATCCCAGGCTCACGCTGACCCAACAGGTTCAGATTCGGACCGTTCAGCAGCAGAACGTGCATGGCTGGAGATCGGTTCAGCTCGGCAGATCGTATCGAGATCGTGGCGAATGACACACCGACTGGTAAGTTCTTGCGGTGTGGTTCGGGTCGGTGCCCGAGTGGTTAATGGGGGCGGACTGTAAATCCGCTGGCTCTGCCTACGTTGGTTCAAATCCAACCCGGCCCATCCTCCACATGCCCTTGTAGCTCAGCGGTAGAGCACTCCCTTGGTAAGGGAGAGGTCTCGAGTTCAAGTCTCGACAAGGGCTTTTCCCTCCCCTCGGCACCAGGGGAGAGGGGTTACGACCGGAGAACAGCCGCCGATTGCGGGCCAACAGCACGGCTGTCGACAGTTCCCAGCGTCCAGACACAGGAGCGTCGCTGCTCGATTGTTAGGGGCACAGAGTTGGACCGACTGCGGTTGATCACAACCCGCAGGCCATCCGCAACGCCCTCGAGCACGTCCGCCCCTTGGGCTGACCAGCGCAGACCCTCCCTGCGCAAAACCCCATGGGCAAAGCGGAGTTCTGCGAGGGATTGAATGAAGGAGCGGAGATCAGCAGACCAGGGGACATCCCAGGGATAGGCCTCACGGCAGGCCGGTCCGGGACCGCTGGAGGGGCCAGGCTCAGGGCCACCCGCCAGAGCAGCTTCGGTCCCGTAATAAACGCAGGGTGCCCCTGGATGGAGGAAAAGCAGCAGCAGGGCCAACTTCAGGGCCGCCAGGTCGTTGTTGAGGCTGTGAAGGGCCCGTGGCACGTCATGGCTGTCGAGCAGGTTCATCTGCGACCTGTTCACCACCTCCCGGTAGGAACCTGTTGTGGTCGTCCAGATGGTCAACAAAGCCTGGCCATCCAGGAGATCGAGCGGGTATTCGGAATTGCGGTAGTCCCGCCGCAACGCTTCCCCGGCGGCCCAGCAAATGCTGCTCCAACCCAGCCGGTAATTCATCACGCCATCGAAGTGGTCCCCCTGCAGCCAGGTGGTGGCATCACCCCACACCTCTCCGACAATCCAGGCCTCCGGGTTGGTGGACCGCACCATCTGCCGAAACTCCACCCAGAAGTCAGCCGGGACCTCGGCAGGAACGTCAAGACGCCAGCCATCAATGCCCTGCTCGAGCCAGTGACGGCCTACCGCCAGCAGGTGCTCACGAACCCCTGGATTGGCATGGTTGAACTTGGGGAGATCCGGCAAGGCCCACCATCCGTCGTAACCGCAGTACGCGCCTGGGGCGGGATAGGGCTGCAGGGGCCAACGGTGCACATGGAACCAGTCCCGGTAGGGCGAATCCGCACCGTTCTCCACCACGTGATGAAAGGCCCAAAAGCCGCGGCCGCAGTGGTTGAACACCCCATCGAGAACCAACTTCATGCCGCGCCGATGCACGGCATCGATCAGATCCCTGAGTGCTGCATTGCCCCCCAGCATGGGGTCCACCTCGAAATAGTCGTAGGCGTGGTAGCGATGGTTGGCGGCTGAACTGAAGATCGGCGTGAGATAGAGGCAGGTGATGCCCATGGCTTGAAGCCCATCGAGAGCATCGATGACGCCGTAGAGATCCCCGCCCTGGAATCCCTCCTCGCGAGGGTCCGTCCCCCATGGCTTCAGGGCGAGATGGCGCTGAGCATCGACCCTCCCACTGCGGCGAAAACGGTCAGGAAAAATCTGGTAGAGCACCGCATCGGCCACCCAGGCAGGGGGATCACGAAACGGGGTGGTTGCTGGCAAAGCCTTTGCAGTCGGCCATCTCCTGGCTAGCAGGAGAGAAAGACATTGGCCATGGCGGAGCAGCCTCTTCTTCTGGCCCTCGATCAGGGCACCAGCAGCTCCAGAGCCGCGCTGTTCAGCAGCTCCGGAGATCTGGTGATCAGCGCCAGTGCGCCGCTGCCGATTTCCTACCCCGCCGATGGATGGGTGGAACAGGACCCGATGGCGATCTGGACCAGCCAGCGGCAGGCCCTGGTGCAGCTCGATTCGAAGCTCAGCGAACCACAGCGCAAGGCAGTGGTGAGCTGCGGCATCACCAACCAACGGGAAACCACCCTGCTCTGGCGCCGCAGCAATGGCCTCCCCTGTGGCCCGGCCCTCGTCTGGCAGGACGGCCGCACCGCCGCCATCTGCGAGGCCTGGAAGCAGCAGGGACTGGAGCAGGAGTGGTGCCGGCGCACCGGTTTGCTGCTCGACCCCTACTTCAGTGCCAGCAAGATCCGCTGGATGCTCGATCACTACCAGGACGCCCAGGCTGCCGCAGCCAGCGATGACCTCTGTTTCGGAACAGTGGAGAGCTGGCTGCTCTGGCAACTCACCGGCGGGCAGCGCCACGGCAGTGACATGAGCAATGCCAGCCGAACATTGCTGATGGACCTGGAGCAGCAGCGCTGGGTGGATGACTTCCGAGAGTCCACAGGGCTCCCCGCCAACGCTCTGCCCGAACTGCTTCCCTGCCGCGGGGAGTTCGGGCACATCACTACGGATCTTCCCTTCGCAGGCCTACCGATCCAGGCGATGCTCGGCGACCAACAGGCCGCCACCCTGGGCCAGCTCTGTCTGCAGCCCGGAGAAGGCAAGTGCACCTACGGCACGGGAGCCTTTCTGGTGATCAACACCGGTGACGTCATCCGCCGCTCGGATGCGGGGCTGCTCAGCACCCTCGGCTGGACCGATGCCGCCGGAACACCCAGCTTCTGCCTGGAGGGAAGTCTGTTCAACGCCGGCACCGTGATCCAGTGGCTGCGGGATGGGCTGCAGATCATTGATCAGGCCCCTCAGGTGAACGAACTGGCGCGTTCAGTGCCGGATTCGGGAGGGGTGATGCTCGTGCCCGCCTTCACCGGCTGGGGAACACCTCACTGGGATCCCCAGGCACGCGGCGTTCTGGTGGGCCTCACCCGCGACAGCGGACGCGGTCACATCGCCCGAGCAGCGCTGGAGGGAATCGCCCTGTCGGTAGCGACTTTGGTGGAACTTGCCGAGCAGGCCCTTGGCACGGGCCTGGGTGAACTGGCGGTGGATGGTGGCGCCGCGGCCTCGGATCCTCTCCTGCAGGCACAGGCCGATTGCACCGGTCTGACGGTGCGGCGTCCCGCCAGCCTCGAGAGCACCGCCCGGGGGGTGGCGCTGTTCGCAGGCCTTCAGGCTGGGGTGATCAGCGACCTGGAGCAGCTCGCAATCGCACGGAGGGACGGCGCGGAACTGTTCCACCCACAGATGGGTGCATCCGAGCGCCACCGGTGGCGCTCACGCTGGCAGGACGCCGTCTCCAGAAGCCTGGGGTGGCATGGCTGATCACCAGGTTGACCTGCTGGTCATCGGCGCCGGCGCCAGCGGTGCCAGCGTGGCCTATGAAGCAACACGACGGGGGCTGAGCGTGGCCCTGCTCGAGGCCGGAGACATCGGCGGTGGCACCAGTTGCCGCAGCACGAAGCTGCTTCATGGAGGGGTGCGCTACCTGGAGCTAGCCTTTAAAAGTCTGGACCTGGCCCAGCTGAGGCTGGTGCGGGAAGCCCTGCTCGAGCGGAGCCACTGGTTGACCCAGGCACCATTCCTGGCCCGACGACTGGAGCTGGCCCTGCCCACACAACAGCTCTGGGGCCAGGCCTACTACAGAGTTGGGCTGGGGGTGTACGACGCCCTGGCCGGTCAGCGAAGCATCGGCCACAGCCGACTGCTGTCCCAGCAGCAGATGCGTCAGGCCCTGCCTCTGCTGAAGGCGTGTCAGGGCGGCGTGGCCTACAGCGACGGACAGTTCGACGATGCACGCCTCAACCTGCTGTTGGCCCTTACCGCCGAGCAACAGGGGGCAACCCTGCGCACCCGTTGCCGGGTGGTGGAGCTGGAGACTGGCGGCATGGGCCAGCTCAAGGCCGCCATCAGTGAATCCGCCACCGGCCAACGGGAACGCTGGTGTGCCTCGGCATTTGTGAATGCCACGGGCATCCGGGCGGATGAGATCCGCCAGATGGCGGAGGCTGATGCCCCTCCTCGGATGCTCACCAGCCGTGGGGCCCACATCGTGCTGGAGCAGAACCTCTGCCCGAAAGGTGTTGGGCTTCTGGTGCCATCCACCGCGGATGGACGCGTGCTGTTCATGCTCCCCTTCCACGGCCGCACCCTGGTGGGGACGACGGATGAAGCCTGCAGCAAAGAGAACGCCACATCCCCCTCTCCAGAAGAGGAGGCCTACCTGCTCAACTACGTGCGTGACTGGTTTCCCCAGCTCCAGGGTCCGAAGGTGAGCAGCCGATGGGCGGGGGGACGCCCGCTGCTGAAGCCAGCGGACCAGGGCCTGGACAGCAGCCGTGTGGTGCGGGAGCACGAGGTGGAAACGCTGGCCTGCGGCCTGGTGAGCGTGATGGGGGGCAAGTGGACCACCTGCCGGCCGATGGCTGAAGACACCCTGACCGCAGTGGAACGCCAGCTCGGCCGGGCGCTGCCACCCCCTGAACCGATGCCGCTGCGCGGGGCAACGGAGTCGTTGCAGGCAACCCTGGACGGCCTTCAACGCCAGAAACACCAACTCGAGGCCCTGCTCCCCGATACCGCCCTACGGACTGCGCAAGTCGCCCATCTCCAAAGCACCTATGGATTGGACGGCTTGGCTTTGATCGAACGGGCCGAGCCCAGCCGACGCGAGCCCATCAGCCCAGTGATCCCCCTCTGCGGCGCAGAGCTGGACCACGCCATTCAACGGGAACATGCGCGCAGCAGCAGCGATGTGCTGGCCCGCCGCTGCCGTCTGGCCATGGTGGACCTGAACGAGGCCGAACGGCTCAGGCCCCAGGTGGAGGCCCTGCTGGATCAGGCAGCCGTGGCGGCGGGCTCCACCTCTCCGATCAACCACCAGTTGAATCCATAGGGAGGAAGGTTCACAAACCACTCCGCTGCGGCAGGCGGGAACTCACAGCCCCACATCACCTCACGGGTGCGCTCGCCGGTCCACTCCGACAGATCCAAACTGAGAGAGGCTCCAGCAGCGGTGACATTGGCGGCCACGAGCACCGTCATCGCCTCGGTGCAGCGGAGATACACCAGCACTCCGGGGTGGGGGCTGTACAGCAAGCGGAAGCTTCCATGCCGCAGAGCTGGCAGCAGCCGGCGGCAGGTGAGCATGCGCCGATGCCAATTCAGCAGCGACCCGGGCAGCTGCTTCTGCACCTCCACATTCACTACGCGGTAGTCGTAGCCGGGAGCGGTGATGGGGGGCAGCACCAACAGCGGATCAGGGGCCGTGGAGAAGCCACCGTTGCGAGCCGGCGTCCAGGCCATCGGCGTGCGATTGGGATCGCGGTCCCGCAGACCGGGCCAGTCGCCCATGCCCAGTTCATCGCCGTAATACAGACATGGCATCCCCGGAAGGCTGTAGAGGAGCCCATGCAGCAACCGGTTGGAGCGTGGATCGCCATTGAGAAGAGGAGCCAGGCGGCGATTGATGCCCCAGTTCAACCAGTGCCCCTGCCCCTGGGGCAGGCCCACCCGGATGGTCTGAATCACCTCATCGCTGACGAGATGACCATCCCCCAACCAGAGTTCATCGTGATTGCGCAGGGGCAGGGCCCAGCGGGGGCCGGATACCGCCTGCTCAGCTTGCATCAGACACTCTCCGAGCTGTTGGGTGCGGCCACTGGCAATGGCGGCAAACAAATGAGCGGTGAGCACGAAGTTGAAGGCGCCGTGCAATTCGTCATCCGCCAAGTAGGGAGCGGCCTCCTCCACCGGCTGAATCGCCTCTCCCAGCAAGAGCACATCACGGCCATGGGCATCCACCCGCTCCCGCAAACGCGTGAGGAAGGCATGGGTTTCCGGCAACCCCTCGCAGCGGGTCCCCTCTGACTCGAACAGGAACGGAACCGCATCCAGACGGAACCCGTCGACGCCGCGATCCAGCCAGAAGTCGACCACCTCCAGCATCGTGTCCTGCACCCAGGGGTTCTCGTAATTGAGATCGGGTTGATGACGCAGGAAACGGTGCAGGTAGTACTGCTCGGCAACCGGATCCCACTCCCAGTTGGAAGCCTCAAAGTGCCGGAACAGAACCGGTGCCTCGGCGTAGCGCTTGGGGTCGTCGCTCCAGACGTACACATCCCGTTCAGGACTGCCCTTAGGAGCCCAGCGGGCCCGCTGGAACCAGGGATGCAGGTCACTGGTGTGGTTCAGCACCAGGTCCAAAATCACGCGCATGCCCTGGCTGTGGGCCGCCGTGAGGAACCGATGGAAAGAGGAGAGATCCCCCAGATCCGGATGGATTCCGGTGAAATCGGTGATGTCATAGCCCCCGTCCCGCAGGGGGGAGGGATAGATCGGGGTCAACCAGAGGGTGTTAACCCCCAGCCAACGCAGATAGGGCAACCGTGCCGCAAGCCCCTTGAAATCACCGGTGCCATCGCCATTCCCATCGGAATAGCTGCGAACGATCAGCTGATAGATGACCGTCCCTGACCACCACGTAAGCGCTGGGGTCATCCCCCGGTTGCAGATTCACCACTGCTAGACCCGACTGGCCTGATCGTCAGCCCTGTGGCCCTCACCCAAACGCAACTGAGCCGGATGAAGGAGCTCGTGGGGGCTGGGCTGACCCGTCCCCTGGCCTGGCGCCGAGAGCAATTACAACGGCTCTCCGCCCTGGTGGAGGAGCACGAATCGGAGGTGCTCGAGGCCCTCGCCGCCGACCTCGGCAAACCACCCACCGAAGCTTTTTTTGAGCTGGTGGCCCTGCGACAAGAGCTCAAGCTCACCGGCCGACAGCTGGAGCGGTGGATGCGCCCGCGCCGCGTGGCTGTCCCCCTCTCACTACGCCCCGGCCAGGCCAAGGTTGTACCGGAACCACTCGGGTGCGTTCTGATCATCGGCCCTTGGAACTATCCCTTTCAACTGACGCTGCGGCCCTTGATCAGTGCCCTGGCTGCTGGCAACACGGCCGTGCTCAAGCCTTCGGAACACGCCAGTGTCATCGCGGATCTGATTGCACGGCTGATCCCTCAACACTTCGAGCCTGAGGTGGTGCAAGTGGTCCAGGGAGATGGTGCCGTCGCAGCCAACCTGGTGGCCATGCCCTTCGACCACATCTTTTTCACCGGTGGCGGCAGCATCGGCCGGAAGGTGCTGGAGGGGGCCGCTGCCCACCTCACGCCGGTAACCCTGGAACTGGGGGGCAAGAGCCCCGCCATCGTTCTTGAGGGTGCCGACCTCACGGTTGGGGCGCGTCGCTTGATCTGGGGCAAGGGGATCAATGCCGGCCAGACCTGCATCGCTCCAGACCATCTGCTGGTGGCACCCGCCCTGCGTTCACCGCTGCTGAAGGCGATGGAGGAGGCCCGAACGGAGATGTATGGCGCCGATCCCCTCAACTCGAATGAGCTGGGGCAGATCATCAATGAGCGCCAGTTCAATCGGCTGGAGCAGCTGCTGGAGACCGCCAGAGCGGATGGGCGCATCCTGATCGGAGGCGAAATCAGCAGGGAGCAGCGGCGCATCGCCCCCACCGTGATTCGTGTGAATGACCGCAATGATCCGCTGATGGCCGAGGAATTGTTCGGCCCTCTCCTGCCTGTGCTGGTGCTCGAGGACCTCACCACAGCCCTTCAGGAGATCCGCCAAGGCCCCAAACCGTTGGCGCTATACCTGTTCGGCGGTGATGAGGCCCAGCAACAGCAGGTGCTCACCACCACCAGTTCAGGCGGTGTCTGCCTGAACGATGTTGTGATGCAAGCCGGGGTGCCACAACTGCCCTTCGGCGGCGTCGGTGCCAGCGGGATGGGCAGCTACCACGGCCAAAGCGGCTTCGACACGTTCAGCCACCACAAGGCGGTGCTCAAGCGCCCCTTCCGCTTTGATTTCAAGCTGCGCTACCCGCCCTACCAGGTGGATCTCAACCTGCTGAAGCGGCTGGCAGGATAAGGCGCACTCATCACCAGCACATCCCTTCTGCAGCAGGTGCTCTGGGGGACTGGCGCTTTACCTCAGGCACCGTATCTTGCGGGCATCTGCCGGAGACGAATGCGCCGTACCGCTCTTGCCGCCCTGCTGCTGACGGCCTGGTTCCCCCTTTCAGCCATGGCTGCCTCGGTCACGGTGCGGTCCGGCGAAACACTTTCAGATATCGCTAACCGATACGGGGTGAGCGTTGGCATGTTGATGCGGATGAATGGGATCCGCAATCCAGACCTTGTGCAAGCCGGGAGCCGCCTGCGGGTGCCAGGCCCCACCGTGACTGCAGGCCCGGGCCGCCATCGCGTCAACAGCGGTGAAACCCTCAGCAGCATTGCCAACCGATACCAGGTCCGCAGTCGCGACCTCATGGCCCTCAACAACCTGCGCAATGCCAACCACGTTGAGGTCGGCCAGACCCTGCGACTTCCGAGCAATGCCGTGATGCCCCGTCCGGCCTTTAAGCCGGTGGCTGTGACCCCGATCCCTGGAGCCACGGAACACACCGTTGCCAAAGGGCAGACCCTCACGCAGATCGCCAAGGCCTACAAGCTGCCGGTGGCCAGCCTGATCAGCATCAACCAGCTGATTGACCCCAACAAAGTGGAGGTGGGCACGCGCCTCTACCTGACCGATCCCTCCCTCCAGAAACCCATCACCACCCAGGTGCAGCCGGCAACAACGAAACCGGTTCAAGCCAAGGCCGAGCCCGTGCAAACCAAGGCCGTGCAAACCAAGGCCGTGCAAACCAAGAAAGTGCAAACGAAACCGGTTCAGGCCAAAAAACCGGTGGTCAAGGCCAAGCCGGTCGAGGCCGCCAAGCCCAAGCAGACCCTGGCCAAATCGGCTGACTGGCGCACCTATGGCCCGCTCCAGGTGGACTGGGGCAACTGGCAAGCCATGGGTGGCAGTCAAGTGGTCCCCACCCTCAATGCCCAGGGGCAGGCCCTTTATCTGGCTGTGAACTGTTCCGCCAAGAAGATCAATGCCACCGGTGCCAATGGGAGCTGGAAAACCTGGGAAGCACCGAAGAGCCGCTTCGAAAAAGACCTGGTGAAGGACCGCTGTCAGCTCAAGGCCTGATCTGAATCAGGCGGCGTAATCGAGCGGCCAGGGGGAATCCAGGAATCTCCGGCCGCTTTCGCGGAGATAGAGCCGCTGAGCACCGTCGTTGCTTTCCTGGATCAACTCCTCTTGCACGAGCCGACGGGCCAACCAGGTCCAGCGGTCGTAGCGGCCGGGCTCATGCAGGTCCAGGTGCTCTCCAAGGCGACGCATCTCCGTGCCGTCCTGCTCGGCCAGATGGGCCAGGAGCGTTTCCACCTGGGCGGACCAGTCGCGTCGTTTGGGGGACTCCATGCAGCGATCGCAGCGACCACAGGGACCGACCAACTCGCCAACCGCAAGCAGCAACGCCTGTTCACGGCACATCTCACCCTCCGCGACGGCCTCCATGCGCCGCAGCTGCTGCTGCGCCAGGTCCAGGCGGCGACGGTCCTCCAGGGCGTTGCTGCCCCGGGCCGAGGCCTGCATGGCCCAGCCCAGGCTGGTGCGATCACCTGGCGAAAACAGCACCTGGCAATGGGCCGGTTTGCCATCTCGGCCGGCGCGCCCCGATTCCTGCAAATAGCCCTCAGGCGTGGCTGGCAGATCGAGATGAAGCACTAGGCCCACATCGCCACGGTCAACGCCCATGCCGAAGGCCACCGTCGCCACCAGCACAGGCCGCTCGTGCTCGAGAAACAGCTTCAGAGCTTGCTGCCGGGTCTCCGGATCCAAGCCGGCGTGATACGGCGTTGCTGCAACCCCTTGATCACTGAGACGTTCCGCCCACTGCTCCACGGAACGACGGGTGCGGGCATAGATCAGCGCAGCACCACGGGACATCTCCAGTGCCTCCAACAACTGGGGCATGGGATCCCTGGGCCGCCGCTGCATCGTGTAATGAAGGTTGTCCCGGCGGGCCGAACTCACCTGCACGAGCGGGCGACGCAGATCCAGCAAGCGAATGATGTCGGCCCTCACCCTTGGGGCTGCCGTCGCGCTGAGGGCCAGCATCGGCACTCCCGGGCAGAGGCTACGGATCTGACCAAGGCGGCGGTAATCGGGGCGGAAGTCATGCCCCCAGGCACTGATGCAATGGGCTTCATCCACCGCCAGGGCCACCAGTCGGCCCTGCGTGGCATGACGTTCCAGCATCAGCCTTGTCTGCTCACCCTGGAGTCGTTCCGGCGCGATGTAGAGCAGGCGCAGTGTGGCGTCCCGCAGCTGCTCCAAGGCCTGCTGGCGTCGGGCGGGCTCGAGTCCGGCATGCAGGCAGGCCGCAGCGATTCCCCGTCGCTGCAGGGCCATCACCTGGTCCTCCATCAGTGCCACCAACGGTGAGATCACCACCACCAGGCCCTCGCGCACTAGGGCCGGCAGCTGATAACAGAGCGATTTGCCACCACCGGTGGGCAGCACCGCAAGCGCGTCCCTGCCGGCCAGCACGGCATCCACCACGGGCCGTTGCCCGGGGCGGAAGCCATCCCAACCGAAGTGGGTATGCAGTGCACGCTCGAGCGAAGCCAGAACACACCAGATGTGGAGACTTCAGATTATCGAGCACAAGATCTGGTGTCAGGCCAGCGGCGGGGGATCCAATTGATCGGGGGACTCCTCCACCAGCTGGAGCCGCACCCGCTTGCCGCCAGCCAACTCTCCCAACGACACTCGCAAGGTGGCACCGCTGAGGGTCTGCAGGGCATTCAGCACATCGCGGAGGTAAGGCGTGCTGCTACCGCTTTCAACCCAAAGCCGCTCCTGGAGCCCCCCCAAGCGCCGCCAGGAGGTGTGCAGCTTCAACACCGCGGACTCAAGGGCCTGGGCCTGTCCCACCGCATCGGCCAGCAAGCCAAGGGCATCCAGGCGCTGGGCCTCCTGCATGGCGCGGTCAAGATCCAGTTCCCCCTGCTGGAAGGCCCGCACGGCAACACCCGACTCGGTTGCCTTGGTGATCCAGCGCGCTGTGCTGGTGACGTCCTTGATCCGATCAAGTTCGGGCTCATCGCGGAGCACCTTGCGCAGATCTTCCTGCTGCGGCTCAGGCAGCTTGGCCAATTCCCGCACCAGGGGAGCTACCGCACGGGGTGGCAGAAGGTTCTCCTGGGTGCGCTGACGAATTTCTTCCGGCAGCAAAGGGCTCGTGGCCGCCGTGAATTCATCCGTAAGGCGGCGCACCTGCTTGCGGGTGATTTCCTGCCCCTCGTTGGCAGCCTCAGAAATCATCAGCTGCACTTCAGGAACCGCCTGGGCGGTTTCCATAAAGGCCCGCTTTGAGAACTGATTGACGCTGCTCTCCTCCAGGGTGCCGTCGCTGAGCATGCTGTCGGCGGATTCCGCCAGTTGAATCAAGCCGTAGGCGCGGGTCTTGCTGATTTCCCGCTCCCGCAGCCACTGCAGAAATCCGGCGCCCCGGGCTTCACCACCGCGCTTTTCCTTGTCCCGCACAGCGCGGAGGATGCGACCGCGCCAGATCTCGGTCTGAAGATCAAAGCGATCGCAGACGGCCCAGGCCTGTTCGAGGCGGGCCAGAAATTCCATCGTGCTGATGTCGTCCTGCTCTGGGTCCGGCAAATCCAGCTGAAGCAGCGACGGATCTGGATCAAGGGCAATGGAACTGGTCAAAGGGACGCTGACAACGAAGGGACGACATTCTGTGACGCAGCGGTCATCACCATCCATTCCACGAGATACGCTCCAATTGCATCTCCTTATGCCCAGCGATGGCGATCACCCGCGGCGCCAAGGTGCGCATCAAGCGTCCTGAGTCCTACTGGTTCAACGAAGTTGGCACCGTTGCCTCCATCGACACCTCGGGAATCCGCTACCCCGTTGTCGTTCGCTTCGAGAAGGTCAACTACAGCGGCCTGCAAGGCGTTGACGGTGGCATCAACACCAACAATTTCGCTGAAGCTGAACTCGAGCCGGCCTGAGGCCGTTGCCTGAACTCCCTGAAGTCGAGACGGTCCGCCGGGGACTTGCAGACCGTCTTGTCGATTTCAAAATTGCGCAGGTTGAAGTCTGCCGACCAAGGGCGATTGCCAGCCCTGGAGGTCCCGACGAGTTTGTTGCTGGCCTCTGCGGCACAACGGTGGGGCAGTGGCATCGCAGAGGGAAATATCTGATGACAGCCCTGGAGCCCGAGAGCGGTGTTTGGGGTGTTCATCTGCGCATGACCGGCCAATTCCAATGGCATGAGCAGCCCTCAGAACCGTGCAAACACACCCGTGTTCGCCTCTGGAACTCCAAAGAGGAGGAGTTGCGCTTTGTGGATGTGCGCAGCTTCGGAGAAATGTGGTGGGTGCCTCCGGGTCAGGCGATTGAAGAGGTGATCACAGGCTTAACGCGACTCGGCCCTGAACCCTTCAGCGCCGACTTCTCCGCCAGTTATCTGAAGCAGAAACTCAAGGGCAGCAGCCGACCGATCAAAACAGCGCTCTTGGACCAAGCCCTGGTGGCCGGGGCGGGCAACATCTACGCGGATGAATCCCTTTTCGCATCAGGCATCGCCCCCTTCACGCCAGCAGGGCAGCTGAATCTCCAACAACTGGAGAGGTTGCGAGATGCCCTGGTCAATGTGCTGACCATCAGCATTGGAGCCGGTGGCACTACCTTCAGTGATTTCCGCGATCTCGAGGGGGTGAATGGCAACTACGGCGGCCAGGCCTGGGTCTACCGGCGTGGAGGGGAACCCTGCCGCAACTGCGGAACGACCATTCAAAGAGAGAAACTGTCCGGCCGAAGCACCCACTGGTGCCCGACCTGTCAGAGCTGATTGGGCAGCGGAAGCTCCGAGAGAACCTCCCGATAGGGAGGACGAAGCACGCCGAACTCGGTGATGAAGCCCGTCACCAGATGAGCTGGGGTGATGTCGAAGGCAGGATTCCAAACCTGGGCCCCGGGAGCCGCGACATCCATGCCTCGCACGTGGGTGATCTCCTCTGCATCGCGTTCCTCAATGGTGATCGCTTCCCCATCAACCGTCGCTCGATCAATGCTGCTGCCGGGAGCGCAGACATAGAAGGGGATGCCATGGGCTCGGGCCACGAGCGCCAGGTTGTAGGTGCCGATCTTGTTGGCAACATCGCCATTGGCAGAGACACGATCACAGCCCACCATCACGGCATCCACCTCACCCCGGCGCATCAGCAATCCACTGGCTCCATCAACAATCACGGTGCAGGGAACCCCGAGACAACCCAATTCCCAGGCAGACAGAGCAGCACCTTGCAAGCGGGGACGCGTTTCATCCAGCCAGGCATGGCGGAGCAGGCCACGGGCATGGGCGGCTGCAATCACCCCCAGGGCGGTTCCAACGCCTCCTGTAGCGATCGCCCCCGTATGGCAATGGTGCAAGACCCGGCAGCCCTGAGCCAACAGGGAAACGCCGTGATCCACCAGCCTCTGTGTCAGAACACAATCCTCACGCTGAAGCGCAGCGGCCGCATCAGTGAGCGCTTCAACATCAACCGAAGCAGAAGAACCCATGGCCGCCTGCATCCGATTGAGTGCCCAGCGAAGGTTGACGGCGGTTGGCCGTGATGCACGCAGGCCTCGGAAGGCAGTGAGGAGGTCATCACCGGAGCGTGCAGCCAGAACAACCCCCCAGGCCGCCGCGATACCGATCGCGGGTGCACCGCGCACTGCCATAGAGGAAATCGCCTCAGCAACCTGCTGCCATCGGCGCAATTGCATGAAGACCACAGCACCGGGCAGTTGTCGCTGGTCCAGCAACTCCAGGTGATCACCGCTCCAGCGGCAACTGGGGGGAAGCGTCAATGCACTTGGGCCTCTGTGTCCTGTATAGAAGACGGAGGGATAAGCGGATCGTGACCGCAAACCAAACCCAGCGCGAACGATTGACTGAGGTGATGCGAGGCTTCCACCGACGCGGCTGGTGCGATGGCACTGGTGGGAACTTCAGCGTTGTGCTGCAGCATCAACCCCTGGAGTTGCTCATGGCACCCAGTGGTGTGGACAAGGGTCAGGTGCCTGCCGATCAGCTCATTGTTGTGGATGGGCAAGGCAAGGTATTAACGGGCAAGGGGAAAGCCAGTGCCGAAACAGAGTTGCATCTGCGCATTGTTGAAGCGACCCAGGCAGGAGCTGTACTACACACCCATTCCGTCCCAGGAACGGTGTTATCCCGCCATTACGAGACCACAGGAGGGATTGCCTTGGAGGGCTGGGAAATGCTGAAAGGATTGGTCGGAATCAACACCCACGCCTGCTGCATCACCATCCCCGTGATTAGCAACAGTCAGTCAATGGATGAGCTTTGCGATGCCATCGCGCCCTTTCTGGAAACCGCACCCTGCGGGTTTCTCGTGGCCGGACATGGCCTTTACGCGTGGGGGGCGGACCTGGATGCGAGCAAACGACACCTGGAAATCCTGGAATTTCTTTTGAAGGTGAATTTGAACCAAATGCAGATCGGAGATCAATGATGAATCAACAACATTTGCTGCTCGACATCGAGGGAACGACATGCCCAGTCAGATTTGTCAGCGACACTTTGTTTCCCTTCGCCAAGAAAGAACTCAGCAGATACATCACACAAAACTGGGACAAAAGACCTCACAGCAAGTCCATCCGAGCGGCTTGGAAAGAATGGATGGATGACCAATCTGCCGAAAGCATGATTATCAAACAACAAGTTACGCAATGTGAAATAGAGGAAGTTGAAGGGTTAATTCAATACCTCAAACACCTGATTTCAATTGACAGAAAGTCAACAGCTCTCAAAGATCTGCAAGGAAAAATCTGGGAATACGGCTATGGCAATGGCGAGCTCAAATCTCAACTGTTCCCGGAAACTGCGGTATGCCTGCGCCAATGGCACGAACAGGGATTGACGCTATCCGTGTATTCATCGGGCAGCATTCAAGCCCAGAAACTGCTTTACAGACACAGCTTAAATGGTAATTTAGAAGATCTTTTCAGCCACTGGTTTGACACACATACAGGCCCTAAAAAATCTGCGGAGAGCTATACAACAATCGCCAAGCAGCTCCAAAGCTCGCCCAACAAAATTTGGTTTGTGAGTGACAACGGAGATGAATGCAATTCTGCCCGCTTGGCAGGAATGCACACTCTCTTCAGCCTTCGCGAGGGAAATCCCGACCGAGACCCGCGGGATCACAAGGTGGTTCACTCACTCCGCGAGGTAAGTGCCCTCCTAATAGCAGAACAATAGACAACAAAAAAGCCACCTCAAGATGAGGTGGCTTTTTCGTGGATGGTGATGGTGATTGCTTCTGCAATCAGCACATCATCAACCTATTTGGAGAATGTTTTACCTGGCATCGAGCTATTTTCTCAGGGGGCTACCCCCCAAATATCGTCGCCGCTGATGCGTTTCACAACCGAGTTCGGGATGGATCGGAGTGGGACCACACCGCCATGGACACCAGGATAGATAAACATTCTCAAGGGGTGAACCCTGAGAACTGCATAGGATCTGCAGCGAATACTGCGCGTCTGAATCAAACAAAGAAATGAGTCTTCAAGCAAGAACCAAAATGTTGGTCAAGCCCTCGGTCTATTAGTACTCCTCTGCTGCATCCATTACTGGACTTCCACATAGAGCCTATCAACGGGTGTTCTTCCCGTGACCTTACTGGGTTACCCCATGGGAACACTCATCTTGAGGTGGGCTTCCCACTTAGATGCTTTCAGCGGTTATCCACTCCGCACATGGCTACCCAGCGTTTACCGTTGGCACGATAACTGGTACACCAGAGGTGCGTTCCTCCCGGTCCTCTCGTACTAGGGAGAAATCCTCTCAATGTTCCTGCGCGTACACCGGATATGGACCGAACTGTCTCACGACGTTCTGAACCCAGCTCGCGTACCGCTTTAATGGGCGAACAGCCCAACCCTTGGGACCGACTTCAGCCCCAGGTTGCGATGAGCCGACATCGAGGTGCCAAACCTCCCCGTCGATGTGAACTCTTGGGGGAGATCAGCCTGTTATCCCTAGAGTAACTTTTATCCGTTGAGCGACGGCCCTTCCACTCAGAACCGTCGGATCACTAAAACCGACTTTCGTCCCTGTTCGACTTGTAGGTCTCACAGTCAAGCTTCCTTCTGCTTTTGCACTCGTCAGCTGATTTCCAACCAGCCTGAGGAAACCTTTGTGCGCCTCCGTTACCTTTTAGGAGGCGACCGCCCCAGTCAAACTGCCCACCTGATACTGTCCGCTCCCCGGATAACGGGTGAACGTTAGAACCCTAGCTCTGAAAGAGTGGTATCTCACCAGTGACTAACTCATAGCCGCAACCATGAGATCAACGTCTCCCACCTATCCTGCGCATTCAGAGCCCGGGCACAATACCAAGCTACAGTAAAGCTTCATAGGGTCTTTCTGTCCAGGTGTACGTAGTCCGCATCTTCACAGACAATTCTATTTCGCCGAGCCTCTCTCCGAGACAGCGCCCTGATCGTTACGCCTTTCGTGCGGGTCGGAACTTACCCGACAAGGAATTTCGCTACCTTAGGACCGTTATAGTTACGGCCGCCGTTCACCGGGGCTTCAGTCGCCAGCTTCGCTTACGCTGACCGGCTTCCTTAACCTTCCGGCACTGGGCAGGCGTCAGCCCCCATACATCGTCTTGCGACTTAGCGGAGACCTGTGTTTTTGGTAAACAGTCGCCAGGGCCTCTTCACTGCGACCACCTTGCGGTGGCACCCCTTCTCCCGAAGTTACGGGGCCATTTTGCCGAGTTCCTTAGAGAGAGTTACCTCGCGCACCTCGGTATTCTCTACCACCCCACCTGTGTCGGTTTCGGGTACTGGCAGTCATGCCTTAACGGGTATAGAGCTTTTCTTGGAAGCTTGACGTCACCAACTTCGCTGCCGTAGCAGCTCGTACTCACGCCTCAGCTCGGAACGTTTTCACCGCTCCTCAACGCCTCGAACGCTTGAACCAGTAACCAACATCTGGCTTGGCTAGCCTTCTCCGTCCCTCTTCCCAAAACATGACCGGTACAGGAATGTTGACCTGTTATCCATCGACTACGCCTTTCGGCCTCGCCTTAGGTCCAGACTAACCCTCCGCGGACGAGCCTGCCGGAGGAACCCTTAGGGTTTCGGTGCATGGGATTCTCACCCATGTTTTCGCTACTCAAGCCGACATTCTCACTTCTATGCAGTCCACGCCCGCTCACGCTAACGCTTCGCCCCACATAGAACGCTCCCCTACCATAAAAATCCGCAGCTTCGGTACAACACTTAGCCCCGTTCATTTTCGGCGCAGGATCGCTCGACCAGTGAGCTATTACGCACTCCTTTGAGGATGGCTGCTTCTAGGCAAACCTCCTGGTTGTCTATGCAATCCCACCTCCTTTATCACTTAGTGTTGATTTGGGGACCTTAGCTGGCGGTCTGGGCTGTTTCCCTCTCGACCATGGAGCTTATCCCCCACAGTCTGACTGCCTCGCTACACACAGGGTATTCAGAGTTCATCTCGATTTGGTACCGCTCTCGCAGCCCGCACCGAAATGGTGGCTTTACCCCCCTGCTGGAGCACGAGACGCTACGCCTCAACGTATTTCGGGGAGAACCAGCTAGCTCCGGGTTCGATTGGCATTTCACCCCTAACCACAGCTCATCCGCTGACTTTTCAACGTCAGTCGGTTCGGACCTCCACTTGGTATCACCCAAGCTTCATCCTGGCCATGGTTAGATCACCCGGGTTCGGGTCTATAAACACTGACAAGCGCCCTATTCAGACTCGCTTTCGCTATGGCTCCACCATTTCCGGTTTAACCCGCCAGTGCCTATAAGTCGCCGGCTCATTCTTCAACAGGCACACGGTCACCCTATAAGTAGGGCTCCCATTGCTTGTAGGCTCACGGTTTCATGTTCTATTTCACTCCCCTCCCGGGGTTCTTTTCACCTTTCCCTCGCGGTACTGTTTCGCTATCGGTCACACAGTAGTACTTAGCCTTACGAGGTGGTCCTCGCGGATTCACACGGAATTTCACGTGCTCCGTGCTACTCGGGATACAGCTAGCTCAGTTCAGTTTTCGGTTACGGGGCTTTCACCCTCTGTGGCGTGCCATTCAAGCACTTCTCCTAACTTCCCTGATACACGTTGCTGTCCCACAACCCCGATACTCGAAAGTATCGGTTTAGGCTCTTCCCCGTTCGCTCGCCGCTACTTAGGGAGTCGTTTTTACTTTCCTTTCCTCCAGCTACTAAGATGTTTCAGTTCGCTGGGTTGGCTCGTGCCAGCCTATGAATTCAGCTGGCCGTATTAAGGGTTGCCCCATTCGGAAATTCCCGGATCAAAGCGTGCTTCCAGCTCCCCGAGACTTATCGCAGGTAACCACGTCCTTCATCGCCTCTGTGTGCCAAGGTATCCGCCGTGAGCCCTTTGTAGCTTGACCAATTAACCTCTTAAACGCTTACCGCCGTTGAAAGCAGATTCTCAAGTTTTTATTGCTAAAAACAAGATCAAACTCTGATTCGCTCGACACGAATCAAAGAACGTTTAAGAGTCTCGGCTCTTGCTCAAAAGAATTTTCATTGTTCTAGATCTAATCTCCCTTTCAGAAGATCAAATTCAAAACAATGCATCTGTAAGATGCTTTGTTTTTCCAGACTTCACCTATGCAGTTGTCAAGGTTCTGCTAGAACTTCAAATCAAATCATCAATTGCTTGTTAATTTGATTTGAGCCCAGCATCTTATCAACCAAATTAAAGGCTTAAACCTAAAACTTGGAATGACAGGAAGCTGGGTTCATCCAGCGGACACATCTAAATCACACTCCAATCGAGCTCAACTCCAAAAAATTGGAGATGGGAATCAAGTTCGGTCAGTGGAGGTTAGGAGACTCGAACTCCTGACATCCTGCTTGCAAAGCAGGCGCTCTACCAACTGAGCTAAACCCCCAACACCGAATGGGCCATCCTGGACTTGAACCAGGGACCTCACCCTTATCAGGGGTGCGCTCTAACCACCTGAGCTAATGGCCCAGGAGTCTCATCCCTTTTGGGGTGTGACCTAGACAAAGTTTAGGAACTGAAAATCTCCATCAAGCAATCAACAATGCTGCTGATCCTTAACTTCAAAGCTGAGGTACCGATCGACCTAAGGTGACAGGATTTCGGCCTAAGAATAAAAGCACTCAGGCATCAAAATCATTGTGTTGTCTCCCTGTTAGGAGGTGATCCATCCGCACCTTCCGGTACGGATACCTTGTTACGACTTCACCCCAGTCATCAGCCCCACCTTCGACGTCCTCCTCCACAAGGGTTGGAGTAACGGCTTCGGGCGTGGCCAACTTCCATGGTGTGACGGGCGGTGTGTACAAGGCCCGGGAACGTATTCACCGCAGTATGCTGACCTGCGATTACTAGCGATTCCGCCTTCACGTAGGCGAGTTGCAGCCTACGATCTGAACTGAGCCACGGTTTATGGGATTTGCTTGTCCTCGCGAACTTGCAGCCCTTTGTCCGTAGCATTGTAGTACGTGTGTAGCCCAGGATGTAAGGGGCATGATGACTTGACGTCATCCACACCTTCCTCCGGTTTATCACCGGCAGTCTCTCTAGAGTGCCCAACTAAATGCTGGCAACTAAAGACGTGGGTTGCGCTCGTTGCGGGACTTAACCCAACATCTCACGACACGAGCTGACGACAGCCATGCACCACCTGTCACTGCGTTCCCGAAGGCACTCTCCTGTTTCCAAGAGATTCGCAGGATGTCAAACCCTGGTAAGGTTCTTCGCGTTGCATCGAATTAAACCACATACTCCACCGCTTGTGCGGGCCCCCGTCAATTCCTTTGAGTTTCACACTTGCGTGCGTACTCCCCAGGCGGAACACTTAACGCGTTGGCTACGACACCGAGGGGGTCGATTCCCCCGACACCTAGTGTTCATCGTTTACGGCCAGGACTACAGGGGTATCTAATCCCTTTCGCTCCCCTGGCTTTCGTCCATGAGCGTCAGTGATGGCCCAGCAGAGCGCCTTCGCCACTGGTGTTCTTCCCGATATCTACGCATTTCACCGCTACACCGGGAATTCCCTCTGCCCCTACCACACTCAAGCCCAACAGTTTCCACTGCCATGATGGAGTTAAGCTCCACTTTTTAACAGCAGACTTGAAGGGCCGCCTGCGGACGCTTTACGCCCAATAATTCCGGATAACGCTTGCCACTCCCGTATTACCGCGGCTGCTGGCACGGAATTAGCCGTGGCTTATTCATCAAGTACCGTCAGATCTTCTTCCTTGATAAAAGAGGTTTACAGCCCAGAGGCCTTCATCCCTCACGCGGCGTTGCTCCGTCAGGCTTTCGCCCATTGCGGAAAATTCCCCACTGCTGCCTCCCGTAGGAGTCTGGGCCGTGTCTCAGTCCCAGTGTGGCTGATCATCCTCTCAGACCAGCTACTGATCGATGCCTTGGTGAGCCATTACCTACACCAACTAGCTAATCAGACGCGAGCTCATCCTCAGGCGAAATTCATTTCACCTCGCGGCATATGGGGTATTAGCAGCCGTTTCCAGCTGTTGTCCCCCTCCTGAGGGCAGATTCTCACGCGTTACTCACCCGTCCGCCACTAACCCGAAGGTTCGTTCGACTTGCATGTGTTAAGCACGCCGCCAGCGTTCATCCTGAGCCAGGATCAAACTCTCCGTTGTAGATCATTTCCTCTAAGACGTTTTCACGTCCTCAAAATGATTTGCGTCACCCATTACTCAGATCATTCTGGCAACAGTTGAGGCCTCCTTTCGCTGACACAAAAGGGTTCTTAAGAGTGCATCTCTAGATTTCTCTGTCAATGACTTTCCGGGATCTCAGATCCGGTTGTTGCTCCACAATTCGCACACCGGCAACAAGAGAGCTCGTGAAAACACTCTCGTTGCAGCGAATTGCTTCTTCGCAACGAAATTTTTTGACGGGACCTCACACCTTCATCGCTCTTTCATTCGGCTCCTCACCTCACCTCTCGGTTCGGCTCAGAACCAAACGCGATGAAAGCGTCAGTTCCTAAACTTTTCAATTGTCCAGGTGCGACCAAACTTCTCTTCACTCCCTTTCAGGAGATCGGTTGGTTGGTCATCGCGGCCTCTCGCGACCGCTTGAAGAACTTACAACACCGTGGGATCGCTCCCTCTTGGTCTCGTAAGCCGCCTCAGACACATCAAGACTTTCGCCTCAAGCGCTTCGGCTTGCACAGCAGCCTCTCGGCTCCCGCGCAAGACAAAACCATAACACCACACCTCCCAACGCGCAATGGTGATGCCGGCTGGAGATCTGAAGGGTTGCTTCCACTGGCGAAACCCGTTGCCAGAACTACGTTTCAGTAGGAGGTCACCGCGATGCCAACGCGTTTCACCGAACAAAGCCAGCGCTTCCGCCCCAACTCAAATGAAGGGCAGGTGCTGCAAAAGGCACGGGAACACTTCGAAGCCACGCTGATTGGCGTTCAAGGCGAACTCGCCGGCAGCGTTGCCGCGATGGAACATCGCCGCTCTGACGACGCCCTCAACTACGGCGAGATCTTCCTGCGGGACAACGTTCCAGTGATGATCTACCTGATGCTGGAAGGCCGCTTCGCCATCGTGAAGCAGTTCCTGAGCGTCAGCCTTCAGCTCCAAAGCACCAACGTTCAAACCCGCGGTGTCTTCCCCACCAGTTTTGTGGAGGAAGAGGGAGAACTGGTTGCGGACTACGGCCAACGCTCGATTGGTCGAATCACCTCAGTGGATGCAAGCCTCTGGTGGCCGATTCTCTGCTGGATTTACGTCAAACGCAGTGGGGACGTCGACTTTGGCCGGAGTCCTGAGGTGCAACGGGGGTTGCAACTGCTGCTGGATCTGGTTCTTCACCCCAGCTTCGAAGGCACACCAGTGCTGTTCGTTCCTGACTGCGCCTTCATGATTGACCGCCCCATGGATGTGTGGGGAGCTCCACTGGAGGTGGAGGTGCTGCTTTTTGCAGCGCTGCGCAGCTGCGTTGGGCTGATGGAACTCTGCCAACGCCATGAGAACAGCGTTCTTCTGGCGGAACGACTGCGGCTGAGCCGGCAGTGGACCCATGACTTGCGGCAGTTCCTGCTGAAGCACTACTGGGTGACCAGCAAAACAATGCAAGTGCTTCGGCGACGGCCAACGGAGCAGTACGGCGAAAACCAGCACCACAACGAGTTCAACGTTCAACCCCAGGTCATCCCCGACTGGTTGCAGGACTGGCTGGAGAACCGTGGCGGTTACATGATCGGGAACATGCGAACCGGACGACCGGATTTTCGCTTCTACTCCTTGGGGAATTCCCTGGCATCACTGTTCGGGTTGCTGACTGCACCACAGCAACGGGCCCTGTTCCGACTGGTACTGCACAACCGGGATCACCTGATGGCCCAGATGCCGATGCGCATCTGTCACCCCCCCATGGAGGGCGTGGAATGGGAGAACAAAACGGGTTCCGATCCCAAAAACTGGCCCTGGAGCTATCACAATGGAGGCCACTGGCCGAGCCTGCTCTGGTTTTTTGGAGCGTCCATCCTTCTGCACGAACGCCTGAATCCCCAGGCCGACGTGTTGCTGATGGGACAGATGAAAACGTTGATGGACGAGTGCTACTGGAGCCACCTCAACCAGCTGCCTCGTCAGCAATGGGCTGAATATTTCGACGGCCCCACGGGAACCTGGGTTGGGCAACAGTCACGCACGTATCAGACCTGGACCATCGTTGGCTTTCTGCTGATGCACCACTTTCTCCACATCAACCCAGACGACGTGTTGATGCTCAACCTCGACGAATCGATGGGTCACTGACCAACCACCAAAGCCATCTCATAAAAAACCCCGACTCAACGAGCCGGGGTCCATGCGATGCAGTCAAGCGAGTGATCAGAACAGTCCGAGGGTGAGAGACTTGTCGATAGGAAGTGCTGCACCAATACCGAGATAGATGGTGACCAAAGTTCCGGTGAGGAACACGGTCATCGCAACAGGACGGCGGAAAGGGTTCTGAAATTTGTTGAAGCTCTCGATGAAGGGGACGAGCATCAGGCCCAGGGGAACCAGGGTTTGCAGAGCAATACCCAGGAGCTTGTTGGGAACAACCCGCAGGATCTGGAAGACGGGATAGAGGTACCACTCAGGAAGAATTTCCAGGGGGGTGGCGAAAGGATCAGCCTTGTCGGCGAGCATCGCTGGATCCAGAACGGCCAGACCAACCACACACGCGATGGTGCCAAGGATCACCACCGGGAAGATGTAGAGGAGATCATTGGGCCAGGCGGGCTCTCCGTAGTAGTTGTGACCCATGCCCTTGGCGAGCTTGGCCCGCATCTTGGGATCGGAGAGATCAGGCTTTTTGAGAATGTGCATCGTTTAGTCCAGATTTTGAGGAAACAGTAGGAACGCAGATCACAAGGGACCAGAAATGCCCTGCTTCCGGATCATCAGGAAGTGCATGAGCATGAACACTGCCAGCAGCCAAGGCATCACAAAGGTGTGAAGGCTGTAGAAGCGGGTGAGCGTTGCCTGACCGACGCTTTCGCCACCGCGAAGCAGCTCCACCATGAAGTCGCCAACCACCGGAATGGCAGCAGGGACGCCCGAAACGATCTTCACGGCCCAGTAACCAACCTGATCCCAAGGCAGGGAGTAACCGGTCACGCCGAAGGAAACGGTGATCACGGCCATGGTCACACCGGTGACCCAGGTGAGCTCACGAGGACGCTTAAAACCGCCGGTGAGGTACACGCGGAACACGTGAAGAATGAGCATCAGCACCATCATTGATGCGCTCCAGCGGTGAACCGAGCGAATCAGCCAACCGAAACTGACGTCGGTCATCAGGTATTCGACCGACTTGTAAGCCTCAGCAACAGTGGGCTTGTAATAGAAAGTCATCGCGAACCCAGTCGCGAACTGGATCAGGAAGCACACCAACGTGATGCCCCCCAGGCAATAGAAAATGTTGACGTGGGGGGGCACGTATTTGGAACCGATGTCGTCAGCAATGTCCTGGATTTCCAGACGTTCCTGGAACCAGTCGTAAACCGGTGATGAGTTCGCCATGCACAAGCGGGCTCGAGTTGCGAAAGTCTACTGAGCACGCTTCTGCCACTGAGGCGAACCCACCGCGATGTATCCAACTGTTAACGATCTTTCAGACTGGCTGCGGCGCATGGGATTTCGAACACTGCGCCAGCTCATCGCAGCGGGTCTTTGCTGCTTTTTGGTGCTAGGCAGCGCCTGCACTGCTGTTGCACTTAGCGACACACAACAGCTCGTGGTGGACAGCTGGAGGCTTGTGAACCAGGGCTTTTGGAACCCAGAACAACTCGATGCGGTGCGTTGGAGGCGTCAACGGCAGAAGGCCATGGAACGCAGCATCGAGAGCAGTGACGACGCCTATGCGGCCATCGAATCGATGCTGGCTCAGCTGGGCGACCCTTACACCCGGCTGCTTCGTCCAGCGGACTACACGGCGCTGAAAAACAGCACCAACGGCAGCCTCAGCGGTGTGGGCTTGCAACTCGGGCCCGATGAGAGCAGCAATGGCATTGTGGTGATTTCGGCCCTCGAGGGTTCACCCGCCGGCGAGGCAGAGATCACCAGTGGCACGCAGTTGCTATCTGTTGATGGCCGACCCGTGGTGGATCTGGGACTTGAGGGAACCGTTGCAGCACTTCGGGGAGACGTGGGATCTCAGGTAGTGCTGACGCTGGACAACGGCAGCGGAGAAACAACTGAACTGACCCTGGAACGCCGCAGCGTGGACCTCAGGCCGGTGCGAACCCGGCGCTTGCGCACCGGCAGTCACACCCTTGGCTATCTGCGGATCACCCAGTTCAGCGACGGAGTCCCCGAACAGGTGAAAGAAGCCCTCACAGAGTTGCAAAACAAAGAGATCGAAGGATTGGTGCTCGACCTCCGCAACAACTCAGGCGGATTGGTGAGCGCTGGATTAGCAGTCGCAGACGACTTCCTTTCCGGTGACGCCATCGTTGAAACCCGCAACCGCGATGGCATTAATGACACCATCCAGGCCAGTCTCCAGACGGTGTACGACGGACCGATGGTCACCCTCGTGAATGGAGGAACGGCCAGTGCGAGCGAAATCCTGGCTGGCGCCCTTCAGGACAACGAACGCGCCACCCTGCTCGGAGGCCAGACCTTTGGCAAAGGGCTGATTCAAACGCTGACCAACCTCAGTGACGGCAGCGGCCTCGCCGTGACCGTCGCCGGCTACGTGACGCCGAGTGGACGAGATATTCAAGGAGAAGGCATCGCACCGGATCGTGGGTTGTCAGATCCGGAACCCCTGAATCCCGGCGGTGACGGTGATCGCTGGCTCTCGGAAGCCGAACAATGGATGGAGGCCCTGCTGGAACAACCCGCTGACGACACCGAGGCATGAGTCAGCGGACCTATCACGACCCTCTGCACCGCGGCATTGGTTTGGACCGCCAAGCCCCAGCCGAAGGAATGGTGATGGACCTGGTGGACACGGCGCCATTCCAGCGCCTGCGTCGCATCCGCCAGCTGGGTCCGGCCTACCTCACCTTTCACAGCGCTGAATCCAGTCGATTCACCCACTCGCTGGGGGTCTTTCATCTGGCACGCCGTGCATTTGAGCGGATGCTGCCGTTGGCACCCGAGTTGGAGACGTACCGGGGGCTCCTTTACGGAGCTGCTTTGCTCCATGACATCGGCCATGGCCCCCTCAGCCACACCGGTGAAGAGATGTTTGGCCTGCGCCATGAAGCGTGGTCCGCGCGTGTGATCCGGCATCACCCAGAGATCCGCGACTGTCTGGAGAGCCACGAATCCGGGACGGCTGAGGCGGTGGCAAATCTGCTGGAGCATGGACGCAGTCCTCACCCCCTGATCAAACATCTGGTCAGCAGTCAGCTGGATTGCGACCGACTGGATTACCTCCTGCGCGACAGCTACAGCACCGGAACGCGCTACGGGCAGCTCGATCTCGACCGCATCCTGGGAGCCCTGACCCTTGCCCCTGACGGGGACATGGCCATTCATCCAAAAGGTCTGATGGCTGTGGAGCACTACCTGGTGGTGAGGAACCTGATGTACAGGAGCGTCTACAACCACCGGCTGAATGTGGTGTGCAACTGGCTGCTAGAGAAACTGATCCAGACAGCACGACAACTGGGGCCTGAGCAGGTGTGGGCTGATGAGGTGATGGCCAGCTGGCTCTGGCAGCCAGACCAGATCGGCTTGGAGGACTTCCTCGCCAACGATGACCAACGCACCGGCTACCACCTCCAGCGTTGGCAAGCCGAAGCGCCGGCGGCTCTGGCTGAACTGAGTGGGCGTTTTCTGGATCGACGCCTGCTGAAAGCAACAGCCGTCGAGCATCTGTCTCCTGCTGATCAACTGCAATTGCTTGCGGCAGCAAGGCGCCTGGCCGATCGTCATGGCCACGACCCTGAGCTGTGCTGCGGGCTGCGACATCAGCAGCTGCGCGGGTACCACCCCTATCGAGGCGGCTTGCGCCTCTGGGACGGACAACAGCTTCAAGCCCTGGAGAAAGCCTCTCCCCTGGTCGCCAGTCTGGCGACCCCAGCGGCAACCTCCTGGTTGATTCACCCCCGTGACATCAGTGCCGAACTCAGGCAGGAAATGGACGTTGAATGGCCCCGAGCAGCAGCAGCGTGAAGCAGCCATGACCTTGAGGCTTCCCGACCAGCGCCTTGATCACTGGAGGGATCGTTTGCCTGATCTGCTCAGCAGGTGTTCCCAACCGATCGTTGATCTCGATTGCAGGGACTGGGTCCTGAACTGCAGCGACCTCACGGATTTGTGCGCGGCCGTCAGCGGGGCAGGCCATCAACTCGGACGCATCACCGGCCGGGTTCCCGAAACCATTGTGAGTGCTTCAGCCTTGGGACTGGACGCGAGCCGGTCCAATACGCCTTCCAGCCGTGAACTCCAGCCCAATCCTGTGACGACGGCCCCTTCCGAGCTGTTGTTTCACCACGGCACCCTGCGCTCCGGCGACCACCTCCAAAGCGAGCGCACCATCCTTCTCTATGGAGATGTGAATCCCGGAGCGCGGATCAGTTCAACGGCTGATGTTTTGGTGTGGGGTCGCCTGCGGGGCGTGGCCCATGCCGGATGTGAGGGGTCAACATCCGCGAAAATCGTTGCCCTGCAGCTGCGGCCACTGCAACTCAGGATTGCTGACGTTGTCGCCCGAGGCCCCGAGGATCTGCCCCAGGCAGGTTTGGCCGAACAGGCCAAGCTCAAGGATGGCGTGATCGCCATTGAACCCGCTGTCATCCAGAGCTTTCAAAAACGCTGACGGCGTTGTCAGGCCCAAAAGCCAGATTATTCTGGCCGCACAAAGCAGAACCCTGGTGTCGACGACCCGAACCATCCTCATCTGTTCTGGCAAGGGCGGTGTCGGAAAAACAACGACCACGGCAAACCTTGGGATCGCCCTTGCCCGCCAAGGTGCCAAGACCGTGGTTCTGGACGCCGACTTCGGCCTGAGGAACCTCGATCTGCTCCTGGGCCTGGAGAACCGCATCGTTTACACCGCCCAGGAGGTGCTTGCCGAGACCTGCCGGCTGGAGCAAGCCCTGGTGAAGCACAAGCAGGAGCCAAACCTGGCCCTGCTCCCTGCGGGCAACCCTCGGATGCTCGAGTGGCTCAAGCCCAAGGACATGCAGGCCATCGTTGCTCTGCTGGAACGCCAGTTCGATTACGTGTTGATCGACTGCCCGGCAGGCATCGAAGACGGGTTCAAAAATGCCGCGGCCGCAGCCCGAGAAGCAGTGGTGATCACCACCCCAGAAGTGGCCGCCGTGCGGGACGCTGATCGGGTGATCGGGCTTCTGAACACCCAGGGCGTGCAGCCGGTGCAGCTAGTGCTCAACAGGGTGCGGCCGAAGATGATGTCGAACCAGGAAATGCTTTCGGTGGACGACGTCACCGACATCCTGGCGTTACCTCTTTTGGGGCTTGTTTTTGAAGACGAACAGGTGATCGTGAGCACCAACCGCGGAGAACCCTTGACCCTGAGTGATTCGTCTTCCCCAGCGGCCCATGCCTACGGCAACATCGCTCAACGACTTCAGGGTGAAGACATTCCTCTGATGGACCCCTCGCAGGCCCGCCGCGGCCTCCGCGCCAGGATGCGCAAGCTGATGCAAACCCGGATTTTCTGAGGCGATGACACTCAAGGAATTCATCGACAAACTCCTGCGCCGTCAGCCCGCCAGTGCAGAAACAGCCAAAGAGCGGCTGCAGTTGGTGCTGGCTCACGACCGAAGTGACCTCAATCCGGAGCTGCTCGAACAAATGCGCCGCGAGATCCTCGAAGTGGTGGCCCGCTACGTGGAGATCGACCTAGCACAAGGTGATGTGAGCCTCGAGACCGAAGACCGCGTCACCGCCCTGGTGGCCAACCTGCCGATCCGTCGCCCCATCGCCCAAACCGCGAAGGTGGAACCCTCTGAGCAGCAACCTGCTCAAGCTTGAAACATCGGATCCCGAACCTCCTCACCCCCGCTGAAAGTCGGGTGATGCCTTTGTTGCTCGAAGGCCTCAATAACCGTGCCATCGCCCAGCGGTTGGTGATCAGTCATCGCACCGTGGAGTGCCACATCAGCAGGGCACTCCGGAAAAACGGATGTCGCAATCAACTCGAGCTGGTGCTTTGGCTGATCAGCGATCAAGACCCCGCCTTGAATCGCCTGGCAGCCGGTACGATGCAGCCCATGCCGGCTTAGCTCAGCGGTAGAGCAGCGCTTTTGTAAAGCGAAGGCCATCGGTTCAAATCCGTTAGCCGGCTTGATCTGGTTCAGGGCGACGTGCTGCGGTCTGATTCTCCTGCCAGCAGCCAGATGAAGAACAACCCCAACATCCAGGGGAGAAAATTTAGTTGAAGCGTCCAGGTGAAGACAAGTTCAAGGGGTTCCAGCACCCAATGAAGCAAGGCCATCACCAGCAGGCAGAGCCCAACAAGCGAGATCACTCGAGCACCTCAACCCCTGCTGGAATCACAGCACCCCGGCGCACCAGGCGCCAGCGTCCGTCGTCAACCCAGACCAACACCGTGCTGGCCTGGCCCGAGGGTTGAGGCCAAGGCTGCGGACCCAGCTGAGAAACGTCAGGGAAAACCAGAGCCGCCTCTGCTGCGGTCATGCTTGCGGGTTCACCGGAGCGATTGGCACTGGTGGTGGCCAACGGCCCGCTGATCTGAAGCAGCGCGCGGGTCTGCTCACAGGCCGGAATGCGGCAGCCCAGTGTTGTGCCGCCTGGGTTGAGGTATCGGCCTGCACCGCCATCACGGGCAGGCAACACCAGGGTGAGCGCTCCAGGCCAATAGCGCTCAGCCAACGCTTCAACCTCCCGATGGCACGGAACCGCAACCTCGTGGAGCAAATCATTGACGGATGCCCCCATCAGAATCAGGGGCTTATCGGCTGGTCGACGTTTCAAGCGCCAGAGGGTCTGGGCTTGATCGGGACACACCGCCAGTCCCGGCAGGGTGTCGGTGGGAATGATGGCGGCTTCACCGGCACGAAGCCGCAGCGCTAGGTCGGAGGCGGCCAGAACCGGAGCAGGCATGAATCCTTCCTTCATCGCAGAAGTTGCATCAGCTTGATTCGGCAGGTTTACGAGCAAGCGCGAAGCGAAGGGTCCCCTCAAGATCAGCGGCCGCTCTGCCCTCCACCAAGCCGGCATCCCGCAGCAGCTGCATCACCTGAGCGCTCTGATCGTGATGGTGTTCAAGCAGAAGCCAGCCTCCGGGCGACAACCCCGTTGGTGCTCCATCCACCACAGCCCGAATCGCGTCCAAACCATCCGCTCCCCCGAGCAATGCCAAGTGAGGTTCGTGGTCACGGACCACAGCCTCAAGACCGTCAACCACAGCACCGGGGATGTACGGAGGATTGCTGACCACCAAATCGAGGCTTCCCCACCAACTCTTCAGGGGCGACCACCACGAACCGAGGTGCAGCGAACAACTGTGATGCGGGGCGCAACGCTCAAGGTTGCGTTCTGCCAACTGCAAGGCATCGGAACTGAGGTCGACGCCATGCCCTGGTGCCGTCGGCCAGGCACGGGCCAGAGCCACAGCGATGGCCCCTGAGCCAGTGCCGAGGTCAGCCCAACGGGCGGGAGGGGTGGCTTTGAACTGGCTCAGGGCTAGATCCACCAGCAGTTCTGTTTCCTGACGGGGAATCAATGCGGCAGGCGACGACTCAAGCAGCACATCCCGCCAGGGACAGAGCCCCACCAGGTGCTGGAGGGGAACATTCCCGTGAAGGTGACGCTCCCACAGCCCAGAGAGCATCTCAAGGGACTGCTCCAAGTCGACGCTGCGCGTCGGGTCCAGCAACAGCCGTTTGAGGCTGGCCCAACGAAGACCACCAGCCAGATCAAGCAACCAATCCAGATCAGCCGCGGTGCCACCCCGGGCGAGTTGTTGGCGCCGCCAATGCAACACATCAGTGCCGGCAACGGTTGTGCAGTCTCTCAAGGCCGAGGCTTGCGCCAATGCAATCCAGATTCACACAGCAGTTCGCGCCGACACTCAAGGGCCAAAAGCTGGGGGGCCAGCTCAGCAGGGGAGCACTGCAAACAAAGCACCAGCTGATCAAAGGTCGCTCCTGAGCCAATAGCCTCCATCAACCGTTGATGCTTGCCGCGAGACTCCTCTGACCTCAACGGGCCCTCGCCAATGGAGGCGAGCAGATCCTCAGGGTGAATCAAGGCAGTCGCACCATCCCGAAGCAGGGCATTGCTGCCCCGACAGGACCAACGGCGGGCATCCCCCGGAACCACCCACACGGGGTAATGCATCCGACTCGCCCAGCGGGCCGAAATTAGTGCTCCGCTGCGTTGCTGACACTCCACCACAACAAGTGCTTGGGCAAAGGCCACCAACCAACGGTTCCGCGCCGCGAAATGCCCTGGGCGCACACGGCAGCCGGATCGGCTGGGGCTCACCAACAGCCCTTGCCTTCCGACCTGCTGTTGCAACGATCGGTGGTGCGCTGGATAGACACGATCCAAGGGTGTCCCCAACACTCCGATGGGTGCGCCGTTTCTGGCCAAACAGCCGCGATGGGCTGCAGCATCAACCCCTTCCGCAAGACCACTGAAGACGGGCCAACCCGCCTCGGCCAAAGCACGGCCCAGTTCTTCAGCCATGGCAAGGCCATGGTCCGAGGCGGAACGGGTGCCCACCACTGCGATGGCTGTGCGGGCATTGATGTGCCGAAGCAGCGATCGATCCCCTTCGACGTACAGCCCGGAAGGGGGTAAGTGCATCTGATCCAAACAACTTGGCCAGGCAGGGTCACCCGGCAGAAGGGCACAAGCAGGCACATCAAGAGTGGGGGAAGCCCCGTGCTCGCGTCTGTAACGCTCAACGTCGCGCAAACAGTGCGCCGGCCAAGCCAGCGTCTCGCCAAAGCGTTCGATCGGCCAACCCCAGAGCTGATCAGGGCCGACCGCTTGATCGCGGCAAAGCCTGCGCATATCGTCCATGCGTGCGTTGCCCAAGCCAGGGCAACAGGTCCAGAGCCACCACCACCACCCGCACCAGTCCCGAGCAAGTACATGTGTACCAGCACGGCAGCAGCGGCTCGTGTTTCAATTCAGAGCGCTTGGCGCACCAGCTGATCCATCACCTCCTGAAGCTGCGCCGGCACACGCCTAAGCACGCGCCCCTCACGCACCATCACCAGATTCACCGACGCCTCCGCAACCACCGTGTTTCTGCAGACAAAGCGAGAGACCCATGGCCAGCGCACCCCCTGCTGAGCAGGGCATCGGCTTTCAACACACACTTCGTCGCCGTGCCGGAGCGGATGGCGGTAATCCAGCTGAAGGGACACCACCGGCATATCGACACCCATCGCGGTCATGGCGGCATAACCAAGGCCCGCCGCCTGAAGGGCCTCAACCCTGGCTTCCTCAAGCCACTGCACATAAGCCCCATGCCACATCACACCGGCGTAATCGGTGTGCTGAGGGAGCACACGCTTGGTCAGGGTGAACATGATCCGCGTAACGCTGTGACATCAGCTTGTCTCCACGGAGGCAACCACCCATAGGCTTCCGCAGAGGTTGCTTCATCTCCCTGTGTTCAGGAACCTTCTGATTGCCGACTCGGGCAAGGGTCACGTCGAGGAAATGATCCGGATGCTCCAGGACATTCCCAGCCTGAAGGCCGCAAAAATCAATTTGCTGCATGTGGTGTCGGAGCAAAGCAAGTCGCAGTCCGACGGCCATCGCGATGAAGCAGCAAACCTCTTGAACAGTGCAATCACGCGCATGGGCCTGAGCCCATCAAGCGTGAGCACCTTGATTCGTGAGGGCGACACCAAGCAGACCGTGCTCAAGGTTGCCGATGAGGTTCAAGCCGACTTGATCGTGATGGGATCCCGCGGCCTGGGACGCCTTCAATCGATCCTGGCCAACAGCACCAGCCAATACGTCTTTCAACTGTCCACGCGGCCGATGCTGCTGGTGCGGGATGACCTCTACGTCAAGCATGTCAACCGCGTGATGGTGACGATTGACGGAACAGGCGTTGGGGACGACGCCCTGCGAACAGCCTGCGAACTGGTGCGTGAAATCCCTGGCGGAACCCTCACTGGTGTTCATGTCGTACGTCAGGAGTCAGCACCCTCCCGGGGAGGCCGCACAAAAGTAATCGAGGTTCTCGACTCCGCTGTTCAGCGGGCCAGGGGTTTCGGTGTCGACATGAAAGCCATCAACACCAAAGGGAAGGACATCGGTCGCAGCGTTTGCCTGGCTGCATCGGAGTGCAACGCCGACCTGGTGGTCATCGCCTCTCAGGACCGACGCCCTCTTGTCGCCCGAGGGCTGGTGGATTTGGACAAGCTGCTGGGCGGATCAGTAAGCGACTACATCCGAGTGCACGCACCAGCTCCTGTGCTGCTGGTGCGTGAGCCTGAACAGGGCTGAATCAGGCCTCGTTGTTCTGCGTGCCGATGTAGAGCACGATCAGGAAGATCGCCGGAACCAGAATGAACATGAGGCTGGCGACGAATCCGAGATCGTTGGTTTCCATGGCCGTTGAAGGGGTCCAGGCGAAGGTATCACCGACAAGAGGCCTGAGGAGCGTCTGCTCTAGGCCTCTTCACCGGCGGTAGCAGCTTTGGCATCTCGGCTGTCGCCATCGACCCCATCCTGATCCTCCTCATCGAGTTCACTGGCCGGAGGCGCTGGCCATGCGGTGGGGCCCGCCGGCAGCGGCGCCTGCCTGGCCGCAGCCAATCTCGAATCGGCATTGGCGAGCCTCACCTGAGGCCGGGTGAGAACCATGACGGACTTCTCCACCAGGGCCTGGCAGGCCAGACGCCACTCCTGGGGTCGGCGGCGCAGCTTGCTGTCTTCGACGGCGGTGCGTGCCGTCAGTGCATCGGCATTGTCTTCGTCGACCACGGAAACAAAGCAGGTGATGCACTGACCACAGCCTCCACAGTTGCCCAGCTGCCCCTTCAGACCATAGAGCTCGATGCCCTCACGCCGGGCTACCTCACGCAGATTCTCACCGGGATAACACTCCACATCACGCCCTTCGCGAACAAAACGGATAACGGGCATGAGCTCACAAGCAACCAACACCCATCATGGGCTGAAGCATTGCGTTTTGTGAACAGCAGGGGCCTGACTTTCATGTCACTGACCGTTGCGGGCAGGTCACTTTTCCCCCGCCCCATGGACTGAAGCCCTTACGATCGACCATGTCTGACTGCATAAGCAGTCTTGTCCCCCGAACCTGACCCATGGGATTGCCCTGGTATCGGGTGCACACCGTTGTCATTAATGACCCGGGCCGCCTTCTGGCTGTGCACCTCATGCATACAGCCCTCGTAGCCGGCTGGGCCGGCTCCATGGCTCTCTACGAGCTGGCCATTTTCGATCCGTCTGACCCTGTCCTGAACCCCATGTGGCGTCAGGGCATGTTCGTGATGCCTTTCATGTCCCGCCTTGGCGTGACCGGCAGCTGGGGTGGATGGAGCATCACCGGCGAAACGGGTGTTGATCCCGGTTTCTGGAGTTTTGAGGGCGTTGCTGCCGCTCACATAGTTTTCTCCGGCCTGATGATGCTGGCCGCCATCTGGCACTGGACTTATTGGGATCTTGAGATCTGGCAGGACCCCCGCACTGGCGAACCCGCCCTCGACCTGCCGAAGATCTTCGGCATCCACCTGCTTCTCGCAGGACTCGGCTGCTTCGGTTTCGGTGCTTTCCACCTCACTGGCGTCTTCGGGCCAGGCATGTGGATTTCTGACCCCTATGCATTAACTGGTCATCTCGAGGCGGTTCAACCGTCTTGGGGGCCTGAAGGTTTCAACCCCTTCAACCCCGGTGGCATCGTTGCCCACCACATTGCCGCCGGCATCGTCGGCATCATTGCTGGCATTTTCCACATCACCACGCGACCGCCCGAGCGCCTCTACAAAGCGCTTCGGATGGGCAACATCGAAACGGTTCTGGCCAGCGCCATCGCAGCCGTGTTCTTCGCAGCCTTCATCGTGGCTGGAACCATGTGGTACGGCTCTGCCGCGACCCCCGTCGAGCTGTTTGGCCCCACCCGTTATCAGTGGGATCAGAACTACTTCAAAACTGAGATCAATCGTCGGGTTCAAACCGCGATGGATGATGGTGCCACCCAGGAAGAAGCCTTCGAGGCCATCCCTGAGAAGCTCGCTTTTTATGACTATGTTGGCAACAGCCCCGCCAAAGGTGGTCTGTTCCGCGTGGGTCCGATGGTGAACGGCGATGGTTTGGCAACCGCCTGGGTTGGTCACATCGCATTCAGTGACAATGAAGGTCGCAACCTCGAAGTCCGTCGCCTGCCGAACTTCTTCGAGAACTTCCCCGTCGTTCTGGAAGACGAGCAGGGCATCGTTCGTGCAGACATTCCCTACCGTCGCGCAGAAGCCAAGTTCTCCTTCGAACAACAAGGCGTGACCGCCAAGGTGTTCGGTGGCGCACTTGACGGCCAGACCTTCACTGACCCTGCCGACGTAAAGCGCCTTGCCCGTAAGGCACAGCTGGGTGAAGCCTTCGACTTCGACCGTGAGACCTACAACTCTGACGGCACGTTCCGCAGCTCGCCACGCGGCTGGTTCACCTTTGGCCACGCCACCTTCGCGCTGCTGTTCTTCTTCGGTCACATCTGGCACGGTGCCCGCACCCTGTACCGCGACGTTTTCGCTGGTATTGATCCCGACCTCGGAGATCAGGTGGAGTTTGGCCTCTTCGCCAAGCTCGGTGACAAAACCACCCGTCGCCTGCCCGAGGGCTACGTTCCCCCCGCAGGAACTCCTCTCAACTGATCGCCCTCTAGGAACAACACGATGGAAAGCTTCGCTTACGTCCTCATCCTTACCCTCGCGATTGCCACCCTCTTTTTCGCAATCGCCTTCCGCGATCCGCCGAAAATCGGTAAGTGATTTGATCCCTCAAAACCCCGCCTCGGCGGGGTTTTTTCATGCTTTCCATCACCCATCGTCGCAAGCCGGTCTCGTCCACACGAGTGGATCACAGCAGTCTCACGTCAGCAACAGCCGTCGACGGAATCCTCAAATGAGACTGATGTCCACGAGGCCCTTCTCAAGTCTCAAATCACTGTCTACAGTTGGTGCAACTAATTGATGCCCTCGGGGATGCAGTGCCCCTCCTGCCAAAACACAGATAGTCGCGTTCTCGAATCCAGGGCAGCGGATGGTGGACGCAGCGTGAGACGACGGCGTGAATGCCTCAACTGTGAATTTCGCTTCACCACCTACGAGCGCGTGGAAACCGTTCCGATCACGGTGATCAAACGCAACGGCAACCGGGAAATCTTTAGCCGCAGCAAGTTGCTGCACGGCTTGAATCGTGCATGCGAGAAAACGGGTTTGGACACGTCTCGGCTCGAATCCCTCGTGGAAGAGCTCGAACTGAGACTCCAGCAACGCACCGGAAAGGAAGTCAGCAGCACTGAGATCGGTGAGTTTGTGCTGAGGGATCTCAAGCAGATCAGCGAAGTGGCCTACATCCGATTCGCATCGGTTTACCGCCAGTTCCGTGGCATTGACGACTTCGTGTCGACCCTGGAAACACTGAACGCCGATCAGGAACAGAACCACCTGGCCACAGTTCGTTAAATCGGTGCGTTGAATTCAGTGTTGAACCACTAGGCGGCATCGCTGCACTGAAGCCGTCGGTCAGGTCTGTAAAGTCAGTAGTTCTCCATGAAACGTCGGCGGGCGTTCCATGCGATTTTTTCGAACTACCCACCTGAGGTAGACCGCCAGCCCCCCATGTCTGCGACTCCGACAGAAGAACAGATCCAGCATCAGGTTCAGGACGCGAACGCCACAGAAGCCTCTGCAGAAACCGTCGCCGCCGATCAGGCGTTTGAGGGTGAGGATCTGACCATTCCTGAAGACGTCCCCACCGCGGATGATCCAAGCAGCCGCGCCGCCAGCCGCAGCCTGGACGATGCCGGATTCACCATCGATGAGTTCGCGGCTCTCCTCAGCAAGTACGACTACAACTTCAAGCCTGGCGACATCGTCAACGGCACGGTCTTCGCCCTGGAATCGAAGGGCGCCATGATCGACATCGGCGCCAAGACGGCTGCCTTCATGCCTCTGCAAGAGGTGTCAATCAACCGGGTCGAGGGTCTGAGCGACGTGCTCCAGCCCGGAGAGATCCGCGAGTTCTTCATCATGAGTGAGGAGAACGAAGATGGTCAGCTGGCGCTGTCGATCCGTCGGATTGAATACCAGCGGGCTTGGGAGCGGGTCCGCCAGCTCCAGAAGGAAGACGCCACCATCTACTCCGAAGTGTTTGCTACCAACCGTGGTGGTGCCTTGGTGCGCGTTGAAGGTCTGCGGGGCTTCATCCCCGGATCCCACATCAGCACCCGCAAGCCGAAGGAAGAACTGGTTGCCGACTTCCTGCCTCTGAAGTTCCTCGAGGTGGACGAGGAGCGCAACCGCCTGGTGCTCAGCCACCGCCGCGCCCTGGTGGAGCGGAAGATGAATCGCCTGGAAGTGGGCGAAGTTGTGGTGGGTACCGTCCGCGGCATCAAGCCCTACGGCGCCTTCATCGACATCGGTGGTGTCAGCGGTCTGCTGCACATTTCCGAGATCAGCCACGAGCACATCGAGACCCCCCACTCGGTGTTGAACGTGAATGATCAAATGAAGGTGATGATCATCGATCTGGATGCCGAGCGCGGCCGGATTTCGTTGTCCACGAAGGCTCTCGAGCCCGAACCCGGCGACATGCTCACCGACCCCCAGAAGGTGTTCGAGAAGGCCGAGGAAATGGCTGCTCGTTACAAGCAGATGCTGATGGAGCAGGCCGAAGAGGGCGAAGATCCGATCAGCTCCATGATGATCTGAGCCTGATGGCCCAACTGCTGCTGAAGGGACATCCCATCGGCAATTTCCAAGGGGTGCTGTTCGATAAGGACGGCACCCTTTCCCATAGCGAGCCGCATCTGCTGGTCTTGGCAGACGCACGCATCAACAAAGCCGTCAAGGTTGCTCAGGAAAAAGCCCATGCGCTGAAACCCTCTGAGCTGCGCCACACCCTGCGCAGAGCGTTCGGTGTTGATCAAGGCATGCTCGATCCCGGCGGAACCCTGGCGGTTGCCTCCAGGCAGGACAACATCGCCTCGACGGCAACGGTGTTCTGCCTGTTGGGCTGCTCATGGCCCCAGGCTCTCTCCCTGGCCCAGACGTGCTTCGACGCGGTTGACCAGGACGGCCTGATCGACACCACCCCAAGCCCATTGATCAACGGGGCTGGGCAACTCTTGCGGAACCTGCACCAGCAGGGCGTCACCGCTGCTGTGATCAGCAACGACACCCATTCCGGCATTGAAGACTTCCTGGCTCACCATCAGCTCAGCGCAGGCGTTGCCGGCATCTGGAGTGCTGACGACCATCCGCGCAAACCCGATCCACAGGCCGTCCTGGAACTGTGCAAGAGGCTTGGCCTACCACCCCACCGGTGTGCCTTGGTTGGCGATGCGGAGACCGACCTTCAGATGGCCCTTGAGGCCGGTATCGGCGGCGTGATCGGCTTCACCGGTGGCTGGAAGCGTGCTCCGGAACTGCCATCAGCACAGCATCTGCTCCACAGTTGGACCGACCTCGCCCTCAGCACAGACGCGTAAAGTCGCGCGATATGGAGCGCCGAATGAGCCGTTACGTCTTTACGTCTGAGTCCGTCACCGAAGGGCATCCCGACAAGATCTGCGACCAGGTGAGCGACGCCGTTCTCGATGCTCTGCTGGCGCAAGATCCCTCCAGCCGTGTGGCCTGCGAGACCGTTGTGAACACGGGCCTCTGCATGATCACCGGTGAGGTGACCTCCAAGGCGCAGGTGGATTTCATCCACCTGGTGCGCAACGTGATCAAGGAGATCGGTTACAGCGGCGCCCGGGCCGGTGGCTTCGATGCCAACAGCTGTGCGGTGCTGGTGGCCCTCGACCAACAGTCTCCCGACATCGCCCAGGGCGTGAACGAGGCCGACGACCACGCCGGTGATCCCTTGGATCTGGTGGGTGCCGGCGACCAGGGAATCATGTTCGGCTACGCCTGCAACGAGACACCCGAACTGATGCCGTTGCCGATCAGCCTGGCCCACAGGCTGTCGCGCCGCCTGGCCGAAGTGCGCCACAACGGAACCCTGGGTTACCTGCTTCCCGATGGCAAAACCCAGGTGAGCGTTGTCTACGAAAACGACAAGCCCGTCTCGATCGACACGATTCTGATTTCCACCCAGCACACCGCTGAAGTGGACGGGATCAGTGATGAGCAGGGCATCCGCGAGCGCATCACCGAAGACCTCTGGACCCATGTGGTGGAGCCGGCGACCGCCGATCTGGCGCTCAAGCCCTCCCGCGAGGCCACAAAGTATCTGGTGAACCCCACCGGCAAATTCGTGGTGGGTGGCCCTCAGGGCGATGCCGGTCTCACCGGCCGCAAGATCATTGTGGACACCTACGGCGGCTATGCCCGCCACGGCGGTGGTGCTTTCTCCGGCAAGGACCCCACCAAAGTGGATCGTTCGGCCGCCTACGCCGCGCGCTACGTGGCCAAGTGCCTTGTGGCCGCAGGGCTCGCCGAACGGGCCGAAGTGCAGCTGAGCTACGCCATCGGCGTGGCCAAGCCCGTGTCGATCCTGGTGGAATCCTTCGGCACCAGCGCACTGGCCAACGATGCCCTCACCGCCTTGGTGCAGGAGCACTTCGATCTGCGCCCCGGCGCCATCATCGAGACCTTCGGTCTGCGCAACCTCCCCCAGCAACGGGGCGGGTGTTTTTATCAGGACACAGCGGCTTACGGCCATTTCGGACGCAACGATCTCAACGCCCCCTGGGAAGACGTGACAGCGAAAAGCCAGGAGCTGAAGCAGGTCGCCGCGGCCTGAAGCCATGACGGATTCACCGCTGGTGCTCGGAATCGACCTGGGCACCAGCGGCATCCGCACAGCCGTTGTTGCCGCTAACGGTGCGGTTCTCGACAGCAGATCCCAGGCCTACGGCGGAGATTTCGCCAACCCCCACAGCTGGCGCGAAGGCTGTGGAGATCTGATCAGGGCAATCCCAGCCCAGCTGAGGTGCCAGCTGAAAGCACTCGCCGTGGATGGCACCTCCGGCACGCTGCTGGCCTGTGATCGCGATGGTTCCCCACATGGGAAAGCACTGGCCTACTCCCAGAGCTGCCCTGAGCTGCAGTCAGCTCTGCAACCTTTGGTGGATCCCAGCAGTCCAGCCGCCAGCTGCAGCGGCAGCCTGGCCCGGGCCTTGCGGCTCCTCAACTGCCATGGCGAGGCGATCCTGCTGCGGCATCAGGCCGACTGGATCAGCGGATGGCTGCTGAACGATTGGCGCTGGGGGGAAGAAGGCAACAACCTGCGTCTGGGTTGGGATCTGATCACCAGCAGCTGGCCAGCCCGTTTTGCCGAACAGCCCTGGCGGAAAGCACTGCCTGAAATCCGTCCCAGCGGAAGCATTCTCGGGACGATCGCACCGGAGCAGGCTAAGGCCTTGGGATTGGCCGACGATCTGATCATCGTTGCCGGAACTACGGATTCCAATGCCGCTGTGCTCGCCGCCGATCCCGGTCCCGGAGATGGGATCACCGTGCTGGGAACCACCCTGGTGATGAAGTGCTTCACCGAGACGCCCCTCCACGCCCCGGGCGTCACCAGCCATCGCGTGGGGGGACGCTGGCTCTGTGGAGGCGCCTCCAATGCAGGGGCCGGTGTGCTGCGGCGTTTCTACAGCGACGACCAACTCAACGAACTAAGCCGCCAGATCAACCCAGACACCGACAGTGGACTCCGCCTGCGGCCGCTTCCCGCCCCGGGGGAACGCTTCCCAGTCGATGATCAAGAGCTGTTGCCCGTGCTTGAACCACGGCCGGTGAGCGATGCCCTCTACCTGCATGGACTGCTTGAAGGTCTCGCCGAGATCGAGGCACAGGGTTGGCACCGCCTGAACGAGCTGGGTGCTGCCACACCCAGGCGGATCATCAGCATTGGCGGTGGAGCGCGAAATCCCCAATGGCGACGGCTGCGGGAACGCCGCCTCGGCTGCGGTGTAACGAGTTGCCAAACACCCCCCGCTGCAGGGGTGGCGCGACTGGCCCAACAGGCCCTGGTCGGGTGAGAATTCCGGCATCCCGCCCAACCCCCATGCCCACCAAGCTCCGCGATGGTCTGGCCATCGGCCTTTTCGTCGTTCTGGCCGGGTATGTGGGTTTCAGTGGCATTCGCCTCGGTCTTTTGTTGATCGAGCGCTTCGCTTGAGCCGATCACTGCAAAGATTGCACACACCTGTTTGATCCCCATGCCTGCAGACCCCCTCACTGATGCCGTCAGCACACGGATCTGCAAACACATGAACGACGACCATGCCGAAGCGGTGCTCGCCTACGCCAAGCACTACGGCGGCGTCAGCAATCCCGCTGCAGCGCGCATGGTGTCTGTGAAAGCAGAAACCATGGAACTGGAGGTGGATGGCGCCAGCGTCAGCATTGCCTTTGATCACACCCTCACCGACAGCGAAGACGCTCACCGCACCTTGGTGGCGATGCTGCGGGCGATGCCCAAAGAAGGCGCCTGATCTCGGAGCGATTCAGCCCAACAGTGGAACGCTCGTTGCAGCAACCGACCTGCTGTGCATCGCGCGCTCCTGAGCTTTGCCCAAACCCTGCTGATCGAGCCCCGCTGCCCGATCTGTAATGGAGCTTGGGACAGCCCACTGCCACCGACGGCTCCCTGCACCACGTGCCTCGATGCCCTTCCTCTCCCTGGTCAGGGACTCAAGGGCTTGCTGCCCTTGCAGTGGTGCGCTCTCGGGCCTTACGCAGGCCCGCTGCGCCAGCTGCTGCTGAAGCTGCGTCAACCGCGCCAAGGCAAAGCGCTTGTGGCCTTGGTTCAGCTGCTGTCTGAGCGCTTCACCCTGCCTGCAACAGCAGTGCTGGTGCCGATTCCAAGCTGGAAGCGGCAACGATCCAACCCCCTGCCGCAGCCCATCGCCCTGGGATTGGGCCGGCCGACGGTAGATCTACTGCGCCGCAGCAGTGCCGGGGTAAGCCAACACCATCTGAACAGACTCCAACGCCAAACCAACCTGAGGGGTGCCTTCCAAGCCAGCCCCCTCAACAAACAAGGAGCCCACAGCTCGGTCTGGCTTGTGGACGACATCCTCACTGGGTTATCACAAATGTACCTGGCGTCGATAGTGGTGCAACTCCACACACCTGAATGGCGTCTGTCGTCGGCTATGCGCGTCTCTCAACGGTCGAGCAGGCCAGGGGCACGCTGACGCTGGAGCAGCAGGTCAGCCGACTGAAATCAGCCGGCGCCGGCGAGGTGCTGGTGGATCTGATGAGCGGCACTTCAGAGGCGCGGCCCCGATACCGGGAACTGATCCGGCGGGTGAAGGCCGGCACGATGGAGAAGGTCGTCGCCACCCGGTGGGATCGGCTCACCCGCGGCGCGGCCGAGACCTGCAAGCTCGTCGATGTATTCAGCGCCGATGGCGCCCCCAGCTCGAGCTGCTGGACGATGACCTGAACCTCAGCACGATCGGGGGCCAGCTGCAGCTGCGCATGCTCGGCGCCATGGCCCAGGCCGAGGTGGAACGGATCCGGGAGCGGTCTGAGGCCGGCAAGGCGCACCGGAAGGCCATGGGCCTGGTGGATGTGGCCCCATTTGGCATGCGCCAGGTGGGTGGCCAGCTCGAGCCCGACCGGGAGCCGTTCCTGTCTCTGCTGGCCGATCGCACCGTCCGCAGCCGAGCAGAGCTGCTGCTAAAGATGATCGGCATCCTCGAGGAGAAGCTCAGCTTCCACGCCGCATGGCGGCACCTGGGGGAGACCTATGGGGTCTGGCGGGATCGGGCGGGGATCCAGCGGCTGCTGATCAATCCAGCGCTCCGCGGCGCCAGGGTGGGGAGGCGGTGCAAGACCCTGGCCATCGCCACCTGGGCTGATGTGATCGAAGGCGCCGGCGGTGAGGCCTTGGTCGATCCAGAGCGGCACCGTGCCCTGGAGGCCCGCGTGAGGGGCATGCAGGCCCGCCGATCAGCACCAGACAAGCGCCGGCAGCATGTCCTCAGCGGGAAGGTGCTCTGCGGCCACTGCGGCCGAAAGATGGGCCGATATGTCCGCCCGGGCCGGAACGCCCCTGGAACGGCCGCCTACCGGTGTCTCAATGAGGAGTGCAACTGGCGGCAGGCAGGCAGTCGCCGGAACAGCATCAGTGAGTCAGAGCTGTTTCCAGCGGTGTTCCAGGCCTTTGCCGATAACGCTGATGCCCTGGCGGCCGCGGAGGAGAAGCAGGCCCAGCAGCAGGACGATACAGCCGCCTCTCAGCCGGAGGTGAAGCGGCTCCAGGCCAAGCGGCAGCAGTACCTGGAACTGATGGCTGATGGCGATGCCCCAGAGCTGCAGAGCGCGGTGCAGGTGCTGGATCAGCAGATCGCTGCACTGATGGAGGCCGGCACCGATTGGGGCCTGCAGGGGATGCCCAAGCTCGAGGCGATCCGTAGGGGCGCCGCGATGAATGCTGGGGGGCTCGAGATGCTGCAGAAGCTCCACACCGGCGAGATCCAGCTGGGGGAAGAAATGGTGATTCAGAACCCGGAACCAGAAGATGCCGTGGCGGCCTGGTGGAGGGAGGAGTCCACTTACCTGACCCGGCTGAAGTGGAGCGAGGAGCAGATCAAGCGGACTATTTACGAAGACGTGCCCGATGGGCTCCGGGAGGGCGGCACCCCCCTGAACCCGGACGATTACACCTGGAAGGCCAACCCACGGCTGCAGCTGATCCGTGAGGTAGTTGAGCAGCTCCGGGTGGTGGAGAAGGCTGTGGTGGGAGTCACGCTCAACGTCTGAGGCTCCCAGCTGGCCACCAGCAGATCCCGCTGGAGGTGATGAAGTGCTCCGGCCATGGCAACAGCCGCGGCCCCAAGTCCAGCTCACCTGTGGCTTCTAAAACGCGAGCCAGATCAAGGTTCTCCGCCCAGGTTATCGACATCGGCGTTCGCTGGCAACGCTCCAGTTTGGCGACGGTGCTGGCCAGACTCCGCCCCATGACGAACAAGGACCGCGCCACTAATCCTCCGCCCGAAAAACCGGGTGGTGAGGGTTGGCTTGTGAGTCCTGAGCAGCAATTGGTCTGTCAGTTCAAACCCGACTCAGCCACGGTCCATGCGCATTGGGTTGCGACGCGCACCTACCGCTGGGTTCCGCCTCGTCCGCCAGTGCCCCAGACGCGTAGGCGAATGCTTCGGCACAACGCCATCGACGCGTGGAACAAGATGCTGAAAACAGGCTGGCGGCGGTGCCCACCACCAGTTCGGTGATTCAGAACTTTCTTGAGTAAGGGGGGGTTCCTGCCATCTCAACGTTGATCTCCCTGCAGATGTTCATCCACGCCCCCAATCCAAAGTTCACGCCATCAGGGCCATCGATGAATTCCTGAAACTCCTCCGCTGTGATTCCTTCGCGGACTTCCCAGATGCAAAAGGCAGGGCCTTCAGGGCCGATAGGACAGAACGAATGGTTGAAGAACCCCGATTTTAGGTTTTTGGCCACTGCCTCATCCCAGCCACCACCTGGAGCCATGGCTGCTTGGGCCGTCTCCCACCACTGCTGAGCTTTGCCTGCGCGGAACTCGTGATGAACGTGGAAGAACTTGGATGCCATGGAGAAGTTGCCTTTCGCCACATCCTGGGTTGAGAACTCAGCCTTCGTTGTCGCTTGCAGCACTCCGCATCAACTGAGTGAACTACTGCCTGCTCGGGTGTCGTCCACAGGTACCCCAAACCCACAATCGAGGCGTGGGACAAGATGCTCAGAACAGGCTGGTGACGATGCCATCAGCCCGTGCGCTGATTAGCGAATAACCACTTTCTGAATCGGGCAGTGTTCATTCGCTATCTGTCGTAAGAACGCAGCGACTCCATGAGCGTAGCGGAATGCTTGGTAGATAGCCAATTGGTTATTTAGGTCTTGGCAGCTCTTGCTTTTGGGATCCATTTGATCAGTTCAGAGAACTGACATAACCCTGGCCTTGGTTCGCAGGCAATTGACGTCTGATCTGGCACCAATTGCTGACTATTGCTGTTGCTGCATTTCTCTCGTTGGATGAAGACCGGCTGGGTTCGGTGTCGGCCGCCCGTTCGATAGCCACAAAAAAGCCGGGTCATCACACCCAGCTCATGCGCAGATGAACCTGTCTATCGGCTGACGTTTCCCGCGTAAGAGGGCAGCAATACCCATCCCTTCGCTGATGGCCGGTTTTCACCCTGTTTGGGCCTGTAACAAGAGCTACAAAAGCTGGTTTTTTGTCTTAGACCTAAGTCAGATACAAGGAGAAAGGATGCTGAACGAAATGATTCTCACCACCACCCTTTGTTTGACCATTGTTGGGGCTATGGCTCTCTTCTATGGCGAGATAAAGCTGCTTAAAAACAGCCACTAGTCAGTCAGCAATATCGTTCCAGGTGGCTGATGTCGATACCGGCATCCAGGAACCGGCCGGGCAGGCCACCAATTTCTTCTACCGAATGAAGACAGCTCTTGAAGGGCGCAATGATTCTTACGAGAACTCTTTTCCAACTTTTCTAGGACGGGCTGTCTGCCGTAGCTCCAGAGCATGGTTAATGTGAATTTTTATCGGCTGATGTCAAAGGGTTTAATAGTGGCCCAGGGTGTCGTGCGGAACCCAGAAGGAATGCAGGCGTATTACGAACGGACGCCAGCTGTCATTGAACAGTTTGGTGGACGTGTGATTGCTTTCACAACTGACGCAGATTGCCGCGAGGGCGATGGATTTCCTGTCTGGGCTGTCCTGGAATTTCCGTCGTTGGACGCCGCTAGTTCGTACTACAACTCAGAGGATTACCAACAGAATTGCAAACCTTTACGTCTCCCTCATTCAACCTTTTCAGTGAGTTTGCTTGAAGGTATTTGAGGATGCTGACCACCAAACCCTCAGCCTGCCGGTTGTTTCAGCGGCGTTGCAGCAGGCGACACCTTTGGGGGTAATGCGCTGGGTCGCCTCACGGCCCTTCAACCACCTGGCCACCCGCCATGGCCGTCCGGGGTGATCGCACTGGTGCCACCCACCAGGAACTGCTGCATCTGGATCCGGGCCATTTCGTTCTCCACCTCGCTTTGGTTCTGCCGCTCCAGACGGTGCTGTTCCTTCAATCCGCTCCAGCGCCCGCGCTCGAGGATCTCCTCCTCCACATTGGCCCGGACCGGTTTCTTTCGCCGGCGGGCCGTGGTGGTCACCAGACCTTGATCGTCTCGCTCGAGCCCACCCGCCAGGGGGTGAGGCCTTTGGTCAGCGCCAGGGCCGCGTAACCGAGGGCATCACACATGTGGCCGTGATCGGAGTGGGGATCCGGCACCGCCATCCCCGGCTTGAACTCCAGGTTTTTCATGCTGCGGATCAGCCGCTTGCAGCTGGGATCGACCTGAAGCCGACGCCGGCCAGCGGCATCCAGCACCATCAGCCGGGTGGCGTTCACCTTGTCCTTGATGGCCCACGGCGCGCGCGGGGTGCAGATCTTGAACCCGCCCGACTCCTGCAGGATCTTGTGATCGCTCAGCCCCAGGGAGCTGGTCTGCTTCCGCGAGCCGGTGGGATCCGGCGCGCAGTGGATCATCCGCTGCGGGTACCGCTCCCGCACCGCCAAGGCGAATTCCCTGGTGTCGGCCTCAATAAGCACGATCTCCTCGAGCACCACCACCACGTCGCCCTGGACCTGCAGCACGCAGCCGCAGAAGGGGCTGCGGTTGAAGTCACAGCCCACCAGCAGCGGGCCGCCGTTATCCACGGTGTCGCTGATGTTCTGTTGGTTGAACGCCGGGTAGACGGCCCCCAGCAGGCTTTCAATCGACCCGAAGAACTCCTGGCGCCAGAGCGACGGATCCATCGTCTGGCGGGCCTGCTCGACGTACTCCGGCTTGACCCACCCGCCGGCCACGGAGGGAAAGTTCCACCGCGCCCATCCCTCTGCTGTTTCCGCCCGCTCCCAGAGCTCAGCAGAGAACGTTCCGCCCCCCGCCGGCGTGGAACTGAAGATCACTGATCCATCGTCGGAGGTGCCGAGCATCGGCAGCAGCGCCGCCTGCCACATCTCCTGCAGATCCCGGATGTAGCAGTACTCATCGATCGCGAATCGATCCGCCCGCTGCCCGCGGAGGCTGTCGGCATAGTCCGCGCCGGCGAGCTGGATGTGGCTGCCGTTCCGCAGCTCGATGGTGAGCGTCGATTCCCGCACTTGGGACGCCCAACTCCCGGGCACCATCTCCTTGAGATCACGCCATGCGATCTGCTTGGCCTGCACCCTGGTGGGCGCCAAGAACCACATCCGCGATCCGGAGGTGAGCAGCGCCCCCTCCAGAAGCCAGGTGAGCGCCATCCGGGTCTTGCCGAACCGGCGCCCCGAATTCACAACCTTCACCTTCGCCGGCGATCGGAGGATCTCCGCCGCGGCCGGCTTCAGTTCGAGCGTTGCAACGGTCATCGGAATCCCTCGATTGGGGGACGCGCCGATCCCCGGGCCCCAGCGACGGTGTCGTCAGTTGACTCCACACACCAATGACCAAAGCTGACTGGTTGAAACTGGCGATGCCGGCCTCGATCACCCTGCTGGCGCTGGCAGTTTTCAGCGCACCACTCGTAGGGAATGCCCAGCTGGAATGGGGGGACAGGATCAAGGTCGAGCAACACGGAACTTGGCGGATGAGATGCGATTGATCGCGTCATCGCAGCCCGCGCATCACGGATCGGCTCAGCAGCACCGCATCGGTGGCAGTGATGAAGATCGGGTGATCGGCATCGGCATCCCGCGGGATCTGCTTCAGCGCCGCCCGCAGCCTCACGATCGACCCCAGCAACATCGAGCCCGCCACCTCCGGGCTGGTCTCCAGCAGGTGCTGCAGATGCTCGAGGCTCTCGACCTCGCCGTGCTCGTGGTGATCAGTGCCGGCCACCAGCTGCCACGCCGTGCCTCTGAGCTCCAGCTCCATTGGGGTGGCCTCGGTAGTGCCCCCGCCGAGGCCTGCTACCGGTACCGGCTGAGAGGGGAGAGCCCCCGCTCCCACCTCTGCTGGGGGATCCCCGGACAGCTGCAATTCCTCAGGGGTCAATCTTGATCTCATGCTCATGACGCGACGGTCAAATAACGGCGTTTTCTCCATGCGCGATCCATCCGCTCCGCGGTCGTTAGCCGCCGGGGCTTGAACTCCGGTTCCGGCGCCGCTGGCTTGCGGATCTGTCGCTAGAGCTGCACCCGTACCGGCCCGCGCCGGCGTTCTTCATCCCTGGCCACGATCGCTGCGCGGCGCTTCGCCCATTCGTCTTCTGCAGCCTTCTCCTGTTCCTTCAGCTGCCGCTCCACGGCCTTCAGCAGATCAGCCATTGAAGTCTTTCCACCAGGCCTGCCGCTCATCCAGGCCTGGCATTGGCGGATCATCGTCAGCGCCGGCTTCAGCTCATGGGGGCGTACGCCGATCTCCAGCTGCGCCAGCAGAAAATCAGCCACCGCTTCGGCGCCGCCGTCGATCGGTGCTGATCGATAGATCCACATCAAATGGGGCCGGCTCCCCAGTGCCTTGAACAGCGGCGAAGGTTTTAATCCGTGCTGGCGGACGCCGCACTTGGCGTGGTTCCGCTTCGGCAGCGGCAGCGCGCAACCGTGAACCGGCAGCCAACTCATCCGCCGACCTCCGCCTTCAGGGCCTTATTCAGCTCGATCTGGAGCCGTTCGACCTTGATCAGCTGGTGGTTGCAGCTGACCATGCCGGCGTTCACATCCCCTCTCCAGGAGACCCAGGTCATCGCCCGCAGCAGACCCTTGGCCTGATCCAGCTCCTCCCGCAGCTCTTCGACCGTCATCGGGCAGGCCCTCCCTGAGCGCGATCGGTGAAATTGGCCGCGTGAGATCGAAGTTGCCTCGTACGTACTGGGTCAACTCTCTGGGCGCCGAGCCCCGCAGGGAATTGATCGGCCAGCTCCGCCAGCACCGCATCAACAATCGCCGGCACCTGATCACGCCATTGGACGGCCACCAGACCAGATCAGTCGCCATCGCCGTGACCTCACTCCGGGTGATCGGATCGGTCCACGCGTTGGTCTTGCCCTCCAGCTCCTGCAGCTGCACCCCCAGACGGGCCTGGCGGCCCTCTGCATCGGCCACTGCGGCCACCACCGCATTGCTGCGCTCACCCATCAGCTCGGTGGTGCTCTTCACCGATCCCTGCAAGGCCTCGATGGCAACGGCCTGCGCCTCCAGCTGCTGGCGGTGCTCCACTGCTGCAGCTTCACGCTCAGCCTGGTGCTGGGCCGCTTCTTGGCCCGCCTCGGCGCGAATGGCGCTCAATCCGGTCACCGCCGCCGCAATCCCCGCCTCCTGTTCCAACAAGGCAGTGCTTTTGTCCGCCTGCACCTGCAGATCCATCGAATCCATGCGCTTTTGCATCGCTTCGATCACTGCCAATGCGGTGCTCAGCTGCGCCTCCAATGACCGCACCCTTTTGTTGTCCTGCGCCCGCAAATCCAGCAGCGTGTTCACCGCCGTCAACGCAGCGTTGCCGTCTGCCTTTTTGGTCTCCTGTCCCCGGACGATCTCCAGCATTCGTCGCTGGTCAGTGGGTGCCAAGTCGTAGAACTCGACGGGGACCGTTTCACCGGTCTGGAGTCGCACCGTCTCCCCGCTGACGGTCGTTGGTGACGACCCGGCTGGCCGGGCCGATGCTGTGGCGTCCACTTTCTGGACACCCCCTAATGCCCTCTTGCGGGCGCGGGCCAATGCTGCATCAACCATTGGTCATCACTCCCGCCATCCGGGCATCGGCAGAACGCTTTTCATCAATGCGGCGCTGCATGTCCGCTGCATGTTTCGCCGATGCAGCCCGTGCCTCTGCTGCCGCTTGTGCCTTCGCGTTCTGGAAATCAACGGCTTCATCGCCTTCCCTCGCACGCCGGGCTTTATCCGCCTCCTTGTCCAGCCACGCCAGCTGTTGTGCTTCAACCCTTGCTGCTTCCTGCTGACGGTCAGCAACAAATTGCGGATAGTGATTCCACAGATCACGTTGCGCCTGTTGACTCAACTCTTGGCCTGATTCCAATTCAGCCAAGGTCGCAACGGAAAGTCCACCATCGGCTGCAATTCGCCACTCAGCAGCTTGTAATGGATCGATCTCAGCTACTGCAACCTGCAGCATGTCAGCCACCTTTCCAGACTTTTCGAATAGGTTAGCTGGAGCAATCTTGCTGGCATCGATTCCCGCCACCTGAAAGGCTTTTACCAACAATTCAATTTCAGTTTTGGTCATCCTTTTTGCGGGCTTCAATGTCCCGGATAGACCCCTTAATTTTAGTTGGCGCTAATAAACAAAATCTCAGCAAAAACCCCGCCATTGCTGACGGGGTGAAGTGTGTGTGTGAGGTTCTGTCGTGAGATGGATAGCAACAACAACGCCCCCTGCTTTCCCCCAAAGGGTCTTGTATTGCTTTCAGTTAGTAATGGCGTCGTGCTTCTCGGCGTTGAATGAATCCATAATGACCGGTGTGACTGATCTCGATGATGATCTGAGCCAGGGACAGCTGTGATGTTGCTCAAGCGTCCCTAGGGGTGGGCCCAGTGGCTTAGGTCACATGATCTTCAATAAAATTGCCCCGCCAAATAGACAAGTCCCTGTAATTTTGGAGATTATTTATCAATACATATCTCCTGGAATAAAACGATACATCTCACCAGGGATATACTTCATCTTCTTAACAAGCTCGCCAGAATCTGCTAGTTGCTTGAGATTGTTGGAACGTTTTGCATTACGCATTTTTTGGCGCCAGTGGGTTTCTGTTCCTGCACCGCTAATAGATTGCAGCTGGTCAAGAGTCAGTTCGTAGTTCATTGGTTTGTTGGAGTTGTAAGTGATGTCGTCGGGCTGTCCCCTCCGACGTACACACCATCTCCGGAATCACAGATCCAGTTGATGACCTGCCTCATGCAGGGCTGTGAGTTTGCTCACAGGTGCTCAAACACGCTGCAATAACTACTTTTAGAGGCTCTCCCCCCGTGAACACACTATCTCCGTTCCAGCTGAAATTCACCTCCCCCATCTGAGGGATTTATTCAGCGGGCTTCATCCCCCAAAAGGGTTAGACCGAATCTCGCTCCGCAACCGCGCGCTTAGCTCGCTGAATCTCCTCAATTAACTCCGCAGATCCGTGCTCTTCAAACACCACTAAACCCAACCTTTTCCACCTCATACTTCCCATTCCGCATCTCCACCGGTTGCCCCAATCCATTCACCATCCGGCCCCATGAATCACGCCGGTACTGATGCCGATCACCCCATGGCCCAAACCGCTCCGAACGGCGCTGCTAGTACTGCCCCACGCTCGAGCAGCCCGCCTGCCGCACCTTGTTGAACATCCGCGATGCCTTCCGTTGCATCACATCCCGCGGCCCCTGCAGACCCTTCTCCGCCATTTCTTGCAGCTGCTGAGCGGCATCTCCCCTCACCTTGAGGGTCATGACCTGTTCTGTAGCGGTGTCCATTCGTGGCTGGTACTAAACAGCACCCCTCACGACCGGGTCCACCGCTTTGGCTGCCGGTCAGGCCCTGAAGCTGCTGGTCACCACGTGGCTGGATTGATCTGCCTGGGACGAACCCCCGCAAGAGAGCGCAGGCGGTGATTTAAGATTCCGTTGTCGCTTCGGCGGCGCGCCGGGATAGCTCAGTTGGTAGAGCAGGCGACTGAAAATCGCCGTGTCCCCAGTTCAAATCTGGGTCCTGGCATCACATTGATGCCAAAACTGCCGTGTCATTCATCTCCCCAGATGCAGGCACAGACCGCGTTTTCGACAACGCCGACAGTTTTGCCATGGTGTTCGACCGCACCTGGAAGCAACTGCGAGACAGAAACAAGACTGAACTCAGCCAGGAAGAGCATCTCGAAGCCGTGCTCCAGGCGATGGCCGATCACCCCTTTCTGATCAGTTCCCCTGACATGGCACGCCAGGTGGCCGCCTTCCGGATCAGGCTGCTGGAACTGGCCTGATCAGGCGGAGAGCAGATCGATCTGGGGATCATCCACATATTCCGTGTCATCGCTGAGGGTCTCGTCACTGAAGGCCTCGTCCTCGACGCGGTCGTCGTCCCTCGCCATTTCAAGAGCTTCTGAGATGTCGTGATCTTCGTCTGCTGGAGCTTCCTCGGCGTGGGAATCAGGGTGAAGCTCCACCACCTCGCCTGGGCTCAGACGATCCCGAAGCATCCGCACCTTCTCTTCGCTGGCCAGGAGCAATTCGCCGGCGTCATCGCTGACCGCGGCGATTTCAGCATCCTCCTGTTGCTGGCCCTCAACGGCGGCCAACCGCGTCTCCAGCTCCATCAACCGATCCGCCAGCGTTTCCACCACTTCACTGAGGCTGAGTAGGTGGGTGCACAGCTGTTGCTCGAACGCGGTGCGCGGGGAGGTGGTGGTCACCGGGCTGGCCTCGTGTTGAGAAATCTCGCTGATGGTATCGATGCTGAGCTTCGTGTCCACGGCCCTGGGAAAAGCCACGACTGGCCTACATTCCCCAGGGCTTTCGAGCGATTGAAGAGATGTCCAGGCTGAAGACAGGGCTGAAGGTCAGCGCCTGGGTCGCCATCTTCATTGTTGCCGTCGTTTATCTGCAGCGATACGGCATCGCACCGCTGCAAAGCGCCGTGAATGACATGGGCATCTGGGCCCCACTCGGCCTTTTCCTGCTGCGGGGGGTGAGCATCATCCTGCCGGCGCTGCCGAGTTCGGTGTATTCCCTGCTGGCCGGCTCGCTGCTGGGCTTCAAAGCGGGCTACCTCACGATCATCCTGTCGGACCTGGTGTTCTGCAGCGCGGCTTTCTTCATTGCCCGCCGCTGGGGACGTGGACCGGTGAGCCGCCTGGTGGGGGCCAGCGCGATGAAACGCATCGATGGCTTCAGCAAGAACCAGCTGGAGGGCAACTTCTTCTTGATGACAGGCCTGCTGATGACCGGACTGTTTGATTTCCTCAGCTATTCCATCGGGATCAGCCGCACCCACTGGCGTCTGTTCGCTCCGGCCCTGCTGATCAGTGTGCTGATCAGCGATTCGATCCTCGTTGCCGTCGGAGCTGGAGCGGCTCAGGGCGCCAGCCTCACCCTGGGCTTGGCTCTGCTGGCCATGTTTGCTCTTGCCACCATCACTGGTGTGCTGAAAAAGAAATCCTCAGAGGCGCCCTCCAACAACGACTCCTGACAGGAGCCCTGGGGGATGACAGCCGATCCATGTCGATTCCCACGAACCGCTGATTGGGTCGAGGAAATTCCTGGACACTGGTTACATTCGTGTTGATCGGCGTTTCTCGATGAGCGCACTAGCAGATCCGAGAATTGCCACCCTGCAGAACCAGGCCGGCAGCAGCGGTGAGCTGGATCTACCGGTGGGAGACGGTTGTTTTCGGATCAATCTCCGTGATGAAAACATCGCGCTCTGGCAGGAGACATTTGATCAACACACCACGGCGGCCAACCTTCTGCTGGCTTGCGAAGAAAGCAATGGAGACCTCAAGGACACCCGACTGACCTGGGTGGTGGGATCTGCCATCCGTACAGCGACAGCCTCAAGCCCAGACGCCGTCGGCTGGCTGTTGACACAGTTGGGGGTACCTACTGAACTCACGGAAGCAGCCATCAGCCGTTGCCCTGGGTTGGGGAACGACCTGGTGTGGGCCTTTTACCTGGAACGCCACGGCTGGCTGATCGCCACGCCGGTGGCCAGCGTCAACCCTTGAACCTTGAAAACACCGACTTCAAGACCCTGGTGCATACCGCGCAGGTTCAAGGACTGAGCCTCAACCAAGATCTGCCACAGGCCACGCGCAGAATTCTTGAGCGTGCTGATCATGCCCGGCGCCAGCTCTCGAGCGATGAGCTCACAACGATCTGCCAGGTCTCCGGCATTGACGGATCGCTCGCCGACAACCTGATCAACCGATCGGATCACCTGGTGAACCAGGCACGGGCACATCTGCTTGAAGCCCAGCCGCATTTGGTGCAACCTGGCGGGGCTCTTCACCCGGAAGACAGAGCAGAGGCCTGCTGGCGCGACTGTTGGAACTTTCTTCGCGTCATCACGTATGCGGTGGCCTGCAACCAGAGCTGCTTTACAAACCCGAGTGGCATGGCTGCCCTGCGGGAGCTGTACAGACGAATGAACGTGCCCATCGAGGGGATGAACATCGCCCTCGATCAGCTCAAAGAGAAGGCCCTGGAGGGGGTCTCGCGATCGAACGACCGGCAGTTGATCCGCGACTGCTTCCAGCATTTACACGACGAGCTCAACAAATCTGCAGTTAAGAGCTGATAAGCGCTACGACCAAAATTTTTTGCTCAAGAGAGGATTACACCCAAGTATTTCTACTCACGGAGCACCCCATGGCCATCCCGCTTCTTGGGTACCCGCTCAACACCCAAAACGGTCGCGTTAGCAACCTGGCCGGCGACAACAGCACCATCAAGCCCCAGACATATGCCTCCTCTGCAGCAGGCGATGACAGCGCCAGAACAGAGATGGACAGCTTGATCGAACAGGCCTACCGCCAGGTCTTCTTCCATGCGATGCGCAGTGATCGCGAACCATTCCTGGAATCACAGCTCCGGAGCGGCAACATCACGGTGCGGGATTTCATCCGTGGCCTGCTGCTGTCGGAACGCTTCCAGCAGGGCTACTACCAATGCAACTCGAACTACCGGATGGTGGATCAGGTGGTGGGACGGGTGCTCGGCCGCCCGACCCATGGCGACGGCGAACGCCGGGCCTGGTCGATCGTGATCGGCGAAAAGGGCTCTACCGCCTTCGTCGACGCCCTGCTCGACAGCCCCGAATACATGAACTGCTTCGGGTACGACTTGGTTCCGCAGCAGCGCTCGCGCATGCTGCCCGGGCGGCCCCTTGGGGAAATCCCGATCTACCAACAATTCCCGCGCTACGGAACCGACTGGCGCGACGCCCTTCAAGATCGGGCGCCTATCCATCAAGGCGCGCCGTCAGAGCGACTGGAGGTTGCTGCCACGTGGGTGAAGGAGGAACCCCCTGCTTTCGCTCTCAAGCTCTGGCTCGGCCTGTTTGCCATCGGTGGATTCGAAATCGTGCGGGTGCTCCTTACCATCGTTGTCGCGATGCTGCGCAACTGAGATGTCGATGCCCAAATCTGGGGCTCTAAATCTGCGTGAGTGGAAGGCACCCGAAACCTGCGGAGCAACAAGCTCAGCCAAAAATCCAGTCGATGCTCGAGGGGCTGACTGGAGCGGTCAGGACTTGGGTGTGCTCGACCTAAGAGACGCCAAGCTCTGTCGCTGTGATCTGCGCGGCACAAACCTCAGCCAGTGCCAACTCGAAGGCGCTGATCTACGCCTGGCCCGTTACGACCAGACCACCCTGGTGCCTGAAGGCTTTGCACTTCACACAAGCGGTGCCGTTGGGCCGGGGGCGAAGCTGAATGGAGCTTTCCTCAACAGCACAGATCTGCGCGGGATGGACCTCAGGGGGAGCGTGTTGATGGGTGCCTATCTGAGTGGTTCGGATCTGAGTGGAGCATTGCTCGATGGCGTTTCCTTAGCAGGCGCTGACCTGCGATCAGCCACGTTTCGCGGCGCCATGTGCCGGGGGACCAGGTTCGGAACCTGCGAGATGGACATGGCCGATTTTCGCGGAGCCAACCTTGAGGGAGCAGCTCTCGAAACAGTTACATCGATTCGCGGCGCGGACTTTTCGCTCTGCACCGGGCTGGAGGACCAAATTGGAGCTCTTCTCAGTCGATCCGTCCAAGAGCTCGACTGCTGGAATCCGATGACCCGCTCCACGACGAGGGCGAGCCTTGAGTCCCTCTTCAAGGGGCAAGGGCAGGACGCCTAAAGCGAGCCATTTGAATCCAAACTTTTCCTACAGAACCCTCCGAGATCGCCGTCAAGCCGCGGGAATCAGTGCGTGACGCAACAGTCGGACACAATTGATTGAGGTTTATAAAGAATGCCCTTCGAGCGTGAGCTTCTGAAGGACTATTAGTCGAACCACTGCGTGTGAATTCATGCCTTTCGGTCCAGCCTCGCTTCTAGGGGTCGAACGCTTCTCTGAGGAGAGTGAAGCCCCTCTCGAGCTGATCCCAGGCGATGAGGACGCCAGGAAAGAACAGATCATCCGTGCTGTGTACAAGCAAGTGCTTGGCAACGCTTACGTGATGGACAGCGAGCGGCAGATCGTCGAAGAGTCGCAGTTCAAGCTCGGTGAAATCAGCGTCCGTGAGCTCGTGGGTCGCATTGCTAAAAGCGACCTGTACCGCAGCCGCTTCTTTGATAACTGCTCGCGATACCGCTACATCGAGCTGGCCTTCCGCCATCTTCTCGGTCGCGCACCTGCTGACTACGCGGAAATGCGTGAGCACGCCGATCGCCTGGACAGCCAAGGATATGAGGCTGATATCGACAGCTTCCTGAACAGCGAGGAATACCAAAACACCTTCGGCGAGTGGACGGTCCCCTATCAGCGGGGCTGGAAGACCGAAAGCTGTGCCACCTTGCAGGAATTCACCTGGAGCTTCCAGTTGCTGCGAGGCAACAGCAGCAGCAGCCTCAAGGGTGATCTTGCTGGCAACAGGAGCAAGCTGGGTGGCTCGGCTTATCTGAACCGACCCCTCGCAGTCGTTCCCCCATCCTCCAAAGAGACCGCTGGCTGGAGTTTCCGTCCCTCGACCAACCTTCAGGACGCACCCACGCGTCTAGGGGTTGGCGCAGGTGACCAAGGCATCACGTATCGGGTCGAGGTCACGGCCTACAAAGCCAACAATGTCAGGCGGATTTCCCGCTACACCCGAAGCAACCGCATCTTCTACGTGCCGTTCGACAAGCTCTCAGAGCAGTTCAAACGCATTCATAACGAAGGCGGCAAAATCGCCAGCATTACGCCGGTGACTTAGGCCAAATCCGAATTCCTCTCGACGCTCACACCTCCCCTCTCCCCTCACCAAAACAATGGCCAGCACCCAATCCTCCCTTGGTTTCGGCGCAACCACCAAGTGGAATGATCCCGTTCGCTTCCAGCGCAAGGGAGGCGCAGAACAAAGCGCTGCTCTCACCATTGGTGAGTTTCTGAAGCAGTCTTGTGATCAGATGGCGATTGGGGTTGGTCCCCGGAGTCACGCTGACTGCCCGCATCGCGTCACAAGCGAGTGCTACTCGCCAGAGGATGACGCGTCTTTGGAGACCGTGATCAGTGCGTCATATCGACAGGTTTTTGGTAACGCCCACGTGATGGATTTCGAGCGGTGCTCGGAATTGGAAGCTCAGCTGCGGGACGGTCGATTGACCGTGCGTGACTTCGTTCGTGGCCTGGCCAAGTCCAGCTTTTACAAAGACCGCTTCTTCAGAAGCGTTGCGCCACAGCGGGGTGTCGAGCTGAATTTCAAACATCTGCTGGGTCGTGCGCCTGAAACGCAGGCTGAAATCTCCGCCAAAATTTCCCTCCTGGCAGAACACGGTCACGACGGCTTGGTCGACAGCATCGTCGACTCCGCTGAATACCTCGAGGTCTTCGGCAGCGACGTGGTTCCGTATGCCCGTTCATGGTCTTCTCCCGCTGATTTATCGACAGCAGCATTCCCGATGCTGGCCGCTCTTCAAAAGAGTTTTGCTGGCAGTGATAGTGCCCGCGGCGCAGGTCCAGCGCTAACACGCAGCCTCGCCAATGGCGTGGCACCTCGCATCAGCCTGCCAAGTCAGCCTGTTGGTCTGCGTCCATCGTCTGGAAGCTTCACTGCCAAGAAGTTCAGCAGCAAAGCACCTGGGATCACTTCAGGCAAAGACTCTGCACCCATGCGCGGTGATATGTACGTCACCTTCGGCCTCGGCCAGCGAGAGCAAGAAACTTTCCAACGTTGCCCTGGTGACGGCCCCGATCAGCTCGCCGCGCTGATTCGTTCCACCTACAAACAGGTGATGGGCAATCCCCATCTGATGGAATTCGAACGGGTTATCTCAGCGGAAAGCAAATTCATCGATGGCTATCTGAGCACACGTGAATTCGTTCGTGCTGTGGGCCTTTCAGCCGAATACAAGCGTCGTTTCTTCGAAACCAGCGCGCCGTATCGATTCATCGAGCTGAACTTCAAACATTTCCTGGGAAGAGCACCGCGGTCCCAAGCCGAAATCAGCGAACACACCAAGATCCTTGCCGAAGGTGGCTATGAGGCTGAAATCTCCAGCTACGTGGATAGCCAGGAATATCAGAACACCTTTGGTGAAGACACAGTTCCATTCGCTCGAATTCTTACCGAAAGCGGCCGCTCTCAAGTTGACTTCAACCGTCAACTGAGCCTGGCAGAAGGGTACGCAGCGAGCGATACAGTCCTCGGAAGCTCTGCTTTGGTGAGTTCGGTCGCAACAGGGCTGGCACCCAGTGGCTGGAGCAAAACCACCAGCCGGGCCAACCGCACCGGAACCCAATCGGGTGCAGCTGATCCCACCAAGAAGCGGTATCGCATCGTTGTTGCTTCTCAGGCAGCACGCTCCCGCCAACGCACAGCTGGAAACAGCTACGTCGTGTCCGGAAAAGATATGAGCAGCCAAATGAAGTACATCCATGCTCGGGGAGGCAAGATCGTTTCCATCACTGAAGTGATGTAAAAGCATTCGATTGCTGCAACAGGGAGCCACTGCCTGAAGGGTGGCTCACTCACATCACCTTCTATTCAGACAAAAATGACTGGGCCAACAACTCTTTCCTCAGCTGCCAACGTCGACACATCACATGCTTCAGATGTGGTACGCCAAGCGTACCGCCAGGTGTTTGGCAATCGACACCTGATGGAACTCGATCTGAACCCTTCCATTGAGGCACTGTTCATGAACGGTGACCTAACGGTTCAAGGATTGGTAACTGCTCTCGCCCAGTCGGAAACCTATAAAAAGCTTTTTCTGGAAAGCAACAGCCCCTACCGCTTTGTTGAACTGAACTTCAAACATCTACTAGGCCGTCCTCCCCGTGACCAAGCTGAGTTGATGAGCCATGTTCGACTGCTGCAAGAAGAGGGATACGAAGCAGAAATCGCCAGTTACACCTACAGCGATGAATATCTTTCTGCCTTCGGCATCGATCAAGTTCCATACAATCGTGCCACGCAGACCGTGGTGGGCGGAAGCACGCTGTACTTCACACGTGCGAAAGCTTTGGATGCCGGATATGCCGGATACGACAACGCAGAAACAGATTCGAAACTTTTGAGTAGTCTCTGCACTGACAGTTCACCAGAGGCACAGGATCGCAGAAGCGTAGGCAACGCCAAGGCGTTGACGATCAACTGGACATCACGTCGTCAGGTGGGTGCCAACCGCCGAGCAGTCCAAAAATCGGTGGTGAATCAAACCTCCATGTCAGCCACCATCAAATCAATTCTGTCGCAGGGTGGGCAGATCCTTTCTATTGCGAAGGCTTAACCCTTGGGTAAATCTGGCAGATTTGACTGGTTGCTCAGTCATAATCTTCAAGTGATATTCAACCGGTCAATACGACCCTGTCGACAGGTACAAAACAAAATTTAGTTCCAGACATGCCCATTCTGCGTCCACCATCCAGCGAAAACCCAAACAGGAACACAACATTCCTGCAGTCGGTCTCATCAACACCCATGGCCATGTCCATGATGGTCGACTCTATGGTTAACATGATGCACATCAACTCTCCTTCACTGGATGAGCTCAGCTCAGAAAACAGCACAAGCCTGCATGAAGATTGAGCAATTTGTTGCTCAAAGCACAGGTAGATGGCGCTCAATGCGATCGGGTCACTCCTTAGCCTTCCAGCAGTTCGAAGAGGTACTGAGCGAAGTTACGATCGAAGAAATCAGCAGAGAGGACTCCGTAGTCAAAGAATTACTTGAGTCATCTTTAGTAAATCAATATAATTTAGATACAATTTCGTCTCCGTTTAAAATGGAATGGCGCGCGGAAAGTGACTGGGAACCAGATGATCCATCAGAAGTATCATCAGGATCTTGCATAATTGTTCCATTTGCAAAAGATATTTCTTCGGGGACGCTGATCAGAAGCGTTGGATATGCAGAAGCCGAGGCAGCCATCTCGGAATACAAGTTTTCCAACGACGGTACATTCACGCTCACAACAAATTACGAGCAGTCAATTGCCGAAGAAAAAATTTGGTTTGTCTCAGAGAATGTGCGCTGCAGATCATCTGTTTTAAGGACTTCAGCCGGATCAGGCGTGCTCCAAACATCCTTCGCCTCAGAAGTCAGACGAATTAATGCATAACTCACAAGGATGGACAAGAATTTAGCCCTTGCCGAGTTCGCCAAAACTCTTGCGGGCGTCTACGACAACATTGAACAGTCACAAAAAGACCCGAAGGATTTTGCTCGAATCAATATCTTTTTTCGACCATTGCCCTGGCATATTTTCGAAGGGCCAGGGTTTTATTCAGAACAATGTTACGACTATGCGCCTTGGGATCCCTACCGGCAAGGCATTCACCGATTAACTACGCATGAAGATACTTTTGTGGTTGAGAACTATGGATTCACAAATCCCAGAAGATTAGCGGGAGCTGGTCGGGATCCCCAAATCATGAATGCAATCAATTCCACAACACTAAAGGAACGCTGTGGGTGTGCCATGCACTTTCATCGCAAAGAAAAGGGACATTACATTGGAAAAGTTGAACCAGGAAAAAACTGCTTGGTTCCACGAGACGGAAAACTAACTTATCTTGTAAGCGAAGTTGAGGTAGACCAAGAAAACTGGATTAGTCGCGATCGAGGCTTTGATCCAAACACTGACGAACAAATTTGGGGCTCTGAACACGGACTTCTCAGATTTAAAAGAACCCAAAGCTTCTCCGCGGAAATCAATGAAGAGTGGCTGAATTCGAAAACCTAGAATGGAAGATGTCAAAAAACAAATGAAGTCTTGGATACGCTCACAACATCTAATATGTGTTGGCACAGACTTTATATTCGAAACAGTTGATCAAACTCAACTTGATAAGTTTGAGGCTTCTGTTCAAGCAATTGGGGGGAGAATAAGAACAGTCAAGGCAATTGGAAATTGGCCGATGGGACCAAGACGATCGTTCAAAATACTGCAAGCCACAGCAAGTGTACCCAGACCAGGAGGAGAAGATATTGTCACTTATTGGGCCAAAAAAGGCAGTAAAACAACAAGATATTCAGAAATCAATTCTTGAGTGAGTACTCATTCTTCGAACCAGCCCATCCAGGTGTCTTGAGTAAAATCAGTGTGTTTACTCCATTTTCTCAAAATAGCGGAGGAATCAATATCAAAACCATTAGCAGCAGCTATTTCAATAACTTGGTCCTGATTAAGGGCAGCCTTGATCTGAGCTTTTAGATCTGAATTTTGTCGAACTAAAGCAATAAAAGCCTCTAAGACTTGATCTTGACTTGCACTAAGAGCTGAACCGGTCATCAGAAGCCATCGAAATCACAAAAGCAATCTTAAACGAAACTTCTACCAGCAGGCCGTCAAACTAGGCACCATCCATCAACATGGCTCTCCACGGAGCAATCTGACGGAATGCCCACGACCAATGATCGGTCGCAATAGCTTGGATTGCCATGGCTTCAGAGTCAGATAAGCCAGCCGAATCTGATTCAACATACTGCAGCCAAGCTGTGATTGAAAATAAGTAATCACGGGAGGCCGCAAAATCCACGATATCTTGATCTGACTGGCAAGACTTCAATCCAGTTGCAACAGAATGGTCGTAAATAACCATCTGCACAAAATCAGCAATAACTGAATCGGACATCGTCAGCAGCTTTCGATCCAAAGCGCAAAATTTACCTTCTCACAAATCATCTGCAAAACCAAGGGCCCACCCGGGCATCGCAATAGCCGCCATGGAATATTTTTTTCTAAAACACCTGAATCAATGGTAATTTTTGGAGGGCTCGTCGCTTGTTCATAGGGAATCAATGCCGAACCCGTCAATGAAGGCTCAACATCATTAACGATTGCTTTTAATTGCTCCAAATCAACAACCAAGTTCAATTGATCTTGGACATCTGTTGATTTCTGGACAGCTTCAACAAACCGAGGAAGAGCCTGCTCGAGCTCGGGAGAGACTGGCATGATACAAAAATCCTTCTATTTACGATAACAGATGACGAGGACCTAATTCATGAAGGGACAGGGCAGATTAAAGAAGACAATCAACCAGTCATAAATCATCACTGAGACTAAGAGCTGAATGCTATGGTCAAAGAGAAGATGGAATTTCAACGTCACTACGATTCATCAGAATCAGGTCAGCTGCTCTAAAACTGCAGCTCAACACCAGCTGACAGAAAATCCAGGTTTTTCATTGATGACTCTTTAAACATGGCCGAGCGATTCGACAACTTAGTTGAAGGCTTGACGGAAGAGCGGGCCATGGCGGTGATTTTGGCTGATCCAGACTCACTCGAGAGGCCCGTTGACAAATACATGGCAGCCACAAGGCTTGGGGCAAGTAACAGCGAAGAATCACTCGATGTGCTGATTCAGGCTGCAGAGCTGGATCCAGAGCATCTTTTTAATCGAATCACGCGACGCAAGGCGATCGACGCCCTTGGCAGACGAAAAAGTCCAAAAGCACTACCCTCTTTATTTAAGGCCTTAAAATGCAGCGATGAAGCTGCAGTAATTAATTCTGTAGAAGCGATTACAAAAATCGACGCACCTTTAACAGAAGCAGATCATAGAAAATTACTTGAAGCCCTTGAGGGCGAGGATATTCAAAAGCGGGCTGTCATACAGGCATTTTGTCGTTTAGGGGTCCCCGGAGTCATTAACAGCATCAGCCCCCTCCAGAATGATTCCAATCCCTTGGTTGCGGGTGCAGCGAGGGCATACATGTCGAAAGTTGCCCAACAACCAAATGGGCTTGAAGTCCTGATCCCACAACTTGTTGACCCAATCGCCGGACGCAGGCGCTCTGCCGTAATTGATCTGGGCGATGCAGGTGACGTTACAAGGCTAGAAGCTCTTGTCACAGCTCCCGTGTCTATGTCTTTGCGAGCTAGGAGTGCATTTCAGTTGGTGGATCCTGATAAGAAATGCCAGGTACCGGAAAAATATGCAGAGCTGATAACACAACTCTTACAAGACAACCCTCAACAACTCAAACTTAGGAAAGAGTGGATTTGTGATATTGAGCCTACAGAGATCGAAAACAACCTTCAACATCGCGACGAAGCACGCCAATACGGTGGTGCCTCAAGCTTGATGGGCATGCCTAAAGCAGAGAGAATGATTTTAATTAACGAAATCAAAGAAAAATTGTGGAGTGATTACGTTACGCACTATTACCTGACTTCCGTCGTCGGTCTTCAGGGTTTGGAAGAACGAAGTGATCTAATCAGGCTTGCCTTAGCCGAAACAATTCCTCAATACACCAAATCCCGCATTGCTGCTGCATGGGGGTGCCTCCGCTTGGGCCTTGTGGACCAAAAGCCGCTCCTGGAGGAGCTTTCAGCCAGTGCCTTCTGGCTACCACTGAAATGGACCTGCCAACGCGTCCTTAAACAGTTGTCATAAAAAGACGAGCAGTAAATAAGGTGAACTAGCGGACGTTGGTTGACGACACACCCTTACTGATTTCGCCTTTGTCAACTTGTGTGTCCTGACGTCCTCCTTCAGGAAGACGGCCTGGGAAGCAGGGGTAGTGTCATTCGTGATGCGGAATGCATCTCCCCAAACAACGTATTCCACAACCCCCATGCTCGACGCATTCTCCCGGGCTGCTGTCTCGGCCGATTCCAGCGGCTCCTTTATTGGTGGCGGCGAACTGGCTTCCCTGAAGTCCTTCATTGCTGATGGCAACAAGCGCCTGGACGCTGTGAACGCCATCACCTCCAACGCCAGCTGCATCGTGTCTGACGCCGTCGCCGGCATCTGCTGCGAGAACACCGGCCTGACCGCCCCCAACGGTGGTGTGTACACCAACCGCAAGATGGCTGCTTGCCTGCGTGATGGCGAGATCGTTCTGCGTTACGTCTCCTACGCGCTGCTCGCCGGTGACGCTTCCGTGCTGCAGGACCGCTGCCTGAACGGTCTCCGCGAGACCTATGCCGCTCTGGGCGTTCCCACCGGTTCCGCCGCACGTGCTGTTGCCATCATGAAGGCCGCTGCTAGCGCCCTGATCACCAACACCAACAGCCAGCCCAAGAAGATGGCTCTGACCTCTGGCGATTGCGCCAGCCTGTCTGGTGAAGCTGCTAGCTACTTCGACATGGTGATCAGCGCCATCAGCTGAGCCAGGTATCGATTTTCTGCACACCTGAACACCCTTCTTCTGAATTATGAAGTCCGTTATCACCACCGTCGTCGGCGCAGCCGACAGCGCATCCCGCTTCCCCACCGCCTCCGACATGGAGTCCGTCCAGGGCTCCATCCAACGCGCCTCTGCTCGTTTGGAAGCCGCTGAGAAGCTGGCCAGCAACTACGACCAAGTTGCCCAGGAAGCTGTTGATGCTGTCTACGCCCAGTACCCCAACGGTGCCACCGGCCGTCAGCCCCGTAAGTGCGCCACCGAAGGCAAAGAGAAGTGCAAGCGTGACTTCGTTCACTACCTGCGTCTGATCAACTACTGCCTGGTCACCGGCGGCACCGGCCCTCTGGATGAATTGGCCATCAACGGTCAGAAAGAGGTGTACAAGGCCCTCAGCATCGACGCTGGCACCTACGTGGCTGGTTTCTCCCACCTGCGTTCCCGCGGTTGCGCCCCTCGCGACATGAGCGCTCAGGCTCTGACCGCTTACAACCAGCTGCTCGACTACGTGATCAACTCCCTCGGCTGATCACAGTCAAGCTGTGTGATTTTTTGATCTAACCAAGGGGTGGGCCAAAAGCCCACCCCTTTTTGTTTTCAAAATCAAAAAACACAAATTCTTGACAATTAAGAGCAAACAATTCTGGAGTGATCCAGAAAACCTGTGGCTAATTAACAAGCAATTTTGCCACAGTCATAGACGCAATGTTTACTCACGGTGGCAATTAGCGAATTATGAGCATCGATTCGCATCAATACTCAATTTCGCTGAAATATTCTCGGCAAAGCTTACTAACAACGACTCAAAGAGTTGTTTTAAAGCATGTTGGGAAGAGTCACCACAAATTACCTCCCCTCACCACACTTATGTTAAGCACACAAACCAGCCCCGCTGGAATGGCTTCGGCGAGTCGCACCAAGCCAGCCTCGTACGCCATGCCAAGCAAAGCTGGCAAAAACACTGTTCATCGGACAGTAGCTGGATCAATCGCTGAATTTAAGCGCAACACTTGTTCTCAGATGGGGCTCGGAATTGGCCCAAGACTGCACAGCGAATGTCCCTTCGGTGCAGTTTTTGATGAATATCACCCCAGTGATTCCTGGGCTTTGGAAAGAACCATTAATGACGCGTATAGACAGGTCTACGGAAACCTGCCTCCCACTGAAAACGAGCGGTACACCTCCCTTGAAGCACGCTTGATGAACGGGGAAATTACGGTCCGCGACTTTGTCAACGGGTTGGCAAAATCTCCTTTCTATAAGGATAATTACTTCCACAGTGTTGCCCCACAACGTGGGATCGAGCTTAATTTCAAACACCTCTTAGGGAGAGCACCTCTCAATCAAGAAGAAGTTCAAAACAGTATCAAGCTTCAAGCAGAAGAGGGTTTTGATGCTCTGATCGATAGCCTCACAGATTGCGCAGAATATGCAGAGGTTTTTGGATCGGACATCGTTCCCTATATGCGGGCGGGAGATTCCTACGCGGGAATGATGACCAGCTCCTTCAACATGATGAGAGAGCTTGCTGGCACAAAGGTTGCCGTCAGCGACAATGCACAAGGAAGTCGCAGTCGCACCAACACACAGCTGGCTGCGGCATCGATCAGCATGATGAAGCCGATCTTTAAGGGCGCACCAACTCTGCCCCAACAAAAGTATGGTGCACAACAGCCTCCCAAAAGGACAGGAGCTGTTCCGTTCCGACCGTTCGGAGTTAAACCGTTTGCCTGAGGTAAATTCAGGCAATTTATGCCATAACTCTTGCCCTCTTCCCAGGAAGGGGGCTTTCTAATTCAACACAACAATGAATGGCATGAGCCTGATCAGCGTCGCTTAGATTGCTGCACAGCAAAGAGGAACGTGCAAGATGCTCCAGGATCTCACCAATATTTCATCAATCAGCGACAGCCAGCTCACGGCAGAAGAAGCGCTCCAGCTCGCTGACGAGCTCAGTGGAAAATTAAGCGAAGGTGAGATCCCAAGATCTGATGCCGAATCTCTCAAACGCATGGTCGCCGGACTTGGGGACGCGAGAGGCGCTTTACGACTCACCTTTGCAAAAAGTCTAGGGGCGGTTGGGGATGAAGCTCTACCCATTCTTTGTAAAGCACTTCGCCAACACCAAAATGTAATCGTAAGACGAGCATCAGCTAAGACACTCAATTTGATTGGCAACAAGGAGGCGTTGCCTTATCTGCTTGAAGCCTTTTTAGAAGATGATGACCCAGTTGTTCTCGGTTCATCTGCTGGAGCGATGGCCACGATTGGACCAGACGCCATGGATTCGTTGCTTGGAATCCTAAAAAATCCAGACTGCACACCATTTCAGGTTGGATTAATCAATCTCGCACTGAGTTTCATCGGATCTAAGGCACCAGAAGCGTTGCTGAAAGCTGCAGATTCAGACGTGGCTGAAGTTCGAGTCGCCGCAATTTCAGCGTTGGGAGATCAAATCCAAAAGAGTGACGATTTAAGAGCAAAAAATAGAGTATTCCAAGCGCTCGAGGATGTCTCAGCGGACGTAAGAGCAGAGGCGGTAACTCTCATCGGTAAGTCATGCGATGCGGAAGACGTAGAAACATTGCTGCTGAACAAACTAAGCGACGAAGACACACAAGTTCGGAAAAATACTGCATTATCCTTGATGAAGCTAGACGCACTAGGAGCCATTAATCAGCTAAAGATTGCAGAACAAAATGAAATTGATACAGACGTAAAAGCCGTTCTCAGAGTCGCAATTAATATTTTATCGGCGAAAACCAGTTAAACCGCTCCCAAAAGGCTCGTCTAACTAAACAATCAATAAGTTTCAGCTCGTTGTCGCTTTAACGGTGAAGTTAGCGATATAGTTGAAGAGGCGGTCTATACAACAGGCAGATGTCAAGAGCTGAGTTCATCCGTTTTCTTGGTGTGCTCGAAGAAGACACCACCTTTAGGTCCTTATTTCGTGAGGCTGAGCCCGAGGAGATCCTCAAGCTCGCTGATCAACATGGATTTATCTTTTCTGATGAAATAAAGGGGCGTTTTCTTAATCGATGGGCGGGTGTGTACTTCTGCCCATTTGCCAATGATGTTGGGAGGCTGTGTCCCAAGATGGTGCCAGAAGGATTTAGTACTCTTCTGCACTATTCACAGACGACTTGTGCAAAAGACGACAAAGTAGAGCGTTTTGATTTCCGGGCTGGTGGTTACTACAAAGGAGTGGAAACTGTAGCTCGATAAAAAAACAATCTAACTCTTTGAGTTGAGCAGATTCTGAAGTCGTGCCAATGCAGACTGTGCAGCCTCCTGAATCAAGGGATCGGCATTGTTGTTCTGCAGTGCACGTAAAGCGTCTTCTGCCAAAGGATTGGGAATATCGGCAAGAGCCTGAGATGCACTGAAGATTAAAGCAACATTTTGGCTGCCGAGAGACTTTGTCAAAATTCTGATTGCCTCTTCAGACTTAAATTGTTGCTTACCGATCTGACCAAGACACATCAGTGCACCCTGCACCACAACCATATCTGAATCATCTATGCCTTGCTCAAGCATTTCCATGACTGAATCAGGAAACGGCTGATCTGGGAAGTTTTTGAACACCTGCACAAAGGCCTTAGGGCAGCAACGCCTTGCAGTTTGATTCTCTGTTGTTGCATAAAGTGCGATCAATGGATCAAACGCAGAGCTCCCAAAAAAACCAACACCTTTAACAGCCGCTCTATAGACCTTAGGATCATGATGACAGAAGAGATCCAATAATCTTGGCAACGCCTCTTCCCGATAGTTCTCAGAAAGAATTAAACAAGCTTCTTCTTGAATCCGAGGGTTGGGATGCATTAGATCTTCAAACAAAGCATCAACTGAAGGAATGCTCGAATCCCAGTTCATTTAAAAGCCTAAATCACTATCGTTCAATATTAGCATTTCAAGTCATGGGGCATGAAGAATTACCACTTAGTACTCAACCACGATCCAGAATGCTCTGTGCTTTTAGTCGCAGCAATCTATCGCCATCAGACTCAATAAGCTGTTGTAGCTGACGTTGATATCGAAGATGAAAATGCTCGGTCTGATCAGATTGGATCAAGAGGAGGCCTGCATAACGCATACCCCAACTAAGATTGTTTTCTAAAGACAAACATTTATCCAGAAAACAATCGCATTGGCCAGGGAACAGTAAAGCGAATGATAGCAAAGCAGCTGGGGGTGATTTTCTAAATTGAGGACGCTTATCTGTAATAGCATCTGAGAGAATTTTGCGAATATCAAGCAGTGCTTCGTCTGTCCAACCTTCGACAAGACCAAACAATCGCATCAAAAAATAATGTGCGCCATAGTCATTCTGGGCTTTATCTTGCCAGCAATTCTCGATAGCACTCCAAATCTCTTGAGCATCACGTTTTATTAGTGCCTGCATCGCAAGATAACAACGACTAAAATCGGGATGAAACAAGCCATCAATCAGTAACTCTGTAGGCAAAGGATCACCGTAATGATGAAGGACAGTGATCAAACGAGGATCATCAAGCAAAACTTGATCTACCGCTGATAGTGAATCATTATCTGAGAGTTTGTTTGACGGGTTATTCAAGAGGGATCTCACAGCTCGCATGCGAAATGCAGGCGATATGGGTGCTTCCATCAAATCAGACAAAAGCTCAACAGCATTCGCATCGATCACATCCTGCACTGCCGACTGGCGATCCATTTGATTAGAGCCATACAAATGATCTGAAAGATCAGCCAGATGAGATTGATCTCCAGATAGATGAATCATGGCAGCGATAGCAGCACCGCGAACCGACGTCTTCTCATGAGCTGTGTGAACAGAAATAGTCGAAATTGCTGATTTAACAGAAAGCTTTGAAAGACTTTGAATTAAGACTCTTTGATTCTGGCTAGCATCATCCAACAAATCAATCATATGTTGGTGCACTTCAGGATCTTGACAATTCAAATGAGACAAAGCCCAAGCAGCATTCTCAACCATATACACATCAGAGCTTCCTAAAAAACTAGCAATTTTTGGCGTAGCCTCTGCAACCCCTAATCGCGCAAGAACTTCTACAGCTTTTCGTTGTGCAAGACCTACTGGCACATCTTCAGAGCACTTATCTAGAAAAGCCAATAACGCTTGGCTTGTTATCGAGCCAGGAAAATTAATCAAATGAGAAACAGCCATATAATAATCACTCTCACTCTCAATATTATCAACTTCTTTAGATAAAATATCAACTGCCCCCTGTTGATCCAAGCCTGCATGAATATTATCGAAAAGACCAGTCATCGGTAATGGTCAACATTCGGACAATTCTACTTGAGGTGCGTAATTCAATAAGGCCTGTCGGGATAAGAAAGTAATAGCAAGCTTGCCATCAGGCGACACCGGAGGCAAAATTCTTCTAAGCCACTACAAAAAATATGGGACCTTTCCCAGGACGTTTGATCCATGTTTCCACTGGTGTGATGGACGGCTGCAGGCCCTCAACTTCCCACACAGTTTGTGTTGACACCCGTTTCATGGCGCAATGGATGAAATCCTTTAGAAATTGCAGTACACCGATAACATCTGTTGGCTGGAGCGCAGCAGATCAGCCTTCGATACCAGCACCTAAAAAGCAATCTTCTACATCCAAGGTTCGGAAACTAGTAGAGAAATTAACACCCCAAAAAGAAACCACTCCTAACAAGAAAGATAAAGCAGACTCAGACAAGCCAGAGGCCAACAAACGTAGAAGTACCTCTAGCCGCCGTAGGAATCGCCGGAAACAAGCCTGATTAAGATCTATGAGGCTCTCGAAGAGACTTCAAAGATCGCATCTTCGGGTCGTCCAGCTTTGAGAGCTTCCCAGTTGATCGCTTGAAGAAAAGTGCTTTCATCGGGCGTTTCAACCAAATCAACACCCCAATATCCCTCCTGGAGTGGAGCTCCAGGAGAGGCTTGGGAATCTTTCCTTCCACCAAGTGCCAGGACAACGTGGTTCATGTCGTGTCCGAGTTGACGACGGCATTCAGACCAAGTCTGCACTAAATCAACAGCCATATCTTGCGGAGATAAATCAGATGATATAGATAATTTCCAATGAGGATGACCAAGAACTTCCGTTGAAGAAATTTTTTTCGAAAGAGATTTAAGTTTTTGGGCAAGTAGTTCAAAATTCAATGCAGGCACGAGATCTGATTGAACCTGCAAGTTATGAGATAGAACAAACGTTGTCATCAAAAAAATACACCTTTGATGAATCTAATGGAATTTCAGCTTGTCTGTGATGGATGATCGGTAGTCTTCCATCTGGCTTACACAAAAAAAGGGGGGAGCTACTGCTCCCCCCTTTCCCTTAGATCTTGGATTGATCAAGACAGAGCGTTGATAGCGTAATCAAGATAGCTCTTGAACTCGTTAAGAGCCTGAGGGCTCATGTCGCGAGGAGCGCAAGCACGATCGCGAGTGTAAGTCAGAGCTTCGATGTAGGCGTTGGTGGGCAGACCCAAGGTGCGATACACCTCACGTGCGCCTGCAATACCCCACTCATCGAGAGGACCAGTACCACCCACGATGAGGCAGTAGTTGATCAAGCGCAGGTAGTGACCGAGGTCGCGGTAGCACTTGTCGACCTTCACTTGGCTATCACCGGCTTCACCGGGTTGCCGCAGATAGGCGTACTTATTGAAGCAAGCATCACCTGCTTCGCGGGTGACGTTGTCCAGACCGGCGGCCAGCTTTTCGGCAGCTTCCAGACGTGCAGCTGCACGCTGGATATTGCCCTGAACAGCCTCAAGATCGTTCTGGGAAGGGAAGCGACCGGCTGCATCAGCTGCGGTCACAACAGTGGTGACGACGGATTTCATTTGAGATCCTTTGGTAAAAGGTGCTGAGAAGGTAAGGAGAAAAGACTTGATCGTCCGCAGATCAGCTGATTGCGCCAATCACACGATCGAAGTAAGAACCTGCTTCAGCCACCAGTGCAGAGCAGTCGCCCTGAGTGGTTTCCATCTTGCGGTACTTAGCACCACCGCTGGCAGGAGAGTTGGTCTGACCAATCAGAGCCGTAGCAGCGGATTTCATGATCGCGACAGCACGGGCCGCAGACTGGGTAGGAACACCTAAAGCGATATAGGTTTCCTTGAGGCCATTCAAGCAACGGTCATCCAGCACGGACGCGTCACCAGCCAGCAGTGCGTAGCTGATGTAGCGAAGCACAATCTCACCATCGCGAAGGCACGCAGCCATCCGACGGGTGGGATAGCAGTTGCCGCCAGCCTGGATCAGACCTGTGTTTTCGCAGATCATGCCGGTGACTGCATCGGAGACGATGCAGTAGGCGTTGGAAGTAATGGCATTCACAGCGTCCAAACGCTTGTTGCCATCTTGCACGTAGGAGCGGAGGCTAGCGAGATCGCTACCACCAACAGGTGCAGTTTTGGCGTCAGCGCTGACGACTGTGCGGGAGAATGCGTCGAGCATTGGGGGCCAGACAGTTTTGGGGATGCAGTGCTTCGGAAACCGCCGGGTGAACAGGCCTAAGAAGCCCGGAGACCCAAGGGTGGTGGAAGCGCTGACCCAAGCTAAACTCAGTTATCAGCAGGGTTCGTCAAACAGACCCCTTTACGCAAAAGTTTGTCACCTTGGGCCAAATACCCCGGTTAGCGCCCTAGGAAATAGGCCGATCCGAGGGCAATCTCTCCTTTATTGACGCAAACCCGAGCAAAGGTTCACAAAAGCCTTGGGCAGGCTTCTGACAGGCTTAGGATCTTTTGGCTCAATCAGAACTTCATGGACAACGCAGCGTCCGATTTACCTACCCTTGAAGAGTTGCAAGAGTCCATCGATGAATTAGCTGCCTACAGGGAAAGACTGTTTCAAGATGTAGTTGGTTTGGGCAAAAAACTGCGCTTATCACAAAAGAAGATTGACACCACTGTTGCAGCACATCCAGAGCTTCAAAGACTCGACGAAGTGATGTCACAGCTGGTTGCACAGAGAAATGCACAGCAGAGCAAGCCTTGAATTGCAAAAAAAAATTTTACCGGCACGCCTATTTTAATTAATTTTCTTCAAAGCACAAACCAATGGTGCAGACACTTTCCCCGCCGATGACAATGGCGGATTTCTTCGAAGCCAGCCGCGGAACTTGGTTAAATAGGCGCGCTGTTCATCACCACGACTATCAAGATGATGAAGCTGCAGATTCCAATCTTGTCATTGAACCTTTCAATGCTGATGACCCAGTCGTCACCAAGATCTGCAATTCTTTGAACATTAAAACCGAAGACAGCTCAGGTGGAGCACGATTTTGGTGGGAAAGCAATATCAAAAAGGGTGTCCGTAACGATGATTACGCTGCAGTAGTCATCGACGTTCCTGACCATAAAGACTCCCGCAAGGGATTTCTACTTCGAGATGTTGGATATGTTGAAAAGCAATCTGTTTTAAGCACTTACAACTTCGCAGACGATGGCGTCGTGACGATCACGACGCGATACGACACCAACATTGGCATTGAACGCTGTTGGTTTGTGACCGATCAAATCAGAATGAGAGTGAGTTCTGTTCAGTGCTTGGATGGCGTTGCAATGACCACATACTGCACCGAGTTTCGGTGCCCTACTGATGCCGAAATTTCAGATATCACCCAGCGGGCACAACAACTGGCGATGGCGTCTTCAACAGGTAACAACTGATCACCATGTTTGATCCATTTCTTGAGGAATTGCTTTCAGGAATCAAAGCCCGGGGCGCAGTACCCGTTGAGGTTCCTCATGGACTTGAGCACAATCAATCATCCAAACGCTCGAGCACCATCAAGAGCTGGCTTTGGGACGTGCCTGGCTTTAGGAGGTGGCGCGTTACCCGGTTGGATGCTGGTGACAGCTTGCAGGTCCTGAATTCCGTTGCCTATCCCGACTACACCTACGACCATCCATTAATGGGGGTTGATCTGCTGTGGTTCGGTGCCAAGCAGAAGTTGGTTGCTGTTCTTGATTTCCAACCACTTGTTCAAGACAAGGACTATTTGGAGCGCTACTTCGATGGACTGAAGTCACTCAACGCTCAATTTCCGGATCTCAATGGTGAAGAGACCATGCGTTCCTTTGACCCAAATCAATACTTTTCCTCATGGCTACTGTTCTGCCGGGGCGGAGCAGAACAGGCGACATCATCGCTACCCACAGCTTTCAGCGCTTTTCTAAAAACCTACTGGGATTTACACGACAAGGCCGTTAAAATTCCTTCTTCCATTAATCCCATCGAAGTGGCACAACTTCAGAAAAATTATGATATTTACAGTGCAGAGAGAGATCCTGCACACGGCCTATTTACCAGCCATTTCGGAAGCGAATGGTCTGACCGTTTTCTGCACGAATTTCTCTTCCCCGCCAGCCAGCCCAAATGACCCTCCCTCTTCGCACGACGAGTCTTGATCCTGTCCAGATTCCCGGATGGCGCTGGCAGCCTTTTCTCGACACAGCCGTTGCGGCACTGAGCTCTCTGCAGCCGGATCCTTATCCAATTGCGGAACGATTTCTGCAGAAAGAGGGCAGCACAGGATCAAAGGCCAAACCAGTGCCAGTCAGGACTGCAACCTGGGCCTGTTCAACAGAAAAGCTGCGCCAAGTGCGCTGTGCCTGCGTTGAAGCTGGTGCCGCTGCATCGGTGCTCAACTTCGTGATCAACCCCAGCAGTCGTTTTGATCTTCCTTTCTTCGGAGCCGATCTCGTAACACTGCCCAACGGGCACTTGCTCGCTCTGGATTTGCAACCTGTCGACAAGACAGATCCCGATCACACGGGCCCGGTTTGGCAGCGGCTAATGCCGCTGTTCGAGCGCTGGCGCGCCCAACTGCCCGATGGGGGGCCCATTCCTGAAGAAGCACAGCCCTATTTCTCACCTGCCTTTCTCTGGACCAGGATCCCCCTTGGGGAGGAAGGCGACGCGCTGATTGACCGCGTGATCCGTCCGGCTTTTGCGGACTACCTCCAGCTCTACCTGGCGTTGGTGGAGGAGGCTCAGCCCGTTGACCATGAGCGTGCTGCACACCTGCTCTTGGGCCAGAAGCGCTACACGGCCTACCGCGCCGAGAAAGATCCAGCCCGCGGCATGTTGACGCGCTTTTACGGCAGTGAATGGACGGAGTCGTACATCCACGGCGTGCTGTTTGACCTCGAAGAAGCCACCGCCACTTCCTTGTCGCCGCAAGGGAGTTAAGCATTATGAACAGCTTTCGGGAGGCTCCCGAGCTGTTGGCCAGAATCACGGGCGACGGGATGGAGGCAATAGCCTTCAACTATCCCCTTCAAGTCTGAGATTCCCGCTCCAGACGTAGTTCACAGGAACAACAACCATGTTCGACGCCTTCACCAAGGTTGTCGCCCAGGCCGATGCCCGGGGACAATTCATCAGCACCAGCGAGATCGACGCCCTCGCTGCCATGGTTTCCGACAGCAACAAGCGTCTGGATGCCGTTAACCGCATCTCCAGCAACGCCTCCAGCATCGTTGCTTCGGCCGCTCGTCAGCTTTTTGCCCAACAGCCTTCTCTGATTTCCCCTGGCGGTAACGCTTACACCTCCCGTCGTATGGCTGCTTGCCTGCGCGACATGGAGATCATCCTGCGTTACGTCACCTACTCAGCTTTCACCGGTGATTCTTCAGTGATGGAAGATCGCTGCCTGAACGGCCTGCGCGAGACCTATCTGGCCCTTGGCACTCCCGGCGCATCGGTTGCAGCTGGAGTCAACCTGATGAAGGAAGCCGCTCTGGCACTCGTCAACGACAAAGCTGGCATCTCAGCTGGTGACTGTGCCTCTCTGAACAGCGAAATCGGCACCTACTTCGACAAAGCCGCAGCTTCCGTCGCCTGATCGACGCCTTGATTCGACGTCTTACTTCTCCTAACCAATGAAAACCCCTCTCACCGAAGCTGTTGCAGCAGCCGACTCCCAGGGTCGTTTCCTGAGCAACACAGAAGTTCAGGCTGCCTCTGGGCGTTTCAATCGCGCCAAGGCCAGCCTTGAGGCTGCCAAGGCTCTCACCGGCAAGGCCGACTCCCTGGTGAACGGCGCAGCTCAAGCTGTGTACACCAAGTTCCCTTACACCACCCAGATGGCGGGGCCCAACTACTCAGCAACTCCCGAAGGCAAAGCTAAGTGTTCCCGTGACGTGGGCTACTACCTGCGCATGATCACCTACTGCCTGGTCGCTGGTGGCACCGGCCCCATGGATGACTATCTGATTGCTGGTCTGGCCGAAATCAACCGTACTTTTGAGCTCTCCCCCTCCTGGTATGTGGAAGCTCTGAAGCACATCAAGGCCAACCACGGCCTCAGCGGCGACGCTGCTACCGAAGCCAACAGCTACATCGATTACGCCATCAATGCTCTGACCTGATCGGTTAGATCACAATCTGACAGCCCTCCTGATGGGGGGCTTTTTTATTGTTCAAACAGCTTGGGCCAGGATTCTAAAAATGACCCCGACGGAGCAGAACTTTCTCAGCTTGCTTTGCGGCGAATACAGCAATCAGCAGCAAGCATTGGATAACCCGCCTTTCTTTGCACATATTTTCCTAAGATATCGACCTTTAGAACACCTCCAAGAAGGATCTATTTTGCTAGAACAAAGCTATGCAGTAGATCCAAAGCATCCTTACCGACTACGCATGATAAGAGCGGAAGAACAATCACCTGGAATTATTAAATTATGGAATCATACTTTCCGCGAGCCATCAAGATTTTCCGGAGCGACCTTTGATAAATACTGTCGGCAGACCATTCAAAAAAGCGACCTCATCTGCCTTGACCAATGTCACTACCAAGTCGAATACAAGAGTGGTGGATATTATGGATCAATCGAACCAGGCTGCCGGTGTATGGTCACCCGAAATGGTCAAGAAACAGTTCTAGCAAGCACTTTTCACCTCCAAGAGGACACATTAAAAACTCTTGACCGTGGTCATGACCCAAAAACGAATGAAAGAGTTTGGGGCGCCATCGCAGGAGAATTTAAATTCAGACGAACAAAATCATGGGAAGCAAAATGGGAGTAGGACATTTATTCATGAGCATGGATAAGGAGCCCATTTTTTAAGTGCCTGAGACAGTGGGGCAAGCCTATAGAATGCAAAGGAAGTTTTTTTTAAACAAAACTACATTGATCCCAATTGACTCCGTTACATCCGCTCTTGAAGCCCTCGATCACCAAGATGCGGGTGTTCGGTATCACGGTGCTTGGTGGCTCGGAAAAAACAGATCTGTTGAGGGAGTACCACGATTGGTGGAATGCCTTCTAGACGAAAGGGACAAGACATGTACGGGGGGATACCCCCTAAGAAGGCAAGCAGCAAGATCACTGGGAATGATCAAAGATTCACGCTGTTTACCAGAGCTTCTTAAAACACTAGAAACAAATGACGTGCAATTACATGAAGCAACACTTAGAGCCCTAATTGAAATCAAGAGTGATCAATGCTCAAGCTCACTTATAAGCTACCTTGACCGAGACATTCCCAACAAACCAATAGAAGCACTTATAGAAGCCTTAACAGAACAAAAACTGTGGGATGTTGCAGAAAAGATCCAACCTTTTCTGAAAGATAAATCAGAGAGAATCGTTGGCTCGGCCGCTGCTTTTTTCTACAGCTACACAGGTGAGATGACCTATTTAAACAAAGTTATCTCACTTCTTGATCACCAGAATCGATTCATCAGGCAATCCGCTGCATTCGACCTTGCCCGCATCGGACCAATCAAGGCAGCAGATCCAATACTGATTGCCAAGATCCCCAACAACGTCAAGATGTTTGCAGTAAAAGCCATACTGAATAAATCACTCAGCTTTTGTAATCAGGCAGATTCTACTCCAGAAAATGACCTCGAATCGATTCATTTCTCTCTCTTCAAAGCACTTGACAACCTTGCCAGAGACAACTTTTCGGGAAACCTATTAATCGAGGAAGATAATCAAATCCCAGAAACCTATGCAGGAGGCGACTCAACACAAGGCGATCTACTTTCAGATGCACTCGAGAACCTAAGGTCACCGTCCTTGACGCGCAGAAAAACAGGCATAAAACAACTCATCCTTGGCGCTGATCATTTCAAAATCGATCTTCTTGACCTGTACTTCTCAGAATCAGATCAGGACATCACAATGGGACTAATCAAGGCCATGGCTGAACTAAAAAATCCCCATTACGCAAACGCACTTGTTAATGCCATTGGAGTCGAAATTGGCAATCATTGCCAAGGAAACATTCGACGCGTCGCGGCGTGCGCTCTTGGTGACATCAATTGGGACGAATGGCTTTCGTCGCACTCACTACATACCGTTTTCAACAAACTTGAATGGACACTTCATTCACCTGAAGACTGGGGTTTGCGCTATAGCGCATGCTTGGCGCTGGAAGGAATTGGCAATGCCAATTCAATTGAAATTTTAAGTGAAGCTAAAGCAAAAGAAACAGACCCAGTCCTTTCTGCACGCCTTGATAAGGCAATACTAAAATCAAAAGGTAAGACTTCTATCCATCAGGTCGAACACAATAAGATTTCTAAAGGTAATGATTAAAGTATTATTCGTCTGCCTCGGCAACATCTGCCGCTCACCAGCAGCCGAAGGCGTCTTCCTACATCTGCTCGAAGAACGCGGTCTCAGTGATCAGTTCGTGGTGGATTCCGCAGGAACGGGCGGATGGCATGTGGGCAATCCGGCGGACCGACGCATGCAGGCTGCTGCCAACCGCCGCGGCATCAACCTCCCCAGCCGCGCTCGACAGATCAGCCTCGACGATTTCTCGAGTTTCGATCTGGTGCTCACCATGGACGACGACAATCTCACGGCCGTCCAGGGACTGGCTCGCGAAGCTGGGCCTCGAGCAACGGCCAGCATCAAGCCCATGCTCAGCTATGCCCGGGGATTCTCCGAAACGGAGGTGCCTGATCCTTACTACGGGGGCGAGGCGGGTTTCGAGCATGTGCTCGATCTGCTCGAGGATGCCTGCGCCAACCTGCTCGACGAGCTCAGCCCGCTGGCGTAGGCCAGGCCTCTTCACCCACCCGAGACCGGAACTGCCCCACCAAGGCGTCGATCACAGCCTCAATGCTCATGCCATCGGTCACAAGCTCCAGGGCATCGTCCGCCTGCACCAGAGGAGCCTCCTCGCGGGTGCTGTCGAGGTGATCCCGTTCGGCGATCTGCGCTTCGAGCTCAGATCGCTCGGGCACCGGGAAACCCCGCTGCTCCAGATCCAGTGCCCGCCGCCGGGCCCGTTCGCCCACCGTGGCTGTGAGAAAAACCTTCAGATCAGCATCCGGGAAAACAGCAGTGCCGATGTCGCGGCCTTCTGCCACCAAGCCACCCTTGGCACCCATCGCTTTCTGTTGAGCGGTCAGGGCTTGCCTAACGCAACGATGGGCGGCCACTGCCGAAACCGACGCTGTGACCTCCGGCGAGCGAATCGCATCACTTACGTCCTGCCCGTTCACCAACACCTGCTGGCCACCACCGGGCAACGACTTCAGCTGAAGGTCGAGGTCGTTCAACAGCGGTGCAATCGACACCGCATCCTGGTGGTCCACACCGTTCTGTTGCACCAACCAGGTCACCGATCGGTACATCGCGCCGGTGTCGAGGTAAACCAGCCCCATCCGCTCAGCAAAGGCGCGAGTAACGGTGCTTTTGCCAGCACCGGCAGGGCCATCGATGGCAACAAGAGGCTGGCGGGTCATCAGGAAGACGTGATCAATCAAACGGGTCGTCCCGCAACGCACCGCCGCGGCCAACAGTGAAATGGCCGTTTCAGGGCCACAGGGCTGAAGGGTGCGGGGGTCGACCCTCTCTACATACTCCACTTCGAGCCCTGCTTTAGCGAGGCTCTGACGCACTGAACTCTCAGGATCACTGGGATCGGCATGACGCAGTGCCGCAGGCAGAGCAGCGGCTCGAGCCCGATCAGCGGGGAAAAGGTATTGGTTGCGGGAACTCAAGGCCAGACCATCAGATTCACGAACGGTGGGAACGCCCTTCACCACCACGCCCAGATCAAGATCGACCACGAGCCGGCGCAGGATCACCAGCTGCTGCCAATCCTTCTCACCCAGCCAAAGGCAAGACGGCTCCACCAGCTGCAGCAGCCGGGCCACGACCGTGACCACACCATCAAAGTGACCGGGACGGGAAGCTCCACAAAGATGGGTCTGCAGGCCTGCCGGTGCTGAGCGCGACACCGCTGACGGGAGCCCACTTGGATAGATGGCATCAACACTCGGAGCCCAAAGGGCGTGAGCACCACAACATTCGGCTAAACCCCGATCCGCTTCAAGCGTTCGCGGGTAGCGATCAAAGTCTTCAGCTGGCCCGAATTGGAGTGGGTTGACGAACACACTCACCAGCACAGGCCCCTGTTCCGAGGCCCGGCGAATCAATTCACCGTGGCCTTGGTGCAGCCCCCCCATGGTGGGCACGAATTGCAGCGGCCCACTGAGGTTGGCCCGGAAGCGTTCCAGCTCGGCCTGGGTGGAGAGAACGGCGCAGCTCAGCGCAGCACCTCAAGCTTGACTTGGGCGATTCCAGAGGCGGTCAACCCCAGATCAGAGGCGGCACCGTGGCCAAGGTCGATCACCCGGTGATCGATGAAAGGTCCGCGATCGTTGATGCGGATTACGGCCGTGCGCCCGTTCCAGAGGTTGGTGACGCGCACTTTCGTACCAAAAGGAAGCGCACGGTGGGCTGCCGTCATCGTGCCGCGTCTGTAAACCTCACCATTGGCGGTGCGGTTGCCATAAAAACCGGGGCCATACCAACTGGCTTCACCAGTGATGACTTTCACCACCTCCGGTACAACCTTCAGCTTCGGCTTGGGGAGCTCAGAGGAAGGAGGTGCAAGGACCGGTTTGACCTCCGCAGAAGGAAGGGTTGCTTGCAGCTCAGGGGCTTGGGGCTCGACCACCAGATCCAGAGGGTCAAGCGGCTCTGCACCGTTGACCGAGAGGAAATCACACGCCACGACAGGCAGGAGGGCTGCACTGCCTGAAATCGCTCCAGAGAGCGTGGCCAGCGTCAGAAGGACTCGCATGCAGAGCGGCTTAGCCTAGGTCTTGGAACTGAACGCACAGTTCTCTGCCGTTGGCGGGCCTCACTAGAAAAGATTGCTGTGAACCTAAAAAAAGTGCTCCTGAAAAGAAACTGGGCGCCATCACAACGATCGGCACAACCAACCAGCCCTGCCTCCACTGCCAATCCGCGTGCTGACTGACAGATCAACGACAGAGCGCAAGTCCTGGTTCATAAGCCGAGATCTAACGGCTTATAAGCGCAGGCAATCAAATGTTGTGCCGACGGAACAATCAGCACAGGCTCCGCGGCATTGCAGGATCAATGCATCGGATTCATTCCATGGATTACAAGAGCGCTGGAGTTGACGTAGAGGCCGGGCGCGCGTTCGTGCAGCGCATCAAGGCGTCTGTGGAAGCCACCCACCGACCGGAGGTCATCGGCGGCCTTGGTGGTTTTGGCGGTCTAATGAGTCTTCCAGCAGGAATGCGCAAGCCCCTGCTGGTGTCAGGCACCGATGGCGTGGGAACCAAACTGGAACTGGCTCAAGAACATGGCAGCCATCACGGCGTGGGCATCGACCTGGTGGCGATGTGCGTCAACGACGTGATCACCTCAGGAGCCGCGCCGCTGTTTTTCCTGGATTACATGGCCACCGGGGCCTTAGCGCCATCGGCAATGGCCGAGGTTGTTGAAGGCATCGCCGATGGCTGCAGACAGAGCGGCTGCGCCCTGCTCGGCGGCGAAACGGCCGAGATGCCTGGGTTCTACCCCCAGGGGCGCTATGACATCGCCGGCTTTTGTGTGGCGGTTGTCGAAGAAGACGAGCTCATCGACGGCCAGCGCATCCAGCCTGGCGACAGCGTGATCGGCGTGGCCAGCAGCGGCGTGCACAGCAACGGCTTCAGCCTGGTGCGCAAGGTGCTGGAGAAGGCCAATGCAGATGCGAACACCGTGTATGGCGACAACCAGCGCCCTCTGATCGGCGACCTGCTGGCGCCAACAACCCTGTATGCCGACCTGGTGCAGCACCTGATGCAGAGCGGATGCGAGCTCCACGGCATGGCCCACATCACCGGCGGAGGACTCCCCGAAAACCTGCCGCGCTGCCTGCCGGAAGGCTGCTCTGCGCGCATCGATGCCTCCAGCTGGACAAGGCCAACCCTGTTCCGATGGCTGCAGGAGGCCGGAAACATTCCCGAACGGGACCTTTGGCACACGTTCAACCTCGGCATCGGCTTCTGCCTGGTGGTGCCAGCGAGGAGCGAAGACGCTGTGATCGAGCATTGCCGCGGCAAGAACCATCAGGCTTGGTTGATTGGCAACGTGACCTCCAACACCCCAGGCAACGCTGCTGTTCTGGAAGGTGTGCCTGCCTGATTGCGTCAGTTTCAGACGGGTTTGACACCGCAGACCACCGGCCCAGAAGGGATCTAATAAGCTGCCGATATGCACAATCGGAATTTTCTCCGATAGCGGCGTCAATACATCTTTTTTCAATGCCTTTTGATAAACCCCAGCGCATTACGCGCCGTCGATCGTCTGCAGGTCCGATACCTCCAAGACGTCCATTGCCTTCAGGCCAGGTCAGGCAACAGGGCTACAGACAAGGCGCACGACCAACCTTTCTCACGCTCCGTGATCATGGCAAGGTGTTCGTGGCTGACATGCCCCACCTTTCGGATGGGCAACTCGCGCACATCGGCAAGGAAGCCCAGGAGGTTTTGGAGAGCCTCGAACGGCGGATTCAAGACATGGAGCAGGAGCTCAGCCATGGTCCTCAAGAGCGCGACACCCTGATCAAGGCGTCCACCAAACGCGACGTCACACGCCGGTTCATCCGCGCCATTCAGGACGAACAAGAGCATCGTCAGAACAATCCTGCTCTGAGGAGCGCTGCAGGCGAATCGCTTCCGCGCACCTTTCTCGAGGTCGCCCGGCATCGTCTTCCTGGGGCCACCTTTGATTCCTTGCTGCAGGAAGCCCTCGCCGCCTGCGCCCAGCAACAGGACACTCCCCCTGCCCCCACTCGCCTGGAACTCTCCCAGGACAAAGTCATTCCGATTCGCAATGACGGCGACAGCCTCCCGGTGGTGGTGAGCCCGGCTCCAGAATCCGCCTCCGAAGCCTGAGCACAACGCTCAGCGACTCTGGAAGGGATTGGCGGGCATTCGCTCGCTGCATCGGAGCCGGGCCGCATCCAAGGTCTGAAGCTCGTGCTGTGACATTGACCACTCCAGTGCGGTGGAGACATCCCTGGCCTGTTCTGGAGTTCGCAGCCCCGGAATCGGCGTTGTGCCAAGAGCTCTGCACCAGTTCAAAGCAACTTGAACCATCGAAGCCCCGCGCTCGCTTGCGATCGCCTGCACCGCACTGCGCAACTCAAGGCTGGCCGGAAGCAGGCGCTGGAACAGACGTCGTCTCAACCAAGTGGCAGAACGTTTCTCCTCAGCCCCAGGAGCACAACCCAGCACGCCGAAAGCCAGAGGGCTGTAGGCCAAGACCTCCACGCCAAGGTCTCTGCTGACGGCGATCAACTCGCGCAGCTGATCATCCGCAGGTGCCAACAGCGAACACTGCACCTGAATGCTGCGCAAGGAAACGCCGCGCTCCAACAGACGGCGATGGAGCAACACGAGGCGTTGGGGGCCCAGGTTGGACACCCCCAACTCGTCCACCCGGCCAGCCAGAACGAGCTCAGCCAAGCCATCAAGAAGGCCTGTCTCCTGCCAGGGCGCGTAGCGGGCCGTGCTCCAGTGCAACTGCACCCGCCGCAGCTGCCCTTTAAGCCGTATTCGACTGGATTCAAAGGCGGCATCAAAGCCCCGACGCCCCCAGCGCCAGGGAAATGGGGCCAGCTTCGTGGCCACCGTCAACTGGGATCGCCGCAGGGCAGGCAACTCGGCGATGAAGTCGCCAAGCAGCGCTTCACTGCGTCCACTCAGGCTCCCCGTTCCATAGGAATCCGCGGTGTCGATCAAGTTGAGCCCAGAGCTGAGGGCCTGACGAAACGTGGCGCGAAGTCGATTGTCGTCCCGCTGGGCGTCGTACCCCCAAACCGCCTTGTTGCCCCAGGCCCAGGTGCCAAAACCGATGCCGTTCAACGGGGCGATGCTGCTGCCAGCCATGATCGCCATCAACCCGTCTCGCTGCGTCATGACCGCATCCCCCGCACAGGAACCTGCGAGATCGACCGATCAGGCCGTAGAGGGATCGAACCTCGAGGAAGAACGCATTCTCTGCAACCACTGCCGCAGAACCGCCAGCAATGGCATTCGCTGCCTGGGCATGTGCGTCGCCGACAGCGATTACTGATGATCCAACTGTGGATGGCGCCACTGCTGCTCGCCGTCCCGGCAGCGGCAGAACCAAAGCTGAGCTTTGGCCGTCTGGAGCAAAGCCCTGCGCATTGCCGCATCGTCGTTGGGGGGCGTTCTCTGGCCTGCGAACGCCTGCAGATCAGCGCGAACGGAAGCAGTGGCCTGCGGCTTCGTTTCATCGGAGACGATCAAACAACAGGCGGCAGCTACCAGTTGAGCTTCGTCAGCCTTGATGAAGACCATGGCAATCCGCTTAGCTGCGACAACTCCGGCTGCCGTGTGGATTCACGCCGCTGGAGTGGAAGCCTGCTCAGCACCTCCTGGGTCCGGTTTGATGCCAGAGGCCTCCCCACGGGTCTTCCTGCAACCCGCATGGCCGAGGGGCGTTGCTGGATTGCTGCAGGCACCGTCAGCTGCGAGAGTCACTCACGCAACGTTGCCGAAATGAGCGCGGAGGCTCAACTGTGATGAGGATTCAAAGGCGGCACCCAGATTCGAACTGGGGATAAAGGATTTGCAATCCTCTGCCTTACCACTTGGCCATGCCGCCGCCCGGGAACAGCTGTCCCCATCAGGGGATCGTATCAGCCATGGCCCTGGCTCTCTGCTGTTTCTCTGCAACGGCCACGGCGAAGACATGATCACCCTGCGGATCATCCAGGCCGTGCATCGGCGCGCACCGCGACGCCCCCTGACCGTGCTCCCTTTGGTGGGCGCCGGCCGGGTCTTTGATTCTGCGGTTCAGCAGGGATGGTTGACATGCCTGGGGCCGAAAGCGGCCCTGCCCAGCGGTGGCTTCAGCAACCAAAGCCTGAGAGGTCTGCTGGCAGACGTCAGGGCTGGACTCCCCAGTCTGAGTTGGAGTCAATGGCGCTTGGTGTGCCGCCTGGGCCATGAGCGCCAACCCATCGTTGCCGTTGGCGATTTACTGCCACTGCTGATGGCCTGGAGCAGTGGCGCTCCCTTCGGCTTCATCGGCACTCCCAAAAGCGACTACACCTGGCTCAGTGGTCCTGGAGGGGCCAAAAGCGACTGCTACCACCGGCTCAAGGGCAGTGAGTGGGATCCCTGGGAATGGCGCCTGATGCGCTCACGCCGCTGTCAACTGGTGGCCATGCGTGATCGGCTCACAGCCCGTGGCTTGCAGCGCAAGGGCGTGGGCGCCCTTGCACCGGGAAATCCGATGATGGATGGGCTCCAGATCCAACCGCTGCCATCGGCCCTGGAACGCTGCCGCCGAGTGCTCCTGCTCTGCGGAAGTCGCATGCCGGAGGCCCAGCGAAACCTGCAGCGGTTGGTTCGCAGTGCCATGGCGCTGACCGGCCGTGTGCCGATGGCACTGCTCGTGGCCGTGGGCGCCCAACCCGATGCAGAGGTTCTGAGCGACAGTCTTGAGCAACTGGGGTTTCGACGCAGCCTTCCGCCTTCGGACCTACTGGGTGCCGAAGCCTGCTGGGTGAAAGGAGCCTGTCTGGTCCTGATCGGGCGAGGTTGCTTTGACCAATGGGCCGGCTGGGCAGAAGCCGGCATCGCCAACGCCGGAACGGCGACGGAACAACTGGTTGGGCTGGGCATTCCGGCCTTGTCCCTGCCTGGACCAGGACCGCAGTTCAAGCCAGGCTTCGCCCGCCGTCAGAGCCGCCTGTTGGGGGGAGCGGTTCGTCCCTGCTCTGATGAATCCGAGCTCACTAGACGGCTCGAAGTGCTTCTGGCTGAACCGGAACTCCGCTCCCATCTGGGACGGATCGGGTCGCAGCGGATGGGGCCAGCAGGGGGGAGCGATCAGCTGGCACGCCTGATCCTGGATCGCTTCAACGGATACTGAAGATCCCCGGTTGGTTGCGATGGCCGCGATTCAAGACCCCACCCTCGTCAAACTTTGTGCCCAGTTGGCGAGTCGACTGAGCATCAGCCTGGCCAGTGCCCGGCGCCAGGTGGAACAGGCCGCGGCCCGAGAAGGTCATCGCGATGTGGAAGGACGGCGAGCAATGGCTGAATCCATGCTGGCCGCCCTCGACAAGGACAACGGTGACCACGCTCGTCAGCTGGACGCGTTGCTTGAGAACAGCGAAGGCGACGGCAACTTCATTCTGGAAGACTGAGCTCCAGCCTCAGTGCTCAAAGATCTGGTGAAAGCGCAGCCGATCAAGCTCGGCAACCACCGGAACGCATTGAAAGCAGCGTTGTGCCAGATCCCAACGCCCTTCCCGCCGCAACATTTGCTCCAGGCGCTCGCGGGCTGGCAGCAAATAGCGCACATCGTTGGCGGCGTAGGCCAACTGGGCATCCGTAAGTTCGTCCACCCGGCCCCAGTCACTGCTCTGGGCGCCCTTGTCCAGCTCAACGCCGACCAATTCCATCACCAGATCCTTAAGGCCATGGCGGGGGGTGTACGTGCGGCCGAGCCGACTGCCGACCTTGGTGCAGAACACGGGGTTCACTTCGATGCTCAAACCGGCAGCAAGCGCAGCCACATCGAAACGGGCGAAGTGAAACACCTTCTCCACCGTGGGCGCCTCAAACAGGCGCTTGAGATTTGGTGCCTCGGTCTGGCCCAGGCCAATGCGGACACAGGCCACACGGTCCTCGGCGTCGGCGATCTGAACCAGGCAAAGCCGATCACGCCCATGAATCAGCCCCATCGCTTCGGTATCAACGGCAAGCCGCGGGGACTGCAGGTAGCGCTCCGTCCAAGCTGCATCGAGATCGCGATCAAAGACCGCGAATTCCGCTGGGGATGACGACTTCTCAGCCATGGCTTCAGGAAGGGATAGGGCCAGTGTGGCCAATCACCTCCACAGCAAGTCTCAAGACTCTCCTCTTGAATCTTGAAATGAGATCGCTTTTGATTGATGCAGTTGTCCCGCGCCTGTGTTCTCTCGCAGAAAGCCTTCGCGCACCTGTCTGGCAGACATCGAGCAGTACTTCCATCAACCGCCGCCGCAATTCCTCGATCTCGAGCTGGCTGTCTGCTGGATCCTCGAGTGCTTGCTCAAAGACGACAACTACCCCTCCGGACTCCTGCAGAAACTGATCCGGGAGGAGCCACAACTGCGGCTTTCTGAAACCGTTCTGCAACAGGCGCTGGAGTTCCTTGAGCAACATGGCTCGATCAGCAGTTACACCCAACGCTGCCCAAGTCGCGGACGGCCACGGCGCATGCTGCACCTTGAATCCGATGCACGCGGCGAAGCCGAGCGACTAATGCAGCCCTGGCGCAGCTGGCTGGACTCCCACCGGTTCGCCTTGAACTAAGCGATTCAGCCGGCGCAAGGCTTAAAAAGGTTGAACACAGTCGGGATGCCATGCCTGCAGGATTCCAATCCACCCTCCTGCTGACTGTTCTGCTGGCAATTGGTCTGGTTTTCTTTCTGCGTGCAGCCAGCAAGGACCGAACCACAGTGGTGGACGTGATGTCCCCCCAACCCCCCATCACCGTTCTTGACGGGCTCAGCACTTGGCTGGAAGACCGCGGCTGGAGCCGAGATGGCGGCGACGCTGAGCGCCAGGTGCTCCGCTTCAAGGGGAAGGTGGCCTCCAGCCAACCCCTTGCAATCTTGCTGTCAGTGCTGGCGGCCATTGGCTCCGCCTGCTTCGGTCTGGTCCTGCGTCAGCTGGCACCCCAACTGCACTGGTGGCCTCTGCTGCTGATCGGCCTCGGTCCTCTGGCGGGAGCTGTTTACACCCGGCGGGCCGCTCGCACAGAAGCCCTTGAACTGCAACTCCTTCCTGCTACCGAGGGAGACGGCAGCGCCATTCGTCTGAGGGCTCATCGGGACGAACTGATCGCCATCGAACTGGAACTGGCTGAGACCCTGCAACTCGCCAGTGATGGATCCCTGCTCTCCTCCCCCATCTGAACCATGCATTTGCCGGGCTGGATGCGACGGCGTCGCGTTGCCTCAGGGCTTGCCATCACAGGCCTGTCACTGGCAACCCTGGCGATGACCAAGGCTGCGGAACAGCACAACTGGCTTGGCACAGCCGAGCCCAGCAACGAACCAGCAGAGCAACCCGCACCGGAACCGCCGGAGCCCTGTCCTGAGCCCGCCACACCAGATCCCCTGCTCGGCCCACGCACAAAGAAACCCGGGAGCTGGGTTGGGCGAAGCCCTGTGCAGAGCAACCTGCCAATCGTCGTCATGGCAGGACATGCCGACTCCCAGGGCACCGCCAGTCCAGGAACCCCTGGATATGCCGTGGATCAGCAGAAGCGAGCGCCGATGCAACCGGGCATTCGCGATGAGCTGTTCTGGAACCGCCAGGTTCAGGCCGCAGTGGTGAGCCAAGGCCAAGCCCGTGGCTTGAATATCCGCGCCTACACCCCGCCGTCAATCAGCATCTCGAACGACGACGACCCTGCCACCAACTGGTCGAAGGCCAAGGTCTTTTCGGAGCGTGGTGAATATGTGTTGGAGATCCATTTCGATGCCTACCGGCCCCATGGCTTCGGCTCCGGCCTGATTCCAGTGCTCGCCAATGTGCGTGAACTGAATGTCGCCGATGAAAGCCTGGCCCTGGCATTTGGGCGATACCCACGCCTGTTCCGCGGAGGCCTTGGCGGTCCGCGTCGCGGCATCGGAATTCTCGAAATCGCCATGCTTGAACCTCCCCTCGAGACGAAACTGAGGGATCCGAGCTCAAGGGAGCACACGGTGAACTGCCTGGCCGAGCGCGTGGTGAACGCGCTCGTTCAAGGCGTCAGTTAATTGATCGCTCCATGGGGTCGGCAGCGCTCATCCAGCGAGGCATCACCCAGCCAGTCCTGAGGCTTGGTGAACAGTTCGGTCAGCAGGGCTTCCCGTGATCCGGCCTCTGCGGTGTAGCCGTACTCCCAACGCACCAGCGGGGGCAGAGACATCAGGATCGATTCCGTGCGTCCATTGGTCTGCAGACCGAAGATCGTGCCGCGGTCCCAGACCAGGTTGAACTCCACATATCGGCCCCGTCGATAGAGTTGAAAATCCCTCTCGCGATCGCCATAGGCCATCGGATGACGCTTCTCCACGATGGGGGCGTAGGCGGGAAGGAAGGCTCTGCCGTTGGCCTGCCCCAAGGAGAACAGCTGCTCCCAACTCAGCGGCCGAGCTCCCAAGCTGGCGGACACCTGAGCCGCAGGACCGGAGGGATCCTGACCCTTGTAGAGGGTGCCGTTGGCATCTTGGTAGTCGTAGAAGATGCCGCCGACGCCGCGGGTTTCACCGCGGTGCTTCAAATAGAAGTATTCATCGCACCAGGGCTTGAACACCTTGTGCAGATCCGGGTGAACCGAATCACAGGCCGCCTGATGGGTGCGATGGAAATGACGGGCGTCGTCGAGAAACGGGTAGTACGGCGTCAGGTCGGCACCGCCGCCGAACCACCACACCGGGCCAGCCTCGAAGTAGCGGTAGTTGAGGTGAACCGTCGGGATGTAGGGGTTGCGCGGATGCAGAACCATCGAGGTTCCGGTGGCGAACCAGGGATGCCCCTTCGCCTCTGGACGCTGCTTGAGGATCGACGGGGGCAGTTCTTCGCCTTGAACTTCGGAGAAATTCACGCCGCCCTGTTCAAAGACGCGGCCCTCACGCATCACCCGGGAGCGCCCCCCACCCCCTTCATGCCGCACCCAACTCTCCTCAACGAAGCGACCTTCACCGTCGAGGGCTTCCAGGCCTGCACAGATTTGATCCTGCAGCCCCATCACCATCGCCCGAGCCCGCTCTCTGGAATCGCTTGGGGGCAGCTCAAGGGGAGCGTTGCTGACACCCACGTCCTGGCGTCCGAGGACGCGGCGAATCAGGGAGCGGACCATGTGTCAGAGACTGAAGACATCGAAACCTAACCAGGTCACCCCAGGCCTGGACAAGCATCCGTCAGGGACTGTCACGGGCGGCGCCCCTAGGATCCGGCTTACCTTGTTGAAACGGATGACCCCGGTCGAGCAGGCCAACAAAGCCCTCCAGCAAGTCAAAGATGCCGGCAGTGGCAAAACGGCCCTGGAGCTCGGCTGGATCGAACAGATCCGCATCACCCCGCCGCGGGCTGTGTTTCGCCTCAGCCTCCCAGGCTTCGCCCAAAGCCAGCGTGACCGCATCGTGGCCGAAGCACGGGGCGCTCTGATGGCGCTCGACGGCATTGAAGACGTGCAAATCGAGATCGGCCAACCTCCAAGCCAGGGTGGTATCGGCCAAGCCGGCCATGGTCAGCCGGCAGAACGCCAGTCGATCCCCGGCGTTCGCCAGGTGATTGCGGTGAGCAGCGGCAAAGGCGGCGTCGGCAAGAGCACCGTCGCCGTCAATCTGGCCTGCGCCCTCGCCCAGACCGGGCTGCGGGTAGGACTTCTGGACGCCGATATTTACGGGCCGAACGCACCAACCATGCTGGGCGTCGCTGACCAAACACCGGAGGTGCAGGGCAGCGGCGATCAACAGCGGATCGTCCCGATCGAGACCTGCGGCATCGCCATGGTGTCGATGGGTCTGCTGATCGACGATCACCAGCCTGTGATCTGGCGCGGCCCGATGCTCAACGGCATCATTCGGCAGTTCCTCTACCAGGCCGAATGGGGTGAGCGGGACGTCCTCATCGTTGACCTGCCGCCGGGCACCGGTGATGCACAGCTCTCTCTGGCCCAGGCGGTGCCGATGGCCGGCGTTGTGATCGTGACCACCCCCCAGCAGGTGTCGCTGCAGGATGCGCGAAGGGGTCTTGCCATGTTCCGGCAGATGGGCATTCCTGTCCTCGGCGTGGTGGAGAACATGAGCGCCTTCATTCCCCCAGACCGTCCCGACTGCCGCTATGCCCTCTTCGGCAGTGGCGGCGGTGCCCAACTCGCCTCGGACTATGACGTTCCCTTGCTGGCTCAGATCCCCATGGAGATGCCAGTGCAGGAAGGCGGTGACACGGGACGACCGATCGTGATCAACCGCAGCGACTCCGCCAGCGCCGCCGAGTTTAAGGGCCTTGCTGAGGCCGTGCTCAAGGCCGTCACTCAGACCGTCTGACGATGTTCAGCCGACGTGACCGCCGCAGATCGCACCGGGAGTGGGTGCTCTGGGGTGTTCCGCTCGGGATGATCGCCATCGCCGGGGTGCTGATCGCCAGCACCCAACGCCAGGCGGACTATGCCGACTGGTATCACCACTGGATCACCGCGGCCTTCGGTGTGCTGCTGGCGCTGGGGTTGGAACGGCTGCCGCTGCAGCGTCTCCGGCCCCTGTTGGTTCCCGTCTACGCCCTTACGCTGATAAGCCTCATAGCGGTGCGCGTGATTGGAACCACAGCGCTGGGTGCCCAACGCTGGATCAGCATTGGCGGGGTTCATGTCCAGCCATCGGAATTCGCCAAGATCGCGGCGATCCTGCTCGTGGCAGCGGTGTTGTCGCGACACCCGGTGGAGCGACCGATTGATCTGATGCGCCCGCTGGGGGTGATTGCGGTGCCTTGGCTGCTGGTGTTCATCCAGCCTGATCTCGGCACATCGCTTGTGTTCGGAGCCCTAATGCTCACGATGCTCTATTGGTCTGGGATGCCGGTCGAGTGGGTGATTTTGTTGTTGTCACCGCTGGTGACAGCCCTGCTCTCAGGCCTTCTCCCCTGGGCCATGGCCCTCTGGATCCTATTAATGGGAGTTCTCGCGTACCGCTCCCTGCCATGGAAACGTCTGGCAGCCACAGCAACCCTGGCGATCCATGGCGCCATGGCTGCTGTGACGCCATGGCTCTGGATGCATGGTTTGAAGGACTATCAACGGGACCGTTTGGTGCTGTTCCTCGACCCCAGTCAGGATCCATTGGGCGGGGGCTATCACCTGCTCCAGAGCACTGTGGGCATCGGTTCAGGCGGCGTCTTAGGCACAGGTCTTCTTCAAGGCCAACTGACCAAACTCCGTTTCATTCCTGAACAGCACACCGATTTCATCTTCAGCGCCCTGGGCGAGGAAACCGGTTTTGTTGGCTGTCTTCTGGTGGTTCTTGGCTTTGCAGCGTTGATGGCGCGGTTGCTCCAGATCGCGCGCAATGCCCGTACCGACTTCGAATCACTGGTGGTGATCGGGATCGGCACGATGCTGATGTTCCAGGTGGTGGTCAACATCTTCATGACCATCGGCCTCGGCCCCGTCACAGGGATCCCCCTGCCCTTCCTTAGTTATGGGCGCTCAGCCATGGTGGTGAACTTCATCGCGCTCGGCCTCTGCCTGTCGGTGGTCCGGCAAAGCCGTCGCTCCTTGGCGCAACTCCGTTGACCGGGCCCTCCTTCACCGCCCTGCGGCAACGGCTGGCGCAAGACGTGCCCCAGGGCCGCTGCGATGAGATTGGTGTTCGGCGGCTTTGGTGGGCTGCTCTGGAAACCCTGCAACAGGACCTGCTTGAGCGCGGCCTGGAACGCGGAATCTGGCTGGCTGCCCCCCTGCCGGCTCTCTATGAACCGGAGTTGCTCCAACATCTGCAGGGATGGGTGTGGGCTCCGGATCAACTGGATCAACTGAGTCCGCATCCAACAGCACTGCCGGGACGGTCCAGCAGCGATGAGCCCGGTTCCCTGCGGGGATTCCAACGCTTGTCCCTGGGCCCCGACGACGGGGATGACCCACTGCTACTAGTGATCACGCCTGAGGTCCAGGTGGCCCTTGCGCTGCATGGGCCGGCCCAGAAGCGTCAGCTGCTGATGCGTTGCGACCCGGCAACGCTCAGTGATGTTCTGGTGCAGCTGGGGGGTCGGCTGGAGCACCAGTCACCAGCGCAGGCCGAGCAGCTGCGCAAAGCGCTCGAATCGATCGGCTCCCTGCAGAGCAATGCAGCCTGGTCAGAACAGTTCTGGCCCCGTCTCACCGAGCGGCTCACCGGCACAGCCCCTGGGCTGATGCTGCAACCCATCCAGGCTGAGCGCCCACCGGAAGCTCCGAGCCATGGAGATCTGAATTTACTGGAAGCGATCACCCATGAGGTGCGAACCCCTCTGGCCACGATCCGAACATTGATCCGCTCTCTGCTGCGGCGGAAGGATCTGGCTGATGTCGTTGTGAATCGCTTGCGGCAGATCGATGTGGAATGCAGCGAGCAGATCGATCGCTTTGGCCTGATCTTCCATGCCGCTGAACTGCAACGGGAGCCCAACGAGGCCAATCTGGCCCGCACTGATTTGCAAGCCATGCTGAGCGCCCTTGCGCCCAGCTGGACGGAGCAGCTGGACCGTCGCGGGATCGCCTTGGAGCTGGATCTCAGCGCTGACCTGCCCGCGATCCTGAGTGATTCCCGGCGACTGGAACCGATGCTGGGGGGTCTGATCGACCGCAGCACCAGGGGGCTCCCCTCAGGAAGTCAGCTCACGCTTCACCTCCAGGCAGCAGGTCCGCGGGTAAAGCTTCAGCTGCATGTGGAGCATCCCGACAGGAGCCAGGCCACAGAGGCCGGCTCGGAGCCCCAGCGCGAAAACGTGGGGACCGTCCTCAGCTGGGATCCCAGCACCGGCAGCCTGCAGTTAAGCCAGGATGCGACCCGCCAGATGATGGCCAGCCTGGGGGGCCGCTATCAGCCCAAGCGCGACCGCGACATCACCGTTTTTTTCCCGGTGCATACGCCCGGAGAGTGATGGGTTTGTTGACGGGTGTGAAGCTTGCTTTCGGAGGTCAAAACAGGCCCCAACGACGGTGCTACTTTCCAGCCATAACGGCTCTTGTGGATTCTTTCAGCCATGGCAGCAACGGCGTTGAACGGTCAACTTCCCCAGCACATCGCCAGCACTGGCGGGCTTCTGAATTCAGCGGAGACTGAAGAGAAATACGCAATCACCTGGACCAGCAAGACAGAGCAGGCCTTTGAGCTGCCCACCGGTGGTGCCGCTCTGATGAATTCAGGTGAAAACCTGATGTATTTCGCTCGCAAAGAACAGTGCCTCGCCCTCGGCACTCAGCTGCGCACGAAGTTTAAGCCCCGGATTGAGGACTACAAGATCTACCGGATCTACCCCGGTGGTGACACCGAATTCCTGCATCCCAAGGATGGCGTGTTCTCCGAGAAGGTGAACGAAGGTCGTCCCATGGTGGGCCACAACCCCCGTCGCATTGGCCAGAACGTCAACCCGGCCAACATCAAGTTCAGCGGCCGCAACACCTTCGACGCCTGATCTCTCAAAACGGTCGCCCGGAGGTCATGATCTCCGGGTCTCGGCTGCGATGATCAGGTCATGTTCAGTCCCGATCGCGACGCCTTTCATCAGGCTGTTTGCAGTGGTGCCAACCTGATTCCTCTGGCTCAGAGTTGGCCTGCAGATCTTGAAACACCCCTCACCACCTGGATCAAGGTGGGCGACGGAAGGCCTCCAGGCGTGCTGCTGGAATCTGTCGAAGGTGGTGAAACCCTCGGGCGTTGGAGTGTGATCGCCTGCGATCCTCTCTGGACGGCATCGGCGCGGAACGATTGTCTGACGCGCACCTGGCGTGACGGTCGTGAAGAGCAGTTCAGCGGTAACCCGTTCGAATCCCTGCGCGACTGCCTCGCGCCGTACTCCTGCGTCAACCTGCCGGGCCTCCCTCCCCTGGGACAGCTGTACGGCGTTTGGGGCTACGAACTGATCCAGTGGATCGAACCCACCGTCGCAGTCCACCCCCGTGTTGCGGCCGATCCCCCGGATGGGATCTGGATGTTGATGGACGCGATCCTGATCTTTGATCAGGTGAAACGACAGATCACCGCCGTCGCCTTCGGCGACCTCTCCAACAGGGTGGATGAGGAGCAGGCCTGGGAGACCGCCATCGGACGGATCGAGGCCTTGCGCCAACGGATGAACGCACCTCTGCCCGCCGTCAAACCACTGACCTGGGACGCGAGAAGCAAAGAGCTTCCCGCTGTGCGCTCCAACCGCAGCCGCGATGAATTCGAAGCCGCCGTAGACACCGCCAAGGAACACATCGCAGCCGGCGATGTGTTCCAACTGGTGATCAGTCAGCGCCTGGAGACGGAGGTCCCTCAATCACCCCTAGAGCTGTACCGCAGTCTGCGGATGGTGAATCCATCGCCATACATGGCGTTCTTCGATTTCGGGGACTGGCAACTGATTGGCTCCAGTCCGGAAGTGATGGTTCAAGCCGAACCGGCTGCTGATGGCATCCACGCCAGCCTGCGACCCATCGCCGGAACACGCCCTCGCGGCGCCACGCCCCTGGAGGACCGCGAGCTGGAAGCTGACCTGCTGGCCGATCCCAAGGAACGGGCTGAGCACGTGATGCTGGTGGATCTAGGCCGCAATGACCTCGGCAGGGTCTGTCAGCCCGGAAGCGTGGCAGTGCAGGACCTGATGGTGATCGAGCGCTACTCCCACGTGATGCACATCGTCAGCCAAGTCGAAGGACGTCTGGGCCCGGCACACGATGTGTGGGATCTGCTGATGGCGGCGTTCCCCGCCGGCACCGTCAGCGGTGCACCAAAAATCCGAGCGATGCAACTCATCCACGAGCTTGAACCCGATGCGCGTGGCCCCTATTCCGGGGTGTATGGATCCGTTGATCTGGCCGGGGCCCTCAACACAGCAATCACCATCCGCACCATGGTGGTGCAACCCCGTGATGGCGGAGGATGCCGGGTCAAAGTGCAGGCTGGGGCCGGTGTTGTGGCCGATTCACAGCCAACGGCGGAGTTTGAGGAGACCCTCAACAAAGCCCGTGGAATGCTGACCGCACTGGCATGCCTGAATCCGCCGGAATGACAGCGCAACCCCTTCTGCTGAAAGGCTTCGAAGTTGAACTGTTCACCGGTCGCACCAACGGAGCCAACGTGGGCGTCGCCTCCGACGTTGCCAGGGACCTGCCTGGCTTTGTGACAGAGCCGGACTGTCGCAACCTCGAATACGTCACCGACCCGATCCGGGATTACGCCGCCCTGCCCGAGGCGCTGCTCGCTCCCCGGCGGACGCTGCGTCAGTGGCTGCAGAAGCGTGATCTGACGCTTCTTCCCGGCAGCACCATGAGCCTGGGCGACAGCAGCCGATTCGAACGCTCCGACCCAGACAACGCCTATCACGCGCTGATTGAACAGCTGTATGGCACCAGGGTCGTGACAGCCAGCATCCACATCAACCTCGGGATCACCGATCTCAACTGGTTGTTTGCAGCAGTCCGGCTCGTGCGCTGCGAAGCGGCTTTGCTGCTCGCCCTGAGTGCCAGTTCTCCCTTCCTGGATGGGCGTAACACCAGCCACCACTCCCAGCGATGGCATCAATTCCCGCTCACGCCCCCTGCGGTTCCCCTGTTCCGGGATCACGAGCACTACATCCAATGGGTGGAAGAGCAACTGGCCACGGGTGGCATGCGCAACGAGCGTCACCTGTGGACGTCCGTTCGGCCCAATGGTCCTCGGCGCCCCTACGACCTCAACCGGTTGGAGTTACGAATTTGTGATCTGGTCACCAATCCCGATGAACTGCTGGCGATCACCTGTCTGCTGGAGCTGAGGCTGCTGGCCCTCAAAACCAACATCGAAAGCCTCGATCCGCTTCGTAGCAGCTCCCTTTCCGCCGATGAACTGGTCCAACTGGCCGACAGCAACGACGCCGCCGTGGCCCGATCCAGCCTGAATGCTGAACTCAGGCATTGGCAGGACGGCCGTGCCATCAATTGCAGGGACTGGCTGATGGAGCTGCTTGATCAGCTGGCTCCCCTGGCCGAATCGCTCCAGCTCAGCGCCTGCTTGAAGCCCTTGGATTCCCTGCTTGTTCATGGCAATCAGGCCATGCGCTGGGAAACGGCCCATGGCCAGGGCCAATCCATCGAAGACCTGCTTCAGAAAGGTATTCAGCGGATGGAAGAGGAGGAACGGATCTCCACTGGGGAAGCCTGTTTGGGATGATCGTGTTGAGTTCGTCGCAGCGTGGAGACTTCATGCCCGAGTCCACCACCCCTGTCTCCGAGCAAGAGACTGCACGCATGAGCGGTGGTGGATCCGGCGCAGGGCAGCTTCTTCAGCACCGTCTGGATCTGATTGAAGATCTCTGGAAGTCGGTGCTGCGCAGTGAGTGCCCACCGGAGCAGAGCGAACGCCTGCTGAGGCTCAAACAACTCAGTGACCCCGTCTCTCTGGAAGGGCGGGACGGCAACAGCACGAGCGAGGCGATCGTCGAGCTGATCAAGGCCATGGATCTTTCAGAGGCCATCTCAGCGGCCCGTGCCTTTTCGCTGTACTTCCAGCTCATCAACATTCTTGAGCAGCGGATCGAGGAAGACAGCTATCTCGACAGCCTCAGGCCCAATCCCAGTGCTGACGCCGCGCATCGGGATGCCTTTGATCCCTTCGCTCCGCCCCTCGCCAATCAAACCGATCCAGCCACTTTTGGAGAGGTGTTCGAGCGGCTGCGACGGATGAACGTCCCGCCTGCGCAGGTGGAGCACCTGCTGCGGGAACTGGACATCCGACTGGTCTTCACTGCACACCCCACCGAAATCGTGCGGCACACGGTGCGGCACAAAATCCGCCGGGTGGCCAATCTGCTCCAGCAACTTCAATCCGATGCTCCTCTGGCGCATCAGATGCGTGAGGAATGCCGCGGCCAACTGGAAGAGGAAATCCGCCTGTGGTGGCGAACCGATGAACTCCACCAGTTCAAGCCCACCGTGATCGATGAGGTGGATTCAACCCTGCACTACTTCCAGCAGGTGTTGTTTGACGCGATGCCGACACTGCGCAGAAGGCTGATTACTGCCCTGCATCGCCACTACCCCGATGTCCAGGTCCCCCAGGCGTCGTTCTGCACTTTCGGCTCCTGGGTGGGTTCCGATCGGGACGGCAATCCCTCGGTCACACCCGAGATCACCTGGCGCACAGCCTGTTATCAGCGTCAGTTGATGCTGGAGCTCTACATCAGCTCTGTGCAGTCGCTCCGCCAGCAGCTGAGCATCTCCATGCAGTGGAGTCAGGTGGCTCCGTCCCTGCTGGAGTCCCTGGAGATGGATCGGCTCCGGTTCCCGGAGATCTACGAGCGCAGGGCAGCGCGATACCGGCTGGAGCCCTACCGGCTGAAGCTCTGCTACGTGCTCGAAAAACTGGAGCGCACCCTTGCCCGCAACAACCAGCTGTCGGAAGCGGGCTGGCAGATGCCCTGTGAAGCTCTGGCTGATCCCCAGGCCGGGCTGAGCGGCGCTGAGGTTCTCCACTACACCTCGGTGGACCAGTTCCGTAGTGATTTGGAATTGGTGCGCAACAGCCTTGTCAGCACCGAACTGAGCTGCGAACAGCTCGACACGCTGCTGCACCAGGTGCACATCTTCGGGTTCTCGCTGGCCAGCCTCGACATCCGTCAGGAGAGCACCCGCCACAGCGATGCCATCGATGAACTCACCCGCAACCTGGACCTTCCCCAGGCATATGGGGACATGGATGAAGCGGAGCGGATGGCATGGCTTCTGCAGGAACTGCAGACCCGTCGCCCCCTGATTCCGCCTGCCGCCAGCTGGTCGGCGGCGACAGCCGAGACACTGGCGGTGTTCCGCATGCTTCAACGTCTCCAGGAGGAGTTCGGTCCGCGGATCTGCAACTCCTACGTGATCTCCATGAGCCACACGGCATCGGATCTCTTGGAGGTTCTGCTGCTGGCCAAGGAGGCAGGCCTGGTGGATCCCCCCAACAAACGCGCCTCCCTGTTGGTGGTGCCGCTGTTCGAAACCGTGGAGGATCTCCAAAGGGCCCCTGAGGTGATGGAAGGACTGTTCAAGACGCCGCTTTACCGCGAACTCCTCCCCGTTGTTGGGCAGCAGAAACAGCCGCTGCAGGAGCTCATGCTGGGCTACTCCGACAGCAACAAGGATTCCGGCTTCCTCTCCAGCAACTGGGAGATTCATCAGGCTCAGATCGCCCTTCAGGAACTCGCCAGCCGCCAGGATGTGGCACTTCGCCTCTTCCACGGCCGCGGTGGATCCGTCAGTCGTGGCGGCGGGCCGGCCTATCAGGCGATCCTGGCCCAACCCAGCGGCACGCTGCAGGGCCGGATCAAAATCACCGAACAGGGTGAAGTGCTGGCCTCCAAATACAGCTTGCCTGAGTTGGCGCTCTACAACCTGGAGACCGTCACCACGGCCGTGGTGCAGAACAGCCTGGTGACCAACCAGCTTGATGCGACACCCAGCTGGAATCAGCTGATGAGTCGTCTTGCCACCCGCTCACGGGATCATTACCGGGCTCTGGTTCACGACAACCCTGATCTGGTGGCGTTTTTCCAGCAGGTGACACCGATCGAGGAAATCAGCAAACTGCAGATCTCCAGCCGACCGGCCCGCCGCAAAACCGGCGCCAAAGACCTCTCCAGCCTGCGGGCGATTCCCTGGGTCTTCGGCTGGACTCAAAGTCGATTCCTTTTGCCGAGCTGGTTTGGCTTCGGCACGGCGCTCACGGAAGAAGTGGGCGGCGACTCCGAACAGCTCGACCTGCTGCGGCGCCTCCATCAACGTTGGCCATTCTTCCGAATGCTCATTTCCAAGGTGGAAATGACCCTCTCCAAGGTGGATCTCGACCTGGCCCATCACTACATGAACAGCCTGGGGCACCCCGAACAGCGGGAAGCCTTTGAAGCGATCTTCCAGGTGATCGCCAAGGAATACGAACTCACCCGCAAACTGGTTCTGGAAATCACAGGCCAAAACCGATTGCTGGGCGCTGATCAAGGGCTGCAGCTGTCGGTTGATCTGCGCAACCGCACCATCGTTCCCCTGGGCTTCCTTCAGGTTGCGCTGCTGAAAAGGCTGCGGGATCAGAACCGGCAACCCCCCATGAGTGAGACACCAGGAGCCCCCGAGGACACCCGCACCTACAGCCGCAGCGAACTGCTGCGGGGGGCCTTGCTCACCCTCAACGGCATTGCCGCCGGCATGCGCAACACCGGTTGATCCACAGTGCTGTCGTTCCTTCAACAACCCTCGATTCCACCCTTGCCTGAGGGAACGAGACTCGAAACATCGACCCCTCCCACTTCCCAGCAGCTCAACACGCTTCTGATGTCCTGCGGGGAATCAACCCACCCGGAGGAACGCTGGGAGCTCGCCCTCCAGCGCAGCCTGTGGCAGATCAGCATCCTGGAGGAATCAACAGGGGAACTGATCGGATTTGTGCGGGCCACCAGTGATCTAGCCCTCAACGCCAATCTTTGGAACCTGGCCGCCAAACCCGGACCAAACCAGGGGGCTCTTTTTGCCGTTCTGGTGCACCGTGCCCTGCAGATTCTCCGCCGGGATCTGCCCGGCTGCAGCCTCTCGATCTCGGCCCCTGCAGCTGCCTTGGAGGCACTCAAACAGCAAGGTTTCCTGATTGATCCCAATGGCATCCGCGCCATGGGCCTCAGCCTGAACTGAGACGTAAGGATCAACACGAGCATGGAGGGACTCGAACCCCCGACCCTCAGAACCGGAATCTGATGCTCTATCCAACTGAGCTACATGCCCACTGATCGGCGTTAAGCCGCAGTGATATCGAGCGGCAACCGTCCCGATACAGGTACCTTACTCACTGGTCGCCCCAGCATCCATCCGGCTCCACAGGCTCCAATTGCAGGGCTTCCGGAACCACACCGTTCTGCAGCTGGAACTAACGCAGCCACGCCTGCTGGTGATCGGCCCCAATGGCATTGGCAAGTCCAACCTGCTCGAAGCAGTTGAACTGCTGGGCAGCCTGCGCTCGCATCGCTGCAGCAATGATCGGGACCTGATTCAGTGGGACACACCCCAGGCCCTGATCCGAGCCGACGTGGGGGATGGGGATCGCCTGGAACTGGAACTGCGGCGCCAGGGAGGCCGTCAGGCCAGACGAAACGGAAAGCTGCTGGATCGGCAGCTCGACCTGATTGGGCCGCTGCGCTGCATCGGCTTCAGCGCCCTCGATCTTGATCTGGTGCGAGGTGAACCCGCCCTACGCCGCCAGTGGCTGGACCGGGTGGTGCTGCAGCTTGAGCCGGTGTACGCCGATCTGATGGCACGGCTGAACCGGTTGTTGCGACAACGCAGCCAGCTCTGGCGCCAGAGGCAGATCTCCAGTGGCGAACGCCACGCACTGCTCGAAGCGTTTGACGTTCAGATGGCGCTGGTGAGCACCCGGATTCACCGGCGTCGGCAACGAGCCCTGCATCGGCTGGAACCGATCGCCCAGCGCTGGCAGACCCACCTCAGCGGGGGAACAGAAACCTTGGAACTGCACTACAAACCCGGCAGCCGGCTCGATGGTGAGGATGCCGAAGAACCCTGGCGACTGGCCATCGAAGAGCAACTGCGCCAGCAGCGGGAGGAGGAGGAACGTCTTGGCAGCTGCCGTGTGGGCCCGCACAGGGATGAGATCGCCCTGCTGCTGGGGGGCAGCCCGGCAAGACGGTTTGGTTCAGCCGGCCAGCAGCGGTCGCTGGTGCTGGGCCTGAAGCTCGCCGAACTCGAGCTGGTGACCCAGCTGTGTGGGGAGCCTCCACTGCTGCTTCTCGATGACGTGCTTGCCGAACTGGATCCCACCCGCCAGCAGCTCCTGCTCGAAGCTGTGGGTGAATCGCATCAATGCCTGGTGAGCGCCACGCACCTTGAAGGCTTTGGCGGCGGGTGGCAGCAGCAGGCCCAAATTCTCGGAGCAAGAGAGCTGAGACCCGACCTGAAGATCGGATAAGGTGGCGAACCTATTTTTCTCTCATCGCCTGATGGAGCAGACCCTCTCTGAACTGCATCCCAACCCGGGATGGGGGGCACCTGAGATTCATGCCACCGACATGGTCGGCAAACACTGCATTCTCGAGCTCTATGACTGCGACCCGAGCAGGCTCGACGACGAAGCATTCATCCGCACAACAATCACCTCAGCAGCCAAAGGCGCTAGTGCGACGCTGCTGAACCTGATCACCCATCAATTTCAACCCCAGGGCGTCACGGGCCTGGCCCTGCTGGCGGAATCCCACATTTCCATCCACACCTGGCCGGAATCCGGCTACGCCGCTGTTGATGTGTTCACCTGTGGTGACCACACCATGCCGGAACAGGCCTGCGCCATTTTCTGCAGTGAGCTTCAAGCAAAACGCCATGCGCTGAAGAGCTTTCTGCGAGAAACGCCGGCAGCCATCGCCACAGGGGTGAGAGAACCCGTGGAAACGCCGAGCCAGCTCGCAAGCTGAACCGGCCCAGGCGCTATCAGCGGCGGTTCAACTTTCCGCTGATCAGGCCTTCAAGATCCAGATTGACGGATGTGAAGCCTAGGGAGCGAAAGGCCTCGACCAGAGGTTCGCTCTCCGCAAGCGCGAGCACAGCGCGAATCTGCTCGCTGGGCACCTCAATCCGTGCGGCGAGACCGTGGGACCGCACACGGACGGTGCTGAATCCCCTGGCGATCAACCAAGCTTCCGCCTGGCCCACCCGCTTCAACCGATCGGCGCTGATGCTTTCGCCGTAGGGGAAGCGAGAGGCCAGGCAGGGCTGTGCCGGCTTGTCCCACCAGGGAAAGCCGAGGGCCCGGGATAAGGCACGGATCGCTGCTTTGTCGATCGACAATTCAGCCAGAGGAGAGCGAACCCCTGCCTCTCGTGCCGCGTCAATGCCGGGGCGGTGATCACCGAGGTCATCGAGATTGACCCCATCAATCACCAAGGCATCACCCGCAGCCGCGGCAATGGGCTGAAGGTGGTGGTGCAGTTCACGCTTACAGGCAAAGCAGCGATCCACCGGGTTGCTGCTGTAGTCGGGGTCGTTCAACTCAGCCGTTGCACACTCCCGATGCGCAATGCCGATCCACGAAGCCTGATTACGGGCTTCCCGCAACAGATGCGGCGCCAGGGCGGGAGAAACCCCAGTGACCGCCAGGGCGGCATCGCCCTTGGCTTCGTAGGCCATCGCCGCCACCAGGGTGCTATCGACCCCACCGGAGTACGCCACACACAAGGCTGACTGCGCCGCCATCCAGTGCCGCAGGTCTGCCAGCAGCTGCCGCTCTCGATCCGCCAAAGGCTCCTGCAACCGAAACATCAGCGGGGAAAACCAGTTGAGCTAGGTAGGCTCCAACGGTAAGAGCCGTCCTCATGCCTCGAAGCATCGGCATTGTCACCGCAGCGGACAGCCGCGAGCGCAGCCACGGACAGCTGCACATCTATGACGGCGAGGGCAAGGGCAAAAGCCAGGCAGCCCTTGGGGTTGTGCTGCGCACCATTGGACTCGGCATCTGCGAGCAGCGGCAGACCCGGGTACTGCTGTTGCGCTTCCTCAAAGGCCCAGGCAGGGCCTACGACGAGGATGCGGCCATCGAGGCCTTGCAACAGGGGTTCCCCCATCTGATCGACCACCTGCGCACAGGGAGGGCCGATCACTTCACCGCCGAGGAAGCCACGCGATTCGACCGGGACGAAGCCCAGCGGGGCTGGGTGATTGCGAAGGGTGCCATCGCCAGCGCCCTTTACTCGGTGGTGGTTCTGGACGAGCTGAATCCTGTGCTCGATCTCGGTCTCCTGGACCTGGAGGATGTGGTCCGCACCCTGAGCAACCGACCGGAGGGGATGGAAATCATCATCACCGGTCGGGCCGCACCGGCCCCCTTGGTGCGTGAGGCCGACCTCCACTCCGAGATGCGGGCCCATCGCCGTCCGGGCATGAACGACAACCGGGTGGTGCCTCTCAATGTGAGCAGCGGCATTGAGATCTACACCGGTGAAGGCAAAGGCAAATCAACCAGTGCACTCGGGAAAGCGCTGCAGGCCATCGGGCGGGGCATCAGCCAGGACAAGAGCCATCGGGTCTTGATCCTGCAGTGGCTCAAAGGCGGCAGCGGCTACACCGAAGATGCAGCCATCGCCGCCCTGCGCGAGAGCTATCCCCACTTGGTGGACCACCTCCGCTCAGGCCGCGATGCCATCGTCTGGCGTGGCCAGCAGGAGCCGATTGATTACGTGGAAGCCGAGCGGGCCTGGGAGATCGCACGAGCAGCCATCTCAAGCGGCCTCTACAAGACCGTGATCCTCGATGAGTTAAACCCCACAGTCGACCTGGAGCTGCTACCCGTCGAACCGATCCTGCAGACCCTGCTGCGCAAACCGGCGGAAACCGAGGTGATCATCACGGGGCGCTGCAAAAACCCTCCGGCCTATTTCGACCTGGCCAGCATCCATTCAGAGATGGTGTGCCACAAGCACTACGCCGAACAGGGCGTCGACCTGAAGCGAGGGGTGGATTATTAACCCCCGGATTCAGTAGCGAGGGATTGCAGGATCCACCTGCTGTGACCAGGCATCAATTCCACCGGTCACATTCGTTGCCGCGATGCCCTGCTGAGCCAACAGCTCAACGGCACGCGCAGAGCGCCCCCCAAGCTTGCAGTGCACCAAGAGGCGTCGTCCCTCTGCCAATGCACGAACGCGATCGATCGCCTCTCCACTCTCCAGCGAGGCCAACGGAACCAAGTGGCTTCCTTCAATCGAAGCCATCTCTGCTTCAGCAGGATTGCGCACATCAACCAGCGCAATCTCGTCTGGAGCGGAGTCGAGCAGAGCCTTCAGCTCCGTGACAGTGATGGCTTCCATCTCCGATGACGCCGGACGGCAGAACTGGCGGTAGTCAATCAGGCTCTCGACCTTCGCTCGATCGGGATCAACGCGGAGGGTGAGTTCGCGAAATCGCATCGCCAGGGCATCAACCACCAGCAGCCGACCATCCAGGCATTCGCCAATGCCGGTGATCAGCTTGATCGCTTCGGTGGCCTGAAGCAGACCGATCAGTCCCGGCATCACACCCATCACCCCAGCCTCCGAGCAGGAAGGGACAGCATCCGGCGGAGGTGGTTCCGGCAGCAGATCGCGGTAATTGGGGCTCGTCGGCGTGCGGTTGAACACGCTCACCTGGCCGTCGAAGCGCTGCACGGAGCCATAGACCAGGGGCTTGCCAAGCAACACACAGGCGTCGTTGATCAGATACCGGCTGGGGAAGTTATCGGTGCCGTCACAGACCAGGTCGTAGTCAGCGATGAGGTCCAGGGCATTGCCCACATCCAGCATGTGTTCATGCACCTCCACCTGGCAGTGGGGGTTGAGGTCGTGGATCCGTGCTGCGGCTGAGCGGGCCTTGGAGCCGCCAACCCCGCTGGAGCTGTAGATCACCTGGCGCTGGAGATTGGAGAGCTCCACCACATCTCCATCCACGATTCCAATACGGCCCACGCCTGCCGCGGCCAGGTACAGCAGCAGGGGAGATCCCAGCCCTCCACTGCCAACACACAGCACAGAAGCCTCCTTCAACCGGAGCTGACCGGCCGGACCAACCTCAGGAAGAATCAGATGGCGGGCGTAACGCCCCCGCTCATCAGCACTCAGCATCGGTTGGTCATGCATTTTTGTGAGTGTCCCAGAGCTGAATCGGGATTTCATCCACGCTGCGGTCACCATGCAGCCACCAGGCCCGCAGGCCAAGCGAGGCAGACAGAATCAGCATCACACTCTCCGCCTCCCCCCACTGCCGATCATGGGGCGAGGGCACGGGCTCGGATGCTGGATGGGAGTGAGCCACGCCTAAACAATATTGATGGCGATTCCGGGCCCATCGCTGGGCGGCCAACTGCTCCCTCGGATCCACCAGAAACCGTCTGCAACGGTCGTGAACGGGCCGCTGGCCTGACGCCCCCCGTCCCCAGACGTTGCAACACGGCCAGGTCGTGGTCACCCTCAAACACCCTGAATTCGTCCGCTGTCCCAGCAGCAAGGCACAGCCTTCTTCGGGATGGGGCGCCAACAAAATGCGGCGCAGATCCGTGTGGCATCGGTGATCAATTTGCAGCACGGATGGCGTAGACCGCGTCGCACCGATACGCTCAGCTGAAATTGTGAAGGACTTAGTCGTTCTCATGAGTGACGCCACCACTGAAGTAAAGGATGCCGCCACAACCGTGACGACACCCGTCGACGCTCCCTCTCAGGAGGACACCACCTCCTTTGCTGAGCGCTACAGCGACGTTCTCGGCAAGGTGAACGACACCCTCGACCAGGTCGATTGGAGTCAGATGGGACGGATCGGCAAGATCGTCGGCATCTTTGCGGCAGTGATCATTGCTCAGATCCTGATCAAGGGAATCCTCGACACGATCAATCTGCTGCCGATCGTTCCGGGGCTGCTTGAACTGCTCGGCGTGGTTGTGGTGGGTCAGTGGAGCTGGAAGAACCTCACCACCAGCGACAAGCGCAATGCCCTGGTGCAGCGTGTTCAAACCCTCCGCAAGGAATACCTGGGCTGATGCTCAAAACCGCCGAGCCAGTTCTCTGAGACTGGCTCGGCATTGGCTCAAATAACTCCCCCCAAACAAATTGGCGTGGTTTAGCAGGTGGTAGAGGTTGTAAATCTCCACCCGACCGTCAGCGCCAGGAGCATCGGGCAGCACGTCCCGATAGCCCGACCTGAAGGCTTCGCCAAAGCCGCCAAAGAGCCTGGTCATCGCCAGATCAACTTCCCGATCAGCCCACCAGCTGGCGGGATCAAAAATGCTTCCCCGTCCATCGCTCAGGCTGGCGGCATTCCCTCCCCAGAGATCACCGTGCACCAAGGCCGGGTGTGGTTGATGCTCGTTCAGATGCTCGGCGAGACGAAGCAACAACGGATTGAGGTCCGTTGAATCCTGCTGCAAACCATCAAGGGCTTCCAGTTGCGGGCGCAGCCTGAGCTCCACGAAGGCCGATCCCCAGTCATCGCGCCACCCCCCCAGTTGAGGTCCAGCGCCAATGAAGCCGTCACGGTGCCAGCCGAAACGAGCAGGGCTGGAAGACATCGACGACTGATGCAGTAGTGCCAAACCCCGGCCGAGGGCTGTTTGGTCGTTGCCACCGCAATCCAACCAGGGCAACAACAGCACCGCACCATGGCGCAGTGCCGCCAGGGCGATGGGCTGCGGCACAACCAGGAACGAAGCATCGGCTTGGGCATGCAGGGTCTCAAGGGCCTCCGCCTCCACCTCAAACAGGGGCAGCGCGCTGGCGCCACCGCTTTTGGCAAACAACAGCTGGCCATCACTGAGGCAAAGCTTCCAGGCCTGATGAATGAAGCCCCCACCGACGGGGGAGACATCCGTGATCACAGCCCCCGCCAACGGCCCGTCCTCCGCGGTGAGATCCCGGCGCAGTTCGCTGTTCATCCTCGGCAGGCCCCCTGGCTTGCCAGCATGGCCTGATTCTTCAGGGCGTCGTGAGAGATTCCAGCGTGATCGTGGTGGGCGGCGGGATCGCTGGCTTAACGGCAGCGGCACTGCTGGCCCGCGACGGCGTCGACGTCACGCTGCTGGAAGCGCATCAACAACCGGGGGGGTGTGCAGGAACATTCCGGCGGGGTCCATGGGTGTTCGATGTTGGGGCGACCCAGGTGGCTGGGTTGGAGCCCGGAGGAAGTCATGCGCGACTGCTTAAGCATCTGAACATGCCTCTGCCCAGCGCAGAGCTTCTGGACCCAGGTTGTGTGGTCGACCTGGGCGATGGCTCCCCTCCCATTTCGCTCTGGCATGACCCGGAAGCCTGGGCCGCTGAACGTGAGCGTCAATTTCCAGGCAGCCACCGCTTCTGGAGCCTTTGCCACCAGTTGCATTCCAGCAACTGGCAGTTCGCCAGCGAAGACCCCGTGGTGACACCGCGTTCCCTCTGGGATCTCGGCACATTGCTGCGGGCCCTGCGGCCCGCAACGCTGGCATCGGGACTGTTCACAGGTCTGACCATTGCCGATCTGTTGCGGCTGTGTGGGTGCGGTGACGATCAACGGCTGCGGCGCTTTCTCGACCTCCAGCTGAAGCTGTACTCCCAGGAACCGGCCGATCGCACGGCGGCGCTGTACGGCGCAACCGTCCTGCACATGGCCCAAGCACCACTCGGGCTCTGGCATCTGGAGGGATCGATGCAGGTGTTGAGCAATCAGCTGGTGGCCGCCATTGAGCGCGACGGCGGGACGGTGCTGATGCAGCATCGGGTCACCAAGCTGCAGCCCAGCTCATCCGGTTGGCAGGTGACGATCAGCACCGGCAAGGGCGCGGAACACCAACGGAGCAGCCGGGATGTGGTCTGCAGCCTCCCCCCCCAATGCCTGCTGGAGCTGATCGAACCGGATCAGCTGCCGAACGGGTACCGCAAGCGACTGGACAACCTGCATGCACCGAGTGGTGCGCTGGTGCTCTACGGAGCGGTGCGGCGTGATGCACTCCCACATCCCTGCCCAGGCCATCTCCAGCGGGGCTGCGCATCCCCGGGGCCTCTGTTCGTCTCCATCAGCCGCGAGGGCGATGGGCGTGCGCCCCAGGGGCAGGCCACCTTGATTGCCAGCGTGTTTACCCCAACGGGCGACTGGTGCCGCTTGCCGGAGCCGGAGTACCAACAGCGCAAAATAGGGATGCTCAAGCTGATCCAAGCCGAGCTGAACCGCTGGCTGTCCCTCGAAGACGACGCCTGGTTGCACGCTGAACTGGCAACACCAAGGGGCTTCGCCGGCTGGACGGGTCGTCCCAACGGCATGGTCGGAGGCCTTGGACAGCATCCAAGCCGGTTCGGCCCCTTCGGCCTGGCAGGACGAACGCCCATGCCGGGTCTTTGGCTCTGCGGCGACAGCCTCCATCCAGGCGAGGGCACAGCGGGAGTGAGCCTGTCGGCCCTCAACGCCTGCCGTCAGCTCAGGGCCGAGCGGGGACAACCGCTCAGCTTTCGGAGCTGACCTCCCCCGGTGCCCTCAAAAAATCCGGGCGCAGGGTCTGGGTTCGGCGCAGTTCCAACGCGAGCTGAGACCAGCTTTGCTGAAGCACAGCATCTTCGAGCTGCTCCAGGCTCCAGCGGTAGGCCGCCAAGCCGCGTAACACCGCATCCCTGTTGGTGGAGGCCATCGCCACCCCCAGCTCGGGATTCCCTCCGCCCACACGACTGGTGTCGGCAAAGCCACTGGACGCCAGCACCATGGCCAGCTGCCGGATCTCCGGATCCCGTTCATCGCCCACGGCCCGCAGCAGTGCAGCACTCACCAGCACCGGCATGTGGGAAATCAGAGCAACCGCCTGGTCGTGCTGAAACGCGGTGGACGTCAGCCAGTGGCCACCCACACTGACGGCCAGATCACGAACCTTGGCCAGGGCAGCGGGGTCTGTTGCCGCATCAGGAGTCGCGATCCAAGGGCGACCACGGAACAGATCCACCACCCCGGCCTCAACGCCCGCCTGAGCTGTGCCTGCCATGGGGTGACTGGCCACAAAGCGTGGATGCCGCTGGCGCCAAGCCTCCAACACAGGCTGTTTGACCGAACCGACATCGGTGACCACCGCTGCCTCAGGCAGGGCCTCAATGAGCTCATCCGGTGGATTCAGCAGCAAGGGAATGGGCAATGCCAGGATCACCACATCGCAATCCGAGAGGCAGCTGGGATCGGTCGACACCGCTCCCACCAGCCCTCGGGCCATGGCGCGATCCGCCGTGGCCTGGCGATGCACGAGCCCCTGCACCGTCCAGCCCCGCGCCTGGAGATCCAGACCAAGGGATCCCCCGATCATGCCAAGGCCGACGATCCCCACACGTCCCGGTTGCACCGCCATCCCTCCCGCAGGGTCGTGAAGCCATGTTGATGGATGGATTGCCATGAACCAATCGCCAGGGGAACCCTGCTTAGGGTTTGACGATGTTGGAAGCCCAGGCCCACCACCAGATCAAAACCCTGCTCCGTCAGGAGGAATCCGACTGGCCCCACCACCTGACCCTGAGCCGGCTGGTGGCACGAAGCCTGAGGCGTCGCGACACGACACTCGTTCAACTCCCCCCCAGCAGCAGTGAACGCTGGTGGCTCGGCCTACTGGTGCCGCTGTGTCTGGCGCCCGAAGCGGGGGCACTGGTGCTGACGCCCCCCCAGCGCAGGCGCCTGCTCCAGTTGGAGTTGCCCCGTCTACGCAACCAGGGGCTACGGCTTCCCTGCTGGCAGGGATCAACCCCTCCCGAGGGGCCACAGCTCTGGCTGATGGATGTCGGCGAGCTGATTCAGGCCCATCGCGACGGGCACTTGGGCACACGCCAACTGCTGATCCCGGAGATGGATCAGTTGAGCCGGCGAATGCGCAACGCTCTCACCTTTGAGATCGAGCATCAGCACTGGGATGAGCTCCGCCAGGCCAGCCCCCAGGCGGAATCTGGATTGCTGGAGCTGCATGACCGCATGAGCCGCCAGCTGTTTGCTGATGCCACAAGGCCCGGTGGCGCGGTGCGACTCGAAGGCTCAGCCGGGCAAGCCCTGCGTGACCTGCTCCAGCTGCTGCCAGCCAGCCCGGAGCCGTGGAACACCCTCCGCAGCATCAACCCAGCGGAGTGGAGTCAATGGGCTGAACTGGATCACCGACTGCTGCAGTGGCGCTGGAAGCTGGCCCCCCTCGAACCGCTCCAACTGCTGAGGGGGGTGCTGCTGGATCACCCCTGCCTGATGTTCAGCAGCAATGGAGACAACGCCAGGCTTGATCTGGAATTTGAACAGGCCGGCGTTGTCCCCGACGTGCGAGCATCACTGCGGGAACGGGAGCTGAATGAACCCCTCCCCCTCTATGCCCCGCGTCGCCAACCGCTGCCGAACACCCGGATTTACGCTCAACATCTCCTGGAGGAGAGCAGAAGGCTCATCCTTGGCCAGGCGGGGCTCACCCTTGTTCTGATTAATGACGACCAGCTGCGTCGGCAACTGACCAGCTCCCTGGCTGCGGAATTTGGACGCCGTGTGCTGCATGAGTCGACAGCACCCGAAAGCAATGGCGTGGTGACCTGCAACTGGGACTGGTGGCTGGAGCATCAGGAGCAGCTGCCGGCCCCGGCGCAGCTGATTGTCGCCATGCTCCCCATCGCCAGCCTGGACAATCCGCTCACTTCAGCTCGGGTGGAGCGGTTGAAACAGCAGGGAGAGGACTGGTTCCGCACCCTGCTGCTGCCTGAAGCCCTGAGCCTGATTCCTGCCGCAATTGCGCCGCTGCGCCGCAGTGGTGGTCGCCTGGCCATCCTCGATGGCCGCCTCCGAGGGCGCAGCTGGGGTGATCAGGTGCTGCACCGACTGGAACCTTGGATTCCATTGCAGCGACTGCTTCCGGATTGAACAACGCCTAACCTCCCTTCAACGCTCAGAAGTGCATGGGAGAAGCACGCCGCCGGGCTGCCCAGGGCTTACCCCCTCGTCAGTCAAAGGCCAGCACCAAAACTGTGGACACCTCCCCAAGGGTCGTGTCCTGGCTTCCGCTTACCCGCAACCAGACGCAGCAGTTCATGGCGGTGACAACCCGCGGCGCCTGGATCGGAATCGGAGGGATGGTGGTGCTCTGGATCACGGTGCGCTTCATCGGCCCAGCGGCCGGCTGGTGGACGCTTGCAGATACCCCCTGAGCAACCGGCTCAACCGAACAAACGAAAACAAAAGAAAATCTTTAGACTGGTCTCAATGGAGACTCAGTTATGTTTCCGCGCCTAGCCGAGCACTACCGATCCGTCGTTGAAGACCTGGTGATGAGCCTTCAGGCCCTCGCCAGCAGTCTTCAAAGCGCGGGCTTCACAGCCACCTGTTACTCCTGTGGCGACGGCCGTGATGGCCATGGAGCTTCGTTTGTGGCTGACATCGGCGATGGCCACATGGTGCGCTTTCTTGTCTCAGATTTCGGCATCAGCTGGGTGGAATCCCGCAACGGGCGAGAACTGGTGAAGCTGGAGGGAGCCGAAGCCATCCAGGAATTGCAACGGATGGCCGATTTGGCCCAGGAGGGCCAGGTCCGCGTCATGCAGCCCCTGGCCCAGACCGCCTGAAATCAGGCCGCCGCCTCTGAGGCCTTGGCCGGAGCCGACTTATCGGCAGCAGCCGTCTTCGCAGCAGCGGCAAGGGGGCGCATCGAATTCGCCTTCACCTCAGAACCCTCCGTCAACTTCTGACGCACCAACGTTTCGATGGTGGCCGTTGCGTCCGGGTTCTCCTCCATCCAGGAGATGGTGTTGTCGCGACCCTGACCGATGTTGTCTCCCTCGTAGCTGTACCAGGCGCCCTTGCGGACAACAACGCCCGTTTCTTCAGCCAGATCAAGCAGACAGCCCAGGGTGCTGATGCCGCGGCCGAAGAGAATGTCGAATTCAGCGATGCGGAAGGGCGGCGCCACCTTGTTCTTCGCCACTTTCACCTTGGCCCTGATACCGAACTCTTCGGTTCCCTTCTTGAGCGTCTGAATTCGACGGATGTCGAGGCGAACCGAGGCATAGAACTTGAGCGCGTTGCCGCCAGTGGTGGTCTCTGGGTTGCCGTAGGTCACACCAATCTTGAGACGCAACTGGTTGAGGAAGATGACGGTGCAACCCGACTTGCCTATGTTGCCTGTGATCTTCCGCATCGCCTGACTCATCAGACGCGCTTGAGCACCAACCGCCAGGTCTCCCATCTCACCTTCGATCTCAGCACGAGGGGTGAGAGCCGCCACCGAGTCGACGACGACGAGGTCAACCGCCGCGGATCGCACCAACTGGTCAACAATTTCCAGCGCCATCTCACCGGTGTCGGGCTGGGAGACCAGCAGGTTCTCGACATCAACGCCCAGAGAAGCGGCATACACGGGATCCAGGGCATGCTCCGCATCCACAAAGGCCGCCACACCACCACGCTTTTGCACTTCAGCAATCGCGTGCAGAGTGAGCGTGGTTTTACCGGAACTTTCTGGGCCGTAGATCTCCACCACGCGACCCTTCGGATAACCACCACCCAACGCGAGGTCAAGGGTCAGCGCACCGGTGGAAATCGTCTCCACCCGCATGCGGGAGGCATCGCCCAGCCGCATGATCGATCCCTTGCCGAAGTTGCGTTCGATCTGACCCAAAACCAGATTCAGCGCCTTGTCCCTCTCTCCGGAGGGACGGGGATCGGAAGCGCCGGATTTCATATCTGCAGGCATGAGAAGGACCTGAAACTAAGGAACGAGAGATCCAATGCCACAGAAGCGCCGAATCGTCTCAAGTAGTACAAGCGTACCGTAACGAATCAGGGCCATTGCGCCAGGGGGGCCCGAAAGCGATCCGGATGGAGCAACGCAATTCCAGGCGGAAGACCGCTCTGATCCTGCGGGCGAAGATAGCCCCAACTCACCAGAAAACAGGGCAGCTGTTCCAACCCTGGCGTTAAGCGGACCGCCTCCAGGGTCGCCCGGCGGTCTTCCACGAAGCCACTCAGCCTTCGCTGCTGCTGAAGCTGGAGCAGAACCTGAGGTTTGGCGCCAGCCTCCCGACCATCCAGGCGCCAAGGATTCAGGCCAAGGCCGTTCAGCAGCTCGGCAGTGAAGGCCTGGGTTTTGGTGGTCAAAACAGACCAGTCCACCCCCTCAGCCTCCAACTGCTGCAGCCGCTCCACCAGGCCGGGGAAAGGTCGGTGCAGGGCCAACCAGGCGGAACGGTTCTGCCGAACGGCTTGATCTCTGGAGGCATCAAGTGCTGTCTGCAGCTGCTCCGGCTGCCATCCACGCCGTTGCAGTGCCGAGGCCTGCGCCTCCCCATAGGACTGCAGCCAAACCGGAAGGTTCAGCACGGGCAGCTCAGCGGCCAGCAGCACCATCTCCCAACCTTGATGCACCCACGGCCGCAGCTGACGGAAGGCGTCTGGCACCTGATCGGGCGTCAAGCCCTCGGGGGCAGCCTCAAGACGAAGGCAGGCATGCCAAGCACTCCACCAGTACTCCGCCATGCCATCGACGATGACTCCGTCGAAATCGAAGACCAGCAGAGGGCGATCATTCATGGACAAAAACTGGGCCGCTAGGATTCGAACCTAGGAATGGCGGGACCAAAACCCGCTGCCTTACCACTTGGCGACGGCCCATTGATCCGTTTGAACCGCAACCTGCGGATCACCGGAGTACCCATAGTTACCCACAGCAGCCAACCCTTCGTCAATCCACCGGGCGAATCAACCGACGGCCGATCAGCGGGGGAAAACCCTCAGCCTTGACATTTCAGCCTCACCGAAAACATCGCTGCGCAGTCGGTAACGGCGCACGAGGTCGGCCTGCATCCGGAGAACACGCTCGCTGCGAGGCAGCAACTCCACCGGCCGGCCTTGCGGCATCACCACCTGTTCCACCGCAAGACGGCATTCTTCGAGAGCAGCCAATTCATCGTCCTGAGACGCCTGATCCGGCGGGGTGACCTCTGGGGCTGTTTCGGTGGCCTGACGGCGCAGAAGACGGGCCATGGCACGGGTCACCTGGGGCAGAGTGTCGGACTTGATCACCAGGATCGGGATCCCCAGATCCCTGACCTGACGGCGCAGTGATGGTTGACGACTGAGACCCAGCCGAACGCTCAACACCACATCGGCCTCACTCAAGTCCTCCACAACCCGCGCCTTCCAGCCGTGGGACCGGATGGCCTCCTCCACCACACGGGGAGGAACCCCGCAACAGAGAACCTGCAGATGCTCGGCGCTGGTCTCCGGCGAAGCTGGTTTCTCTGCTGCACTGACCTCTCGGTCACTGGCCGCAGGCATGGGCACGGGAACAGAGACCGGCTGATCCGCGAACGACCGCTGGGACGGAGGCCGCAGCAGACCCGAAGATTGCGGCGGGTCCACCAGCTGAACGCCCCCTTCAGGCGTCAGCTCGCGCTCCTGAACCCTTGGCTTCAGGCCCCGGAGCAATTGATCCACGGTGGCGGCAACGTCGGTGTGCACGGCCCATCGCTGACGGCTGTGCATTTCAACCGCCACCGGAAACGTCGGTTCGGCGGCGCGCTCCAACACCGTTTTTTGACTGCGCCGCCTCCGGGCCTCCTCATCCCCGAGGGTGACCGCCTGTATTCCCCCCACCAGATCGCTGAGGGTGGGGTTCTTGATCAGGTTGGCCAAAGCATTGCCGTGGGCTGTGGCGACCAGCACCACGCCACGTTCAGCGATGGTGCGCGCGGCCTGCGCCTCCAGCTCCGTGCCGATCTCATCGATCACGATGACTTCGGGCATGTGGTTTTCCACCGCCTCGATCATGGTTTGGTGCTGCAGCTCAGGCCTGGCCACCTGCATGCGGCGGGCCCGACCGATCGCGGGGTGCGGAATGTCGCCATCACCGGCGATCTCATTGCTCGTGTCGATCACAACCACGCGCCGCTCCAGCTCATCCGCAAGCACCCGAGCGATCTCGCGCAACGCCGTTGTCTTGCCCACACCCGGGCGCCCCATCAACAGCAGGGACTGCCCTCCATCCAGAAGGTCCCGCACCATGGCAACGGTGCCGAACACGGCTCGGCCCACCCGGCAGGTCAGACCGACCACGTCGCCCTGACGGTTGCGGATCGCGCTGATCCGGTGAAGCGTTCGTTCGATTCCCGCACGGTTATCGCCACCGAACTGACCAAGCCTGGCCACCACGACCGCGAGATCCTCGCGGGACAGGGGCGTGGAGCCCAGCGCCAGGGCACGGCCTGGATAACGCGCTTCCGGAACCCGACCGAGATCGAGCACCACCTCAAGCAACTGCTGCCGCGCCTCCACCGGCCGCAACTGCTCCCGCACGGCCTCCGGCAGGAGCTCGAGGAGGCGATCCAGATCGTCGGTGACCCGTTGCGTGCCCATGGGATCTGCGCGTTTCAGCCTTCTAGCAAGAGCGCTGCAGCCATGGCGCCACCAATGGACGCGCGAGGGAGAGGGCACGCTCCCAACCCTCGGGCCATTGCCACAGGGCGAGCCGACGGGTTTGCGCCTCATCCAGCACAGGCATCAGCAAGCGACGGGCCACACCACCAAAGGCGATGCCAGCCGGCCGTTCCGTGGGACGCAAGAACTCCAGCGTTGCGGCGTTGGTACCACCGGCCAGCTGCAACGGGCCCGGCGGGGCCAGACTCCGCATGGCACGCCAGAGCTGAACTGCTGCCCGCGCGGTGCCAGCCCCCACATCGCCGCTCATCGGACGCCCATCCAGCTGCCAGAGGGGTCTGTAACCGGCTTGCCGCAGGCGGGAGTAGCGACGCCAAAGCAAATCAGCCAACTGATCGGCCTTCACGCCGTGGCCCTCCAAGCCGGAGCTCACAGCCAAGCGCCGCAAGGGAACCTTGTGCTGCTGAAGGCTTTGGATCAGCGTTGCGAAGCCCTCGTCATGCCCAGATGCGGTGTGAATCTCCAGAGCATCGGGCTGAATCGATTGGAGCAGGGAGATCACCTGCTCGGGCGCCAAGCGGTGGTCGCGCTCCTCGATCAACCCATGGGGGCAAGCCGGCAGGCAGCGGCCGCAGCCATAGCAACGCTGCTGGTCGATGCCAGCACCGGGCGGAATCGCTGCCGCCGGACAAATCCTTTCGCATGGCCGCGGACAGTCCACAGGGCAGCGACCAGGATCGAACCAAGCCTTGCGGAAGTGAGCATCGGTGCCATCGCTGAGGCTCACCATCAGCCAGGGGCGACGCCCTGTTTGCGCCTCAGCCCAGTCCAGGCCGCGACGGGCTGCAAGAGCGACCGCTGGATCGGCAGCCACGTCAACGCAATGAACGCCAACAGCCGCAAAGACTGCGGTCAGGTCGGCAATGGCAGGCAGATCCTGGTTGCTTGCCCCACAGATCAGCTTGACCCAGAGGCCCTGAGCGAGGGCGTCGTCAGGCGTCAGGCCTTCAGATATGTGGTCATCGGTTCCCACTTCAGGCTGCGAGCACCACCCATCTCCACGATGATGCGTAAACGCGGTTCGCGCTTGCACAGATCGCAGAGCGAGAGAAGTTCGGAGCGCGAGAGCACCTGGCCTTCCAGCAGCCAGAGAGCCACAGGAGCATCACTTTCAAACAAGTCGCCGAGCTGGGGAGCCACCTCCTGCACTTCTCCCACAGCAGCACCACGACCAACACTTTGATGGCCGAGATGGGGCGGACGAATGCCGTGCTTCTGGGTGAGAAACACCTCCGGATCACCAAGACCACGGGCCGATGTCATGCGAGTGCTGTATCCGGCGCCGCGCAGACGTCTTAATAGACGGGTTTCTGCACCGCCTTCGAGCGGAGCCTGCACCGCCAGGCAGCCATTGGCTTCGAGATCACGGCGAAATGCCTGACCGGTGAGAAGCAGAGGCATGGCAGCTACAGGGATTGAAGGGGATTCTGGCAGCAGGCAGAGGGATCAGGGGAGAGGGAAGGTCGGTGTTGTAAGTTCGTTGTTTGTTCTGTGTTTCTGTGCCCGTCCGCTAGCCGGGCCTCCAGTCGGCAGAACAGATTCGACGATTGCGTCGAATCCCCAGGCCAGTACGGAAGCTTTCTTCGGAGATTTCCGTCGGGAAACTGCAACAGCACATCGTGCAGATGCAAGTCCCAGCCTCGCTGAATCGTTCGCTAGCCCATTCGAATCAACTCCTTCGGGAGTTCCGCTTCGAAACACGTCTGCGTCCAATCGATCAGCACCTGACCCCATGCGGTTCTCCGCCTGGTGGTTGTCCACGCTGGCGCTTCCTCCCCATCCATGTCCATCGGCATCCTCGGGAAGAAGCTGGGTATGTCCCAGTTCTTCGACGAGCAGGGCAGAGCTGTTCCGGTCACCTTGATCGAAGCCGGCCCCTGCCGCATCACCCAACTCAAAAACGACGACACTGACGGTTATTCCGCAGTGCAGATCGGCTTTGGCGAAACCCGCGAGAAGCTGATCAACAAGCCCGCCCAGGGTCACCTCAACAAATCCGGTGAGGGTCTTCTGCGTCATCTGCGCGAATACCGCGTCGACAGCGTTGAAGGTCTCGAACTCGGTGGCGCCATCACCGTCGGCGATTTCGAAGCCGGCCAGAAGGTGGACGTCAGCGGTGACACCGTTGGCCGCGGCTTCGCTGGCTACCAGAAGCGCCACGGCTTCAGCCGGGGTCCAATGACCCACGGTTCGAAGAACCACCGCGAGCCCGGTTCGACCGGTGCCGGTACCACCCCGGGCCGCATCTATCCCGGAAAGCGGATGGCCGGTCGCTACGGCGGCAAGAAAATCACCACCCGCGGCCTAACCATCCTCAAGGTGGACAGCGAGCACAACCTGCTGGTGGTGAAGGGATCCGTGCCCGGCAAGCCTGGTGCGCTGCTCAACATCCGCCCGGCCTTGCGCGTGGGCGCCAAGCCCGCCAACGGAGGTAAGTGATGGCCAGTTGTGTCGTTCGTGATTGGCAGGGCAAGGAAGCCGGCAAGGCAACCCTGGACCTGAAGGTGGCCAAAGAGACCACCGCCGTTGATCTCATGCATCGGGCTGTTCTGCGTCAGCAGGCCCATGCACGCCAAGGAACCGCCAGCACCCTCACCCGCTCGGAAGTGCGCGGTGGTGGTCGCAAGCCCTACAAGCAGAAAGGAACGGGTCGGGCCCGTCAGGGATCCATCCGGACTCCCCTGAAACCTGGCGGCGGCATCATCTTTGGACCCAAGCCCCGCACGTACAACCTTGCGATGAACCGCAAGGAGCGTCGTCTGGCCCTGCGCACTGCGTTGATGGCCCGCATCGACGACGTCACCGTCGTGCAGGACTTCGGTGCTTCGCTGGAGGCCCCCAAGACCCGTGAGATCACGGATGCTCTGGGACGCCTCGGTGTTGCTGCCGGCTCCAAGGTGCTCATCGTTCTGACGAACCCCTCCGATGTTGTTCGCCGTTCCGTGCGCAACCTGGAGAAAGTCAAGTTGATCTCCGCAGATCAGCTGAACGTCTTCGACCTGCTCCACGCCAATGCTCTGGTGCTGGGCGAGGAAGCTCTCGCAACCATCCAGGAGGTCTACGGCGATGACTGAACGTTTCCAAGGACGCCTGGCGGATGTGATCCGACGTCCCCTGATCACCGAGAAGGCCACCCGCGCCCTCGAAATCAACCAGTACACCTTCGAGGTGGACCACCGCGCCGCGAAGCCCGACATCAAGGCCGCCATTGAGCAGCTCTTCGATGTGAAGGTCACCGGCATCAGCACCATGAATCCCCCGCGACGCTCCCGTCGCATGGGTCGCTTCGCCGGCAAACGTGCCCAGGTGAAGAAAGCCGTGGTGCGCCTGGCGGAGGGCAACTCGATCCAACTCTTCCCTGAGTCCTGAGGGGTCTGAATCGTCATGGCAATCCGTAATTTCCGCCCCTACACCCCCGGTACCCGCACCCGGGTGGTCACTGATTTCAGTGAGATCACCAGCCGCAAACCAGAGCGGACCCTGGTGGTGGCCAAACACCGCCGCAAGGGCCGCAACAACCGCGGTGTGATCACCTGCCGCCACCGTGGTGGTGGCCACAAGCGCCTTTATCGCGTGGTGGATTTCCGTCGCAACAAGCACGGTGTCCCCGCCAAGGTGGCCGCAATCCACTACGACCCGCACCGCAACGCGCGTCTGGCACTGCTCTTCTACGCCGATGGCGAGAAGCGCTACATCCTGGCTCCCGCAGGAGTTCAGGTGGGTCAGACCGTGGTCTCCGGCCCTGATGCCCCGATCGAAAACGGCAACGCCATGCCGTTGTCCTCGGTGCCCCTCGGTTCGGCGGTTCACTGCGTTGAGCTCTACGCCGGTCGTGGTGGCCAAATGGTCCGTACCGCCGGTGCCAGTGCCCAGGTGATGGCGAAAGAAGGCGACTACGTCGCTCTGAAGCTGCCCTCCACCGAGGTTCGCCTGGTTCGCCGCGAGTGCTACGCCACCCTCGGCGAGGTCGGTAACTCCGAGATGCGCAACACCAGCCTGGGTAAGGCCGGTCGTCGCCGCTGGCTCGGACGTCGTCCTCAGGTTCGAGGCAGTGTGATGAACCCTTGCGATCACCCCCACGGTGGTGGTGAGGGTCGTGCACCGATCGGCCGTTCCGGCCCGGTGACCCCCTGGGGCAAACCCGCCCTCGGTCTCAAGACCCGCAAGCGGAACAAACCCAGCAACCAATACGTGCTCCGGAAGCGTCGCAAGACCTCCAAGCGGAGCCGTGGCGGACGCGATTCCTGATGCAAACCATCACTTATCCGCTTGCTTAAACCGTTATGGGACGTTCACTCAAAAAAGGTCCGTTTATTGCCGACAGCCTGCTTCGCAAGGTTGAAAAGCAGAACGACAACGACGACAAGTCTGTGATCAAGACCTGGTCACGGGCCTCCACGATCCTGCCGATGATGATCGGCCACACGATCGCGGTTCACAACGGCCGCACCCATGTGCCGGTGTTCATCACCGAGCAGATGGTGGGCCACAAGCTGGGAGAGTTCGCTCCCACCCGCACATTCAAGGGCCACATCAGAGACAAGAAAGGAGGCCGCTAATCCATGACATCGTCAACACCAACGGCACCCACCGCCCAGGCTCACGGTCGCTTCATCCGAGGCTCCGTGTCGAAGGTGCGCCGTGTGCTCGACCAAATCCGTGGCCGCACTTATCGCGACGCGCTGATCATGCTCGAGTTCATGCCCTACCGCTCCACCGGCCCGATCACCAAGGTGCTCCGGTCTGCGGTGGCCAACGCTGAGCACAACCTCGGTCTCGATCCCTCATCTCTGGTGATCTCGAGCGCGACCGCTGACATGGGCCCCTCCATGAAGCGCTATCGCCCCCGCGCCCAGGGCCGGGCTTACCAGATCAAGAAACAGACCTGCCACATCAGCATTGCTGTGGCGGCTCAGACCGATTCCTGACCCCCGAGGACTCTGACCCAATGGGACACAAAATCAACCCAACCGGTCTGCGCCTGGGGATCACCCAGGAACACCGGTCACGCTGGTACGCCTCCAGCAAGAACTATCCGGCCCTCCTCCAGGAGGACGACCGGATTCGCAAGTTCATCCACAAGAAGTACGGCTCCGCCGGCATCAGTGATGTGCTGATCGCCCGCAAGGCCGATCAACTGGAAGTTGAACTCAAGACCGCACGCCCCGGCGTGCTGGTCGGCCGTCAAGGCAGCGGCATCGAAGAGCTTCGCTCCGGCATTCAGAAGACCATCGGCGACTCCAGTCGTCAGGTACGGATCAATGTTGTCGAGGTCGAACGCGTCGACGGCGATGCCTTCCTCCTTGCCGAGTACATCGCCCAGCAGCTGGAGAAGCGTGTGGCCTTCCGCCGCACCATCCGCATGGCTGTGCAGCGCGCTCAGCGTGCCGGCGTTCTGGGTCTGAAGATCCAGGTGTCCGGTCGCCTGAACGGTGCTGAGATCGCCCGGACGGAATGGACCCGCGAGGGTCGGGTGCCCCTGCACACCCTGCGTGCCGACATCGACTACGCCACCAAGGTGGCCAGCACGACCTACGGCGTGCTCGGCATCAAGGTTTGGGTATTCAAGGGCGAAGTGCTGAGCGAACAGGCTCAGCCCATGCCGGTGGGTGCAGCCCCCCGGCGCCGGGCCAGCCGTCGGCCCCAACAGTTCGAAGACCGCTCAAACGAGGGTTGAACAGGAGGCCTGAACCATGCTGAGTCCAAAACGCGTCAAATTCCGTAAGCAGCAGCGAGGCCGCATGCGCGGCGTCGCCACCCGGGGCAACACCATTGCCTTCGGACAATTCGCGCTGCAGGCACAGGAATGTGGCTGGATCACCTCGCGCCAGATCGAGGCCAGCCGTCGTGCCATGACCCGCTACGTCAAGCGTGGCGGAAAAATCTGGATCCGGATCTTCCCCGACAAGCCGGTCACCATGCGTGCTGCCGAAACCCGGATGGGTTCCGGTAAGGGCAACCCAGAATTCTGGGTGGCGGTGATCAAGCCCGGCCGGATCTTGTTCGAGATGGGCGGTGACGAAATCACCCCCGAAATCGCCAAGGAAGCCATGCGCCTCGCGCAGTACAAGCTTCCCGTGAAGACCAAGTTCATCCAACTGGATGAGCAGGAGAAGTCAGCTGGTGCCAAGGCTCCGGCAGCTTCTGAAGCCATCACCGTGGAGTCCTGACCATGGCCCGTCCCAACGCCGCCGATGTGCGCAGCCTGTCCGATTCGGACATCAACGAACAGATCGACGGCCTTCGCCGCGAACTGTTCCAACTCCGTTTCCAGCAGGCCACGCGCCAGCTCGCTAACACGCACCGTTTCAAAGAGGCCCGCATCAAGCTGGCCCAGCTGATGACGGTGCAGTCGGAGCGCCAGCGCTCCACCGCCTCCTGATCCCCCACTCCGTAACCATGGCAGTCAAGGAAAGGATCGGCACCGTCGTCAGCGACAAGATGGAAAAAACGGTGGTGGTCGCGGTGGAAAGCCGCTTCCCACACCCCATCTATCAAAAGACGGTCAGCCGTACCACCCGTTACAAGGCTCACGACGAAGACAACACCTGTCGCGTCGGTGACCGCGTTCGCATCACTGAAACCCGTCCGATGAGCCGCCAAAAGCGGTGGGCCATCGCCGAGGTTCTCAGCCACAGCCCGAAAGCCGCAGCTGAGGAAGCCAACAAGGCTGAAGCTCAGGAGGTGAAGCAGTGATCCAGCAGGAGTCTTATCTCACCGTTGCCGACAACAGCGGCGCCAAGCGCATCCAGTGCATTCGCGTCCTCGGCACCAACCGTCGCTATGCCCACGTGGGCGACGTGATCGTTGCCGCCGTGAAGGATGCCGCCCCCAACATGGGCGTCAAAAAGTCCGACGTGGTGAAGGCCGTTGTGGTCCGCACCAAAGCCACCATGCGTCGTGAAACCGGAAACTCGATCCGTTTCGACGACAACGCCGCCGTCATCATCAATGACGACAAAAACCCGAAAGGCACCCGCGTCTTCGGACCGGTGGCCCGTGAGCTGCGTGAGCGCAGCTTCACCAAAATCGTGTCCCTCGCTCCGGAGGTGATCTGACCATGGCGACTGCAACCACCAAGGCTAAGGCCACCGAGCGCATCAAGATGCGCATCCGCAAGGGCGACACCGTTCAGGTGATCGCCGGCAAGGACAAGGGCAAAACCGGTGCCGTCCTGCGCACCCTGCCCAACGAGAATCGTGTCGTCGTAGAGGGCGTGAACATGCGCACCCGCCACGAAAAGCCCACCCAGGAGGGCGAGACAGGTCGCATCGTGACGGAGGAAGCGTCCCTGCATGCCTCCAACGTGATGCTGTACTCCACCGACAAAAAGGTGGCAAGCCGCGTTGAAATCGTCGTCGAGAAGGACGGCACCAAGAAGCGCCGGCTGAAGAAAACCGGTGAAGTCCTCGACTGATCCCGACTTCTGACCACGCCCAGAAGCACCCCAACCCGTTATGTCACTCAAGAAGCGCTATCGGGAGACCATCCAGCCCAAGCTGCAGAAGGATCTCTCCCTCACCAACATCCACGAAGTCCCCAAGGTGTTGAAAGTCACCGTCAACCGGGGTCTCGGCGAAGCCGCCGCCAATGCCAAGTCCCTCGAGGCTTCGGTGAATGAGCTGGCGCAGATCACCGGCCAGAAGGTCGTTGTGACCCGCGCCAAAAAAGCCATCGCCGGCTTCAAGATTCGGCAGGGCATGCCGATCGGCTGTGCGGTCACCCTCCGTGGTGATCGGATGTATGCCTTCCTGGAGCGCCTGATCAACCTGGCGCTACCCCGCATCCGCGACTTCCGCGGGGTCAGCCCCAAGAGTTTCGATGGCCGCGGCAATTACACCCTTGGGGTGCGCGAACAGATCATTTTCCCTGAGATCTCCTTCGACAAGATCGATGCGATCCGGGGCATGGACATCACCATCGTGACCACTGCCCGTTCGGACGAAGAGGGCCGGGCCCTCCTCCGCGAGATGGGAATGCCGTTCCAGAGCAACTGAGCCCTCCCCGTCGACACCTATGGCCAACCACGACCCCATTTCCGACATGCTCACCCGCATTCGCAATGCGAGTGAGAAACGTCACGAAACCACCAAGATCCCCGCTTCGCGGATGACCCGCAGCATCGCCAAGGTGCTGCAGCAGGAGGGCTTCATCTCCGAGATCAGCGAGCAGGGTGAAGGCATTCGCACCGAACTGGTGCTCGCCCTCAAGTACAGCGGCAAGCACAGGCTGCCCACCATCCGCTCCATGCAGCGGGTCAGCAAGCCCGGTCTCCGCATCTACAAGAACACTCGCGGCCTGCCCAAAGTCCTCGGCGGACTGGGCGTGGCGATCATCTCCACCTCCAAGGGTGTGATGAGCGACCGCGATGCCCGTCGTGAGGGCGTCGGTGGCGAAGTGCTCTGTTACGTCTACTGATCCGGAGCTGAACCATGTCACGAATCGGCAAAAACCCTGTCCCCGTCCCTGAAAAGGTCACGGTTTCCCTCGACGGTCTCACCGTCAAGGTGAAAGGACCCAAAGGCGAACTGGAGCGCACCCTTCCTGAAGGCGTCAGCGTCAGCGTCAGCCAGGACAACAACACCATCGTGGTCTCCCCCACGAGCACCAAGCGCATCTCCCGTGAGCGCCACGGCCTGAGCCGTACCCTTGTCGCCAACATGATTGAGGGTGTCAGCAACGGCTACAGCAAGGCCCTGGAGATCGTTGGTGTGGGCTCCCGTGCCCAGGTCAAAGGCAAAACTCTCGTGGTGAGTGCTGGCTACAGCCACCCCGTCGAGATGGAAGCCCCCGAGGGCATCACCTTCAAGGTGGAGAACAACACCAGGGTGATCGTCTCCGGTATCGACAAGGAGCTGGTGGGCAACGAAGCCGCCAAGGTCCGCGCCATCCGTCCCCCCGAGCCCTACAAAGGCAAGGGCATCAAGTACGAGGGCGAGCGCATCCTGCGCAAGGCAGGCAAGTCCGGCAAGAAATAAGCCTTGTCCTGACGTTCCTTCCCTTCACCCACCATGTCCCAAATTTCCCGCAAACAGCAGACGCAGAAACGCCACCGGCGACTGCGTCGTCACATCACCGGAACCTCAGACCGTCCGCGGCTGGCCGTGTTCCGCTCCAACAACCACATCTACGCCCAGGTCATCGACGACGCGGCCCAGAGCACACTCTGCTCAGCCTCCACTGTTGATAAGGAGCTGCGCACCGGCCTCAAGGCTCCGGCTGGCAGCTGCGACGCCTCTGTCGCCGTTGGCGAACTGGTTGCCAAGCGCGCCATGGCCAAAGGCATCCAGCAAGTGGTGTTCGACCGCGGCGGAAATCTGTACCACGGCCGGATTAAAGCCCTCGCCGATGCTGCCCGGGAAGCGGGCCTTCAGTTCTGATTCCTGCTCAACCCATGACAGATTCCTCCCCCCAATCCAATCCCAACGCCGTGCCGGGCGCAGCCGACGTTCCAGCCGCAGCCGAAGGGCAGCAGCAACAGGAACAGCGCCGCGGCCGTGGCGACCGTGACGGTCGTCGTGGCGACCGACGTGGTGGTCGTCGCGGCCAGGAGCGCGATTCCGAATGGCAGGAGCGCGTGGTTCAGATCCGCCGCGTCTCCAAGACCGTCAAAGGCGGTAAGAAGATGAGCTTCCGAGCCATCGTCGTCGTCGGCAACGAGAAAGGTCAGGTCGGCGTTGGTGTCGGCAAAGCCGGTGATGTGATCGGTGCCGTCCGCAAGGGTGTTGCCGATGGCAAGAAGCACCTCGTCAAAGTGCCGTTGACCCGCCACAACTCCATCCCGACCCTCTCCAATGGTCGTGATGGTGCTGCCAGCGTGCTCATCCGCCCTGCAGCCCCTGGTACCGGTGTGATCGCTGGCGGCTCCATCCGCACAGTGCTCGAACTCGCCGGCATCAAGAATGTCCTGGCCAAGCGCCTGGGCAGCAAGACCCCCCTGAACAATGCACGGGCTGCCATGGTGGCTCTGTCGCTTCTCCGCACCCACAAGGAGACGGCCAAAGAACGGGGAATCTCCCTCGAACAGATCTACTCCTGATTCGCGATGACTCTCCGACTCGATTCCCTCAAATCCAACAAGGGCGCTCGTCGCCGCAAATTGCGCAAAGGCCGCGGCATCGCCGCCGGTCAGGGTGCCAGCTGCGGCTTCGGTATGCGCGGCCAGAAATCCCGCTCGGGTCGCCCCACGCGCCCTGGCTTCGAGGGTGGCCAAATGCCTCTGTACCGCCGGGTGCCGAAGCTGAAGCACTTCCCTCTGGTGAATCCAAAGCACTTCACCGTGCTCAACGTCTCGGCGTTGAACGACTTGAAGGACGGCAGCACCGTCAATTTGGATTCCCTGGTCAAGGACGGCATCGTGACCAGCCCCAAGCATCCGCTGAAGATGCTCGGCAACGGTGAACTAACAGCCAAAAAGCTGACCGTTCAAGCCGCGGCGTTCACATCCTCCGCCCTCACCAAGATCGAAGCCGCAGGCGGCACCTGCGACATTCTCCACTAATAAAGGGCTCGCCCCCAAGTCAGCCCTAGGGTCTGAGCCGTCCGCTGGATTTCGATCCACGGGCGGCTTCTTGGCTTTTCGCCCAACTTCACTTTCTTCCGGACATGCTCGTCAGTCGGGGTCGCAACCCCAACGCCTCCGAAGTGATCGGCCAGCTGATCACCAACCCTGGGCTCCGCAGTCGTGTGCTCACCACGCTCGGCCTGCTGTTGTTGGTGCGCCTTGGGATCTACATCCCGATGCCCGGAATCGATCGTGAAGCGTTCAAGCAGTTCATCGATCAAGGCGGACAGCTGATCGGTTTTCTCGACATCTTCACGGGCGGAGGGATCTCCACCCTGGGCATCTTTGCCCTGGGGATCCTGCCCTTCATCAATGCCTCGATCATCCTTCAGCTGCTGACCGCAGCGTTGCCGCAGCTGGAAGACCTCCAGAAGAATGAGGGCGAGGCCGGCCGACGCAAGATCGCCCAGATCACACGCTATGTGGCGCTGGGATGGGGTCTTGTGCAGAGCGTGGTCTTCGCCATGATCCTGCGCCAATACGCCGTGGAAGGCCTCAGCGAGGTGACCTTTGTGGTGCAGACCGCACTGGCCCTTGTCACCGGCTCAATGGTAGTGATGTGGCTAAGTGAAGTGATCACGGAGCGGGGCATCGGCCAGGGCGCATCCCTGGTGATTTTTCTGAACATCGTCGCCACCCTGCCCCGCACCCTCGGCGCCACGATCGAAGCCGCTCAAACCGGTGACCGCGACACCGTGCTGGGCATCATTGTTCTGGTGCTGGTGTTCCTGGCCACGATCGTTGGAATCATCTTTGTGCAGGAGGGGGCTCGCCGTATCCCCATCGTCAGTGCCAAGCGCCAAGTGGGTGGACCAGGTGTTCTCCCCACGCGTCAGAGCTATCTGCCGCTCAAGCTGAATGCCGGCGGTGTGATGCCGATCATCTTCGCCTCAGCCCTGATTTTCCTGCCGGTCACCATCGCCAATCTCACCAAGAGTGAGTGGTTGATCCGTGCAGCCAGTGCCCTGAATCCTGGGGCTGCGAACCCTTGGCCGTACGCGCTCACCTTTTTTGCATTGATCCTGGGCTTCTCTTATTTCTACTCATCTCTCACGGTGAATCCCTCTGACATCGCCACCAACCTGAAACGGGGTGGTGTGGCGATTCCAGGCGTTCGCCCCGGCAGCGCCACGGCCACCTATCTCTCAGGAGTCCAGAACCGCCTCACCTTGCTGGGTGGTCTGTTCCTCGGCGCCGTCGCCATCATTCCTGCGGCCGTCGAACGCGCCACCAATGTTCAGACCTTCCAGGGGCTTGGCGCCACGTCACTGCTGATCCTGGTCGGTGTGGCCATCGACACGGCCAAGCAGGTGCAGACCTATGTGATCTCACAACGCTACGAAGGCCTCGTTCGCCAGTGAGCGCTGCTGGGCAGCGCACCTTCCGTTCACGTCACCTCACGCTTACGCAACCATGAAAAATCGCTTGCTCTTTCTTGGTCCTCCCGGAGCCGGCAAAGGCACACAGGCTGCTCGGCTGTGCGATGCCAACAGCATGAAGCATCTATCCACAGGCGATCTGCTGCGCTCTGAAGTGGCAGCCGGCAGCGATCTGGGCAAAGAAGCTGAAGCGGTGATGAACCGCGGCGAGCTGGTGAGCGACGCCCTCGTGCTGGCGATTGTGGAAAGCCAGATGAAGGCACTCACCACAGATGGCTGGCTGCTGGATGGGTTCCCCCGCACGGTGCCCCAGGCTGAAGCCCTCGAACCCCTGCTGGCCGAATTGCAGCAACCCATCCAGGCCGTGGTTCTGCTGGAGCTGGATGACGCCGTTTTGATTGAACGGCTGCTGGCCCGCTGTCGCGCCGACGACAACGAAGCGGTGATCCGCAATCGCCTGGAGGTTTACCGCGAGAAAACCTCACCCCTGATTCGCTTTTACAGCGATAAGGGTCTCCTGGTTTCCGTCCCCGCCCAGGGCACAGTCGAGGAGATCACCAAGCGGATCGATTCCATTCTTGGTTGACCGGCATGGTACCGTTACCGTTTGGAAATTTGGAGAGCCACGCCTCATGAAGGTGCGCAGCTCAGTGAAAAAAATGTGTGACAAGTGCCGGGTGATCCGTCGCCACGGCAAGGTCATGGTCATTTGCGCCAACCCCAAGCACAAACAGCGCCAGGGCTGATCCCCAGCTGTTCTGAAACATTCCTCGCCTCCAGGACCTCGGAGGTATCTGTCCTTTTCAACTGAACGAACGTGGCACGGATCGCCGGCGTTGACATTCCCCGCGACAAGCGGATTGAAGTGTCCCTCACCTACATCTACGGAGTTGGGCTCACCCGCTCACAGGCCATCCTGGCCAAAACCGGTGTGAACCCCGACATCCGGGTTAAAGATCTGGAGGACGGAGATCTTCAGAAACTCCGCGGTGCTCTAGAGAATTACACGGTGGAAGGTGATCTGCGCCGTCAGGAAGGCATGGCCCTCAAGCGTTTGCAGGACATCGGCTGCCTCCGTGGCCGTCGCCACCGCATGAGCCTTCCGGTTCGTGGCCAACGCACCCGCACCAACGCCCGCACCCGCCGCGGCGCGCGGAAAACTGTGGCTGGCAAGAAGAAGTAAGTCCTCAACATCCTTAATCACTGACTGCATACGGCCATGGCTAAAACCGTCAAAAAATCCGGGCCCAAGAAGGCCAAGCGAAACGTCCCCAACGGTGTTGCTCACATCCAGAGCACCTTCAACAACACCATCGTGTCCATCACCGACACGGCCGGTGAGGTGATCTCCTGGTCGTCTGCAGGCGCCAGTGGCTTCAAAGGTGCTCGCAAAGGCACCCCCTTCGCGGCTCAAACCGCCGCAGAAGCAGCAGCACGTCGCGCCCTCGACCAAGGCATGCGTCAGATCGAAGTGCTCGTAAGGGGTCCTGGCTCAGGCCGTGAGACCGCCATCCGTGCTCTCCAAGTCGCTGGACTCGAAATCACCCTGATTCGCGACGTCACCCCCCTGCCCCATAACGGTTGCCGCCGGCCCAAGCGCCGCCGCGTCTGAACCGAGCTGATTTACCTCCGGTTTCTCCCCTTACCCCGATTCAGACCGTGTTGCAGTACCAGATTGATCGCATTGAGCATCAGGTGGCCGACGATCGCGCCCAGTCCGGCGTTTTCCTGATCGGCCCCCTCGAGCGTGGCCAGGCCACGACCCTGGGCAACGCGCTGCGCCGCGTGCTGATGGGTGGGCTGGAAGGCAGTGCTGTTACCGCCATCCGCATTGCCGGTGTCAATCACGAATACGCCACGGTTCCTGGGGTCCGTGAGGACGTTCTCGACATCCTGCTGAACTGCAAGGAGCTCACCGTCAACAGCCGTTCGGCCGAACTCGAGATCGGCCGTCTCGTGGTTGCTGGTCCCGCTGAGGTGAAGGCCGGAGATCTTCAGTTCTCCTCCCAGGTGCAGGTGGTGGACACCGATCGTCCGATTGCCACCGTGGCTGACGGCCACAGCCTCGAGCTGGAGCTTCACGTTGAGCGCGGCGTCGGCTATCGCCCGGTTGATCGCCACAACGAAGAAACCAGTGCCATCGATCTACTCCAGATCGATGCGGTGTTCATGCCCGTGACCCGGGTCAACTTCACCATCGACGAAACCGCTGTTGCCGAAGGCGGTTCGGCCCGCGAGCGCCTGCGGATGGAGATCGTCACTGACGGCTCCATTACCCCCGACGAAGCCCTGGCTCAATCAGCCAATCAATTGATTGAGCTTTTCCAGCCGCTGGCCACGGTCACTCTCGTGGAGGAAGTTCCTGCTGAACCCGAGCCCTCGGCGGAAGCACAGATTCCTCTTGAGGAACTGAACCTTTCGGTTCGCGCCTACAACTGCCTCAAGCGGGCCCAGGTCAACTCCGTTTCTGACCTGATGGGCTTCAGCTACGAGGATCTTCTGGAGATCAAGAACTTCGGTTCCAAATCTGCTGATGAAGTGATCGAAGCCCTCGAGCGCATCGGCATCTCCATCCCCCAGAGCCGCACTTCTGCATAACTGCAGAACGGCCTGAACGTCCTTTTTCGTCTTCGTCACCGACAGAACCATGCGTCATCAATGCCGAGTTCCTCAGCTGGGACGTCCAGCTGACCAGCGCAAGGCAATGCTGCGCGCCCTGACCACCCAGCTGATTCGCGAAGGTCGAGTCACCACCACCAAGGCACGGGCCAAGGCGCTTCGCGACGAAGCCGAGCGCATGATCACCCTGGCCAAGGACGGCAGCCTCGCCTCCCGTCGCCGGGCCATGGGTTACATCTACGACAAGCAGCTGGTGCATGCCTTGTTCGACAAGGCCCCCAACCGCTACAGCGATCGCAAGGGTGGTTACACCCGCATCACCCGCACCGTTCCCCGTCGTGGCGACAACGCCGAGATGGCCATCATTGAACTGGTCTGATCAGACCTCACGTCAGTCCTGACGTTTGAACACCGAACCCTCGTCTGCAGGTCCTGAGCCGGCATCCCTTCAGCGGATCGCGCTCAGCCTTCAGTACGACGGTTCTTCGTTTTGTGGGTGGCAGCGCCAACGCAACGGTCGCAGTGTTCAGGCAGTACTGGAGGACGCCATCGCCCAGCTCGATCCGCACCGACCGGTGCAGACCTTTGCCGCTGGTCGCACCGATGCCGGCGTTCATGCCGCCGGTCAGGTGGTGCACTTCGACTGCAGTGGACCGATCCCAGCGCGCAAATGGGCCCCGGCCTTGAACGGACGCCTGCCGAGCACCATTCGTGTGCGCGAATCGGTCGCCCGTCCCCTGGATTGGCATGCCTGTTACTCCGCCACCTACAGGCGGTACCGGTACACGATTCACAACGGCCGCCGCCCCAATTTGTTTTTAAGCCCCTGGAGCTGGCACTGCTACCAACACAGGCTGGATGAGTCCCGCATGCGGGACGCTTTGAGCAGCATGCTTGGTCTGCACGACTTCAGCGCCTTCATGAAGGCAGGCAGCCGTCGCGCCCATGCCCGAACCACCGTGCAGGAGGTGCTCGTGGAGCGCCAAGGCGATCTTCTGCGAGTCGAAATTCAGGCCAGTGGTTTTCTGTACGGCATGGTTCGCCTGCTGATGGCCCAATTGGTGGCCGTTGGCGAGCACCGCCTGAGTGTTGCCGCCTTTGAACAGCGCTGGCGGGAACGACGACGCCACGAGGTGAAGGAGGCGGCACCCGCCGCGGGCCTCTGCCTGCTTCGGGCTGGCTATGCCAAGCCCATCTTCACCAAAGCCGGCTGGTACGATAGTCAACCGTGGTTTTTTCTGGCCGAGAGCGATCCCCCTACGGATCCACCCTCAACGCCGGGATAAACGGGCCTCTACTTCGAAAGCTGCCCAACTCACAGGAGCTGGAGGGCTGAAGAGTAAGCTCGATCTTTAGCCCCGTCAGGTCCAGATCTGGACCGACCCCCTTTGCCCAGTTCCGCTGACTCAGGCGGGACATACACGATCCGGCATGCCGGCGCGATGAACAAGACCTCTCTCCCCCCGATTGATTCGATCGACCGCCAGTGGTACGTGGTGGACGCTGAGAATCAAACCCTCGGCCGTCTGGCCACTGAAGTGGCCGCCGTGCTGCGTGGCAAGACCAACCCCAGCTTCACCCCCCATCTGGACACCGGTGATTTTGTCGTCGTTGTGAACGCCGAGAAGATCAAGGTCTCCGGCCGTAAGCCCCAGCAGAAGCTGTACCGCCGTCACTCCGGACGTCCCGGAGGCATGAAGGTGGAAACCTTCGAGGCTCTGCAGGAACGGATCCCCGAGCGGATCGTGGAGAAGGCCATCAAAGGCATGCTTCCTCACAACGCCCTGGGTCGTCAGATGTTCCGCAAGCTCAAGGTCTACAAGGGCACCGAGCATCCCCACGCCGCTCAGAAGCCCCAGCCTCTTCAGCTCAACCCCTCCGCATCCGCCCAATGAGCAACAATTCCGTCGTCTACTGGGGCACCGGTCGTCGCAAGACCTCTGTCGCCCGTGTTCGCCTCGTCCCCGGCAATGGAACGATCACCATCAATGGTCGTCCCGGTGACAACTATCTGAACTACAACCCTTCGTACATTGCAGCGGTAAAGGCTCCCCTGGAGACCCTTGGCCTCAGCAGCGAATACGACATCCTCGTCAACGTTCACGGTGGTGGACTCACCGGTCAGTCCGGCGCCATCAAGCAAGGTGCAGCACGCGCCCTGTGTGAACTGTCCGCCGACAACCGCAAGCCGCTGAAAACGGAAGGCCACCTGAGCCGCGACCCCCGTGCCAAGGAACGCCGCAAGTACGGCCTCAAGAAAGCCCGTAAGGCTCCTCAGTTCTCCAAGCGCTGATTTTTTCACCGATGCCAAAACCCGACATCCATCCCACCTGGTATCCCGACGCCAAGGTGATCTGCAACGGCGAAGTGGTCATGACCACGGGCGCCACCCAGCCGGAGATCCACGTCGACGTCTGGAGCGGCAACCACCCCTTCTTTACCGGCACCCAGAAGATTCTCGACACCGAGGGGCGTGTGGATCGCTTCATGAAGAAGTACGGCATGGGCACCAAGAAGAAAGGTGCCGACTCCGCTAAGGCCGAGTCCAAAGCCTGAGGGTGAGAACGGGGCATGGACGCCTCGACCTTGTTCACACGGCTGGAGACAGCCACAGCCAGCTTCCGCAACCTCGAGCGGCAGCTGGCTGACCCTGATGTGGCCGCTGATCCGAAGCGGCTTGAATCGATCGCAAGGGAGCGATCAAGACTTGAGCCGCTCGTGCTCGACTTCGAGGAACTCCAGAGGCTCGAATCCGAGCGGGATTCGGCACGTCAACTGCTCAAAGACAGTCGCGGTGACGCTGCGATGGAGGAGCTAGCGCAGGATGAGTTAGCCAGCCTCCAGGAACAGCACGCAACGCTGACCGAGCGGCTCACCCTGGCTCTGCTGCCTCGGGATCCCCGAGATGAACGCAGTGTGATGCTGGAAATTCGTGCCGGCGCAGGCGGCGACGAAGCCTGTCTCTGGGCTGGTGATCTGGCACGGATGTATGAGCGCTACAGCCAAAAAGTGGGCTGGGCCGTGCAATCCATCAGCTGCACCGAGGCCGACCTGGGCGGGTTTCGCGAACTGATCCTTTCGGTGCGTGGCGACAGCGTCTACAGCCAACTGAAATTTGAAGCGGGAGTGCATCGGGTACAACGGGTCCCTGCCACGGAATCCCAAGGTCGGGTCCACACCTCAACAGCCACGGTGGCCGTGATGCCGGAAGCCGATGCCGTGGAAGTTCAGCTCGACCCGAAGGATCTCGACATCAGCACCGCGCGTTCAGGCGGTGCTGGAGGTCAGAACGTCAACAAAGTGGAAACAGCCGTGGACCTTCTCCACAAACCCACAGGCATCCGCGTGTTCTGCACACAGGAACGCTCCCAGCTGCAGAACCGGGAACGAGCCCTGGAGATCCTGCGCGCCAAATTGTTGGAGCGGGAGCAGGCGGCTGCCGCAGAACGCGAAAGCAGCGACCGACGTGCCCAGGTGGGCAGTGGTGACCGCTCCGAAAAAATCCGCACCTACAACTACAAAGACAACCGAACCACCGATCACCGGCTGGGCCGAAACTTCACCCTTGAGCCTGTGCTGGAGGGCCAGCTGGAAGACCTGATTGGTGCATGCATCGCCGAAGAGCAACGTCAGAAACTCGAGGCCCTGAGCGATCAGGCCGAGGCCTGACGGTCAAGCACCGATCACGTATTTCGCCCATTCCTGGTGATGACCGGAATGGATCTGGCGCCGGGCCTCAAAACTGAGGCTGCTGGCTGGCCGCCGCGGGACATGACTCAGAGGCATGGAGGCTTCTTTCGGAGTACGGTTGCCCTTTCGCACATTGCAGCTGAGGCAAGCCGTGGTCACGTTCTCCCAGGTGTCACCGCCTCCCCGACTGCGGGGGATCACATGGTCGATTGACAACTGATTGTCACGACTGCCGCAGTACTGGCAGGTGTGGTTGTCCCGCTGGAAGAGGTTGCGACGCGTCAGGGGCAGCTGACGAAACGGCACGCGGACGTACTGACGCAGGCGAATCACTGTCGGCAGGTGGGTGCCCTGACGCAATTGCCGACAGGGATCGTGTTCCAGACTCTCGGCTTTGCCCTTCAGCATCATCACTACTGCCCGTCTCCAGGTGGTGATATTGAGCGGCTCGTAGGACGCATTGAGAACGAGAACCTGGCCCATGCCAGCCCACTCAATTATGATCATGCTATCGGCGATGTGAAGCTGTCTCGGTAGCGCCGAGCACTGCCTGTGATTCCGGAGCTGAATCCACGTCAGCGCGCCTGGGTGGAGGTTTCACCTGCGGCGATTCGGGCCAATGCCAGGGCGCTGTGCCAGCACCTAGGCCCTCGCACCCAACTGATGGCAGTGGTGAAGGCCGATGGCTACGGCCACGGTGCCGAAACGGTGGCAAGGGCGGCGCTTCAGGGTGGAGCAACGAGCCTTGGCGTGGCCACGCTCCAGGAAGGTCTTGAACTGCGGCGGGCCGGTCTGGAGGCACCGGTGCTGTTGCTCAGCAACCTCAATGAACCGGACGACCTGCGCACCTGCCTGCACTGGCGGTTGATGCCCACCCTGAGCAGCCTCAGGGATGCCCAGCTCTGCAACGCTTTGGCTGCCGACAGCGGTCGATGTTTCGACGTGCAGCTGAAGATCGACACCGGCATGGCACGGCTGGGCTGCTCCCTCAGCGAGGGACATCAGACCGCGGCGGTGCTGCAGAGCCTGGAACACCTCAATCTGGAGGGCATCTACAGCCATCTGGCCTGTGCCGATGAGCCTGACGATGCCTTGACAAGCCTCCAGCAGGAGCGCTTCGTGAGCATGCTCTCGGCCCTGCCCCGAGGCGGCGCCGGCATCACCCGCCATCTGGCCAACTCGGCAGGAACCTTGCTCAACCGGGAGCTGCATCACGACCTCGTTCGCGTTGGGTTGGCCCTGTACGGCCATGCCCCTGCAAGTCATTTGAACAACGTCATTCCCCTGCAACCCGCCCTGGCAGTTCGCGCCCGGGTCAGCCTGATCCGTGACGTTATCGCCGGCACAGGGGTCAGCTACGGCCATCGCTTCATCACCCAGCGCCCCACTCGGCTTGCCGTGGTGGGCATCGGCTATGCCGATGGTGTTCTGCGGTCCCTCAGCGGGCACATTCACGCCCTGCATAGCAATCGCCAGCTGCCGCAGGTGGGAGCCATCACCATGGACCAGCTCCTGCTGGATGCCACCGATGCAGCTGGGCTGGAGCCAGGCGACATCGTCACTCTGCTTGGGCAGGACGGTGACCTGGAGTTAAGCCCTCAAAACTGGAGCGACCACTGCGGCTCGATTCCCTGGGAGATCCTCTGTGGTTTCAAACGACGCCTACCTCGAGTGGATGTATAACCAAAATCACTCCGCCTTAAACGGAGACGAACAAATGGAAACTACTACCCAATCAATCGAGACCCAACTCTCGCCCAAATACAAATTATTCTTTAACACTACGATGCAAAGCATTCGACAGACAACAAGAGAACATTATCAAGAAGTAACATGTCAGAGTTATGTGCATGACGCTCAAAATTGTCGCCAAATAAAGCCTCACTGCAGGCTTTAAAAACGCTTGCGTTAGATCAAGATCAACCACTCCAAAGAGTTGGCATGTAAATGATATGCTAGATTGATTTATATCGCACTTTGAATTTGATGAAATATTCAAATTTGATGGAATGGGCCATCAAAAATCATGCAATCTTCACTACGAATGATAAACATCCAGATTCTCCTGAATTAAAAACTAATTTTCAAACGATTGTAAGTGGTACTGAAGTCACCCAAGGAATCTTAAATGTTAACGAAATGCCTTATGGCCTCGCCAGAGTTAAAAACGCAGTAGTTGATGGAACAACAGGGCTAATACTAACCGAGAACAACGATTTAGTTTACCCCGGCCTTCTATCAGATGGTCAAATCAAGGGACCAAGGTTTATAAAAGAACAAAAGGAAGCAAATGAAAAAATTACAATAAATACCCCCGAAGTAGAAATTGAAGATGGAATCATCGCTTGCTTTGGATCAAAGTATTTTGGACATATGATTGTTTATACGGTAGGCATCGTGAATGCATTAATAGACTGTCCAACAAAAGACATACCATTTTACTTTATCTCACCAGCTTCAAAAAAGTTTATCAGTGAAATACTTGACACAGCCGGCATAAAAACAAATCAAATAAGAGCTTTAAACAAAAGAGATCGCCTAAAGTTCAAAAATTTATGGTGCCCAATCATGCCTGTGTCGTATGGCAAAGGCACTCATCACACCTCCACAGATTTCTTAACACGCTTCAGAGAAATTGCAAATATTCCACAAGGTTTGCCCGAAATATCCAGCGAGCGTCAAAGAATTTATATTGCCAGAGGAGATGCATCATACAGGAAGGTTTTAAACGAGAAGGAAATCATAAAAGCACTTGAGAAATATTCTTTCCAGACAATTGAGGCCTCGAAATATTCTTTTTCAGAACTACGCAACATTCTCGGCAGTGCCGAAATAATCATAAGCGCTCTAGGTTCAAATATGTTCAATTGCATTTTTGCTCCTGCCCACGCCCAGGTCGGAGAATTCGTTCCAGATTTCTATAAATGTGACCCATCGAACATGAATTGCGTCAGTACAGTCGTCGCAGGATGCGGTCAAGATTACTGGAGAATTAACTGCGATGTGATCAAAGAAGAAGGCACAAAGTATTCAAAATGGAATTTTCATGTTCCCATTGAAAACGTAACTGCATGCGTAGACAGAATGCTTGGCAATTTAAGCCCCCCCACAACAAAATAAATTCGCAAAATGCTTATGCGATTACTTAAAAAGCATCAACTTCCTTTGTAAATAAACCTTAGCTACTATGTGGTCTTTGCGTGAATAATAAACCTTTGTCCCCCTATGCATAGCGACAAACATGGTTTCCTGTACAATTGGACAAATTTCATCAAGATATGAAACGTCACCCTCTTACGCTGGCATATGCAAATTGCATTAATGAGTTGAGCCCTTGCAAAGAACCAATGAATATAGACTCAATTCGAGCTATGGAAAACGAAATATTGAATATTTTTACCCAACAAAATACAGACCTAAAAAAAGATTTTATTGATTATTCAAGCCTATCAAGTACTCAAGAAGTCGACCATATCGGACTGAACACCATCGGCATGCTCGCTGACAGGCTGTCCATCTTATGCATCAGGCTATATATGAATAGCGAAAATATACTGACATCTGAGGGATTAAGCGACAATCAAATAATCGACATTGAAAGGGCTCTCACAGTGGCCAAAGCTGGTACCTCCAGCACTTTCAATAAAATGACAATAATGCAAGATACTTACATGCCACGGTCTTTTAGCGAAGCCGTAATGAGATTGGCTGCAACAAATTTATTATTATGGCTAGCTCAAGACGTGTTGTATCTGAGAGGTCCGGAGTCACTTCCAGACGAAGAGTTACGCAAATATATTATTTACTTTGCAGAAAAAAATATAGCCCGAAATAAAATGATAGCTTTGTCGAATAATCTCTTCTGGGATATAGGGTAATTACATTGAATAGAAATGCCCAACACCCTTAGCTTTAACCACAGCCAGGCATAATTTATAGACAATGTGTTAATATAGATATAGTCTTTACTGGTCTTGTCTTGAATATAATAATCCAAGCCGGCGGCCAGGGCAGGCGTCTCCAGAAATACACAACTAACATTCCAAAATGTCTCATTTCAGTAAATGAAAACATTTTACTTTACCACACAATAAACGCCTTAGATAAATCTTTCCCTGGGAGCAATTTCTATGTAGTTTGTGATTACAAAAGCGAAGTTGTTTCAAACTACTTTGAATCATATCCTCATCATCTTTCACCGCAACTTATTACGCCCAAGGGCATTGGAACATGTTCGGGTATCAATGATGCGCTTTCTACTTTAAACAATGAACCTCTATTAATTGTGTGGTGTGATTTATATTTTGATGAATCGAGTTTTGACAACTTCGATATCACGAATGGTGAAAATATTATCGGACTCTCAAGCGAATTTACTTGCAGGTGGTCACTAAATGAAGAAGGCAAGTTATTGGAAAAATCATCATCGACTTCTGGTGTGGCTGGAGTTTTCTTCTTTAAAGAACCGATAAAAATTCTAGAAAATCTGCCTCCTTCTGGCGAATTTGTCAGATGGTTATCGCTTAAAAATGACTTTAAATTTAGCGGACAATACATTAAAAACACTTTAGAACTAGGTGATATCAAACAATATGAGGCTTTGAAGACAACCAAACAATCCCGTTGCAGATTTTTTAACAACGTAATCTTTGAAGATAATCACGTAATCAAGGAATGTATTGATAGTGACTTTGAAAAGTTAATTGACAACGAAATAAATTGGTATAATTATGTTTCTGATCAAGGCTTTAAATACTCACCCGGAATATTTAGTGATTCCCCACTTACTATGGAGAGAATAATTGGCGATCATCCTGACGATCTAGAAAGTAATGAAAAAATCCTCAGCTCATGCCTTCAATCACTATCTACCCTACACAAATTAGAAAAGAGACCAGCAGATTCTAATGATACATCATCTGTATACATTCAGAAGACTCTTGAAAGAGTGAAAAAAGTTTCTTCTTTGCTCCCAATAAAAGAGAAAAATATAATCATTAATGACATCACTTACGAGAATCCGTTTCACGAAAGTTGTATCGCTTACGAGTTTGATCTCATAAAAGAGTACCTTTTAAGTACTCAGGATGATTTTGTCCCAATTCACGGAGATCCAACATTTTCGAATATTATTTATTCTAGCCGTAATAATAAAGCATATTTTATTGACCCTAGAGGTGTTTTCGGTAATAGTCAAATATTTGGTGATAGGTACTACGATATAGCAAAACTTCTATATTCCGCCGAGGGATCTTATGATCACTTTAATAAAAAAGATTTCGAACTTATTTCTTACTCGGGCAAAGAATTTTATTTGACTCTGCCTCAGTCTAAATTTAAACAGCATTCACATATAATTTACGGACAAGTCGAGAGACCAGAAAGACTCGTACTCATTCATTCTTTGATTTGGTTTAGTTTGTGTGGATACGTAAAAGACCACATCAATTCCATCGTGGGTGCCTTTCTTAAAGGAATCATGGTTTATAATCAGTATAAAAGTTTATTAGAGTCCACCGAAAGAAGTATTAAATTGTCAAACTTACCAAAGACTTGGATATTTGACATTGATGGAACACTTGTATTACACAACGGTCACATCTCAAACGAAAATGAGGATTTTCTTGTAGGTGTTGAGTCTTTTCTTGCCGAGAATATTGAGAAAGATGATGTAATCCTTCTAACAACCAGTAGAACTAAAGAGGAATCATCCTTAATTCTTGAAAAAGTTAAACAAATTTGCAATTGTGATGTCAGAGTAATTTCTTCGTTGCCATTTGGCGAAAGATTGCTTTTTAATGACGATAAACCTAGCGGGTTAAAAACAGCACATGCCATCAATCTTCAAAGAGACTCCGGATTAGAAAACGTAATTATTAGAGTTGATCAATCCATTTAATAAGAGATTCCATAGAATTAATTCATCTGTCAAGATAAAATACCAAATTATTTCGAGGTAATGCAATCACTCTTAATAGAGGAATCTTAAAATTCCACAATAGTCTTTCGTCTAAAATAACTACATCTTAATTATGTTTACGCACAAAACTTAGACCCACACGCGACTGAAAACTTAGACATAAATACCAATCTAAACGATTCTGACCTTCTCATTCATACCTCTAAGTGCACTTGAAATCAGTGCTTAATTGGCGCAAGAGGCACACTTTGTGTTAAGTAATCATTTCATCAATTGTGCGATTTACGTTTTTTATTGAATGTAATGCACTAGCCTCGGATAACTTATATAAAACAATGAACAAAATAATCATGTCGAGGCAAAATAAAGCTCTAGTAAAAAGATTTCTGAACACATCTTTAACTCAGAGTTACATTTCGTTTTCTGGTCCTTGGCTTGGTAGTATTGAAAAGCCCCTGGAGAGGTGGCTGAGTGGTTGAAAGCGGCTCCCTGCTAAGGAGTTACAGGAGGCAACTTCTGTCGAGGGTTCGAATCCCTCCCTCTCCGTTCCAAGTTCATTGACTCAATCCGCCGGTTCCTCGGAGCTGCTGAACTGGTTGAGTTGCCGGGCCAGCTCCGGCAAGAGCGATGCGTCCCTGGCGCGATCAGCCCCCGTGGTGAAGACCACCAGCAAGGTGGGGGGCTGCTGTTCGGAGGCCTGAAACCAAGCTGCGTCATGACGGGCCTGACTCATCCAGCCGGCCTTGCTCCAGAGGAGCGCGTCATCGGGTAGGCCCTCACCGAGAAACCCATCCACTTGGTTTTCAGGATCAGCGCGACGCTGATCCTGATCGAGCGAGCGCCGCAACAGACCCTGCAACCGATGACAGGCCGGCGGCGACACCACCGCACGGGTCATCACCGCCTCAAGTATCCGGGCTGTTGCAGCGGTGGACAAGCCGTTGCGGTTGCTGTTGTCGGCCCCATAGAACATCTTTTCCCGGCCATAGGGACCATCACCCCAGGTCTTCTGGCAGCAATTCACCGCCTCAAGTTCCGGCCAGGCCAGGCTCTGCAACCAGCCATTGATCAAGCGACGCTGCTGCGTCCAAAGCTCCCAGCGTTCGCCGTGAAGTGCAGGGCCACTAGTGGTGCCTGTGAGTAGATCAACCACAAGCCCAGTGGCATCGTTGCTGGAGTCGGCGATCATGTCGCGCACCGCACGCTGCAATTCGTCGCTTTCAGGGATCAGATCCCGTTGCAGCCACTGCTCAACGGCGACTGCATAGAACAGCTTCACCACGCTGGCCGGATAAAGGATCCGGTCTTGGTTCCAGAAAGCACCACTGCCCTGACCAGCCTCCGGTGCAGCGTCGTCGTACCGCACCCAGGTGATCGCCAGGCTGTTGCGCAGCCCTGGGCGGCCGGCGGCATCGAGCCCATCGAGGGCCGCCTCAAGCCGAGCCGCCATTGCAGGATCGGGACGGTAGAACGCCATAGCGATTCAATTGGGCCATGGCGACGTTAGGCACCCTGCTGGCCCCAGACCTGATTGAGACAGACTCCTGTTGGCAGCTGTGCACTGACGTCAATGGCTACTCGAGATCTGACGGCGAGAGCCTGACCACCCAGGCCTGTTCTGGACGCCGCTTTCGCATCCTGGAGAGGCAGCGCAGGAGGATCGCTGTTCAGCTGCTTGAGGATGGTTACCGCTGCTGGCTCGCACTCGAGTCGGTTCTGGGACGAGCTGAGCTATGTGCACCCTGGCGACCGTCGCCGCTGAACGTGGCGGACATTGAACGACGTCTACCCGGCGTGCTCGCCTGGAGCGAAACCGCCCAGAAACGTCCCAACGTCTATCTCTGGGGAGGAACCACTGAACCGGACATGGATTGTTCTGGTCTGATGCAAATGGCCTTCGCCAGCCAGGGTATTTGGATTCCGCGAGATGCCTATCAGCAGGAGCGATTCTGCAAACCTATTGCCGCTCTCCCCAACGATCACAGCCTGCTGCTCCCAGGAGATCTACTGTTTTTTGGCACACGCCGGCGTTGCACCCATGTGGGGCTCCATCTCGGCGATGGCCGCTACCGCCATAGCTCAGGCCAGGACCATGGGCGCAATGGAATCGGCGTCGACAACCTCCACAGCAGCGATCAACACCCGGTGGCTTGCCACTACAGGGCTGAATTCCGCGGCGCAGGCCGTGTGGTGCGATGCCATGACGGATCGCATCTCTCCTGACGTTGTCAGCCTGATCAACCGGGCCCCTGCTTAAGTTGACCGACTCGCAGCGCGACCGGCATGAGTGCACCCCTGAATCTCTCGGTGGTGGTGCCGCTGTACAACGAAGAGGAAAGCCTGCCCCACCTGGTTGAGCAGCTCCTTTCAGCACTGCGTCCAACCGACGAGACGTTTGAGCTGGTCCTGGTCGACGACGGATCCAGCGACCGTACCGCCAAAGTGCTAGCCGAGGTCAGCGCAGAGGTGCCCGAAGTGGTAGCTGTGCTGTTGCGCAAGAACTATGGCCAGACCGCAGCCATGGCGGCTGGTTTTGATGTGGCTGGCGGAGAGGTCATCGTCAGCCTGGATGGGGATCTTCAGAACGATCCAGCCGACATCCCCATGCTGCTGGCCAAGTTGCGTGAGGGGTATGACCTCGTGAGTGGCTGGCGCCATCAGCGCCAGGACGCCGCCCTCCAGCGCAAACTTCCCTCCCAGATCGCCAACCGCTTAATCGGCCGGGTGACCGGTGTGCGGCTGCATGACTACGGCTGCTCCCTCAAGGCCTATCGACGGGAAGTGCTCTCAGACATGCGTCTCTATGGCGAGCTGCATCGCTTTCTTCCCGCCCTGGCCTTCATCGAGGGTGCTCGGATCACCGAAGTGAAGGTGAACCACCAGGCGCGTCAGTTCGGCAGCAGCAAGTACGGGATCGATCGCACGTTCCGTGTGCTGATGGATCTGCTCACCGTCTGGTTCATGAAGCGTTTCCTGACCAGGCCGATGTACGTGTTCGGCTTCGGAGGACTGCTGGCCATTGCTGCCAGCCTGGTGACCAGCACCTATCTGTTCGTGATCAAGGTGATGGGAGGCGACATTGCCAATCGCCCACTGCTCACCCTGGCGGTGGTGCTTGGCCTGGCGGGCATTCAACTGTTCTGCTTCGGCCTTCTCGGCGAACTGCTGATCCGTACATACCACGAAAGCCAGGACCGACCGATCTATCGCATCCGCGAAACGTTGCGCGGCGGCCGCGCCGGCTGACGGATCGGGGCAGCGGCGGGCGCACCGCGGAACGGTGCAATCGCAGCCGCCGCTTCTTCCACCACACGCGCATCGCTGTCCCGCAGGGCCTGGCGCAGCAGGGGCAGAGCCGAACGATGTCCCCATCGGGCGGCCAAACGAACGGCGCGCAAACGCTCCTCAGGGCCAGCCTCCATATCAGCCTTGAGGCGACGCTCCAGGGCAAGACGCTCCAGGGGAGTTGTCGGCGCCGTCCATGACTCGAGGGAATCATCGGCGGATTCCCCATCAGCGGCAGGCTCAATCACCAGTTCCAGCTGAGCACGGTTGATCTGTGCGACACGGCTGGCATCCGTGCTGGAGAGCATCGGCTTCACCGGTTTCCTGCGCAACCAGAGCACCACCGTGAGCAGCACGACGGCACCAGGGAGGAGAACGTTCTGCATGCGGATTGAACTTTTATGTCGCCGTTGGGGCCTAAAGCAGGCCGTCAGAACGGACCTACTTACAGTAGCTGCGAAGCTTTTGGCCTCGACATGACTGGAGATTTCGCTGCTGCCTGGCTGCCTGCGATTTTCGTGCCCATCACCGGAATCGTGTTCCCCGCAGTGTTCATCGTCCTTGTTGGTCGAGTGATCACCGCTGCCGAGTGACCGCGACCTGCGGACCATTTCAACCCCTCAGCACTCGTACCTCATGACCGTCACTCCTGCTGCTGATCCCTGCGTCGGCAACCTTGCGACACCAGTCAACAGCGGCTATTTCATTAAGGGTCTGATCAACAATCTGCCCCTGTACCGCCCCGGGATTTCTCCGAACTTCCGTGGTCTCGAAACCGGCGCAGCCTTCGGTTACCTGCTCTACGGCCCGTTCACCATCTGTGGCCCCCTACGTGCCACGGAGTATCAGCAAACCGCTGGACTGCTGGCTGCCATCGGCGCTGTGCACATCCTCAGCCTGCTGTTCCTGCTCTACAACCAGCCCGGCAAGCAACCCAACATCCCCCCTGCGGATGTGACGGTTGAGAATCCCCCCGCCGACCTGTTCACCCGCACAGGCTGGGCCGACTTCACCAGTGGTTTCTGGCTTGGCGGTTGCGGCGGTGCCGTTTTCGCCTGGTTCCTCTGCAACACCGTTCACGTGCAGGAGCTGTTCAAGATCGCTGCTGGCGTCTGGAGCGTCGGCTGAAGCCTTTCACTGAACCCCCTGACCAACACAATTCATCCCCCGGTTGCGTGGTTCAAGGCAGCTCGGGGATTTTTCCTGGCAGGATTCATCCACATTTGAGACGTCCCAGTGCGGTCGATCTCCCAGCCGTTTCTTCGGCGGCCGGTTCTGACGGTCGTCTGCAGCCTGCTGATCCTTTTAGCGGGCTGCACGGCTTTGTTCGGCCTAGGACTGGAGGATCTTCCGCCCCTCGCTCCCACCCGCGTGAGTGTGAGCGCCAACTTCCCGGCGGCTTCACCAGAGGTGGTGGAGCAGAGCGTGACCCGGGTATTGGAACAACAGCTGAACGGCCTAGAAGGGGTCGAAAGCATCAGCTCAACCAGCAGGCAGGGCGGCGCCAGCATCTCGTTGCACTTCAAAACGGGTGATCCCGAGCTGAATGCGATCAAGGTTCAAAACGAGGTGAACCTGGCCAGCCGACGGCTGCCCCAGGCCGTGACGCGCCAGGGGCTCCAGGTGCGGCGCTCCTCGGAAGACCTATTGATGATCCTGGGGTTCAGCCACCCACTGGATCAATACGTCCCCACCTTTCTCACGGGCTGGCTGGACCAGACCCTGCGGGATGAACTCCTCACCACACCTGGCATCGGCGATGTGCAGATCTTCGGCAGCAGTGAACTCTCCTTTCGCCTGTGGTTGGATCCGCAACGCCTCGAACAGACCAACCTCACCCTTGGCGAAGTCAGCCGAGCCCTGGCTGAACAGAACGTCTTGGCTGCCATTGGCAGCATCGGAGCTGCCCCAGTTCCAGCGGGCCAAGTGCTGAGCCTTCCGGTGGAAGCGGAAGGGCGACTTCGCAGCCAATCGGATTTCGAGAACCTCGTCTTGCGCCGGTTGGACAACGGCGGGCTGCTGCGCCTGAAGGATGTGGGACGGGTTGCCCTCGGACAGCGCAACTACGGACGCGAGGCCATGAATCTGGCTGGCGAGCGCTCCGTGGCCGTGGGGGTCTACCAGCGCGATGGGGCCAATGCCCTGGACGTGAGCAGGGCGATCAAGCGCAAGCTGCAGCAGTTGGAAGCGAGCTTTCCCCCGGGGATCGAACTGTCGATGATCGTGGATGTGGCCGACACGGTTCAGGCCAACCTCGATCGCACCTTCATTACCCTGCGCGATGCCGTGTTGCTGGTGCTGGTGGTGCTGGTGCTGTTTCTGGGCCGCTGGCGTCTCGCCCTGATCCCTGGCCTTGCCGTGCCGGTGGCGCTGGTGGGAAGCCTCAGCCTGGTGAAACTGAGCGGTTCCAATCTCAACAGCCTGATCCTCTTTGGGCTGGTGCTGGCCACCGGGATCGTTGTGGATGACGCCATCGTCGTCAGCGAAGACATCGCCGGACGCATCGAACGGGGCACACCCCCCGAACAGGCGGCCGAGGACGCCATGGCTGAGCTGGCGACGGCCGTTGTGGCCACCTCATTGGTGCTGGCAGCCGTGTTCCTGCCCGTGCTGCTCATTCCCGGATCGATCGGACGCCTCTATCAACCGATCGCCCTGGCCATCAGCGGAGCGATTCTGTTCTCCACCTTGAATGCGCTCAGCTTCACCCCGATGGCCTGCGCCCGGGTGTTGGGCCCAGGGGGCGGCCGTCTTCCTGGGGCCATCGGCAAGCTGAGCCGCTGGCTTCGGCATGGCATGCAAACCCTGCAATCCCAATACTCGAAACAACTTGAGCACTGGTTGCAGCGCAGGCGACGCATCGCCCTCGTGCTGCTGAGCGGCCTGGTCATCACGGCCTCAGGATTGGCCGTGATGCCGACGGCGTTCATCCCCGATGACGACCAAGGCCAGATCCGCGGCTACTTCACCCTTCCCGACGGCGCCAGCTTGGAGCGCAGCATGGCCGTGATGGACGACATCCGACGCGTCGTGAGTGAAGAGCCCCAGGTGCGCACTGGCAACTTTTATGCCGGCAGCTCCTTCGGGCAAAGCGGAGAAGACCGTGGATCATTTTACCTGCGCCTTCAGCCACTTAAGGATCGGCCCGGCAAAGAACAGAGCAGCAACGCCATCAAAGGTCGTCTCAACCGAAAGATTCAGCAACGAATTGGTGATGCCAGGGTCGTGCTGATCACACCACCAACCGTGCGGGGCTTCAGCAGTGAATCAGGACTCTCCCTGGAACTGCTGGACCGCAGCGGAGGGCAATTCAGCCTGGAGCAATTCGGCCAAGTCGCCCAGGACTTCATCCAGACGGCCAAGGCGACAGAGCGGTTTGAACGGGTGAGCACCCGCTTTGATGCCAGCTTCCCCCGCTGGCGGCTGGAGCTCAACCGCGACCAACTGGCTGCTCTCGACCTCGACTACGGCGCAACACTGCGGGAGATCGGCACCGCCTTCGGCGGCAGCTACATCGATGACACCTACGACGACGGTCGCATCCGCTCCATTGTTCTTCAGCTGGATGGCCGCGAGCGACGTCGGCCGGAGGATCTGACGGGTCTGATGGTGCGCAACCGCAGCGGTGAGCTGGTGTCGGTGGCAAGCGTTGCCAGCCTGACCCGCGAGGAGGGCGTTAACAACATTCGCCACTTCGGGCTCAACCGGGCCATCCGGATCACGGCCATCCCCGCACCAACGGTCAGCAGCGGAGAAGCCATCGATGCCCTGACCCAGGCCGGTGATCGCATTGGCGGCAGCAACATCGACCTGGCCTTCACGGGCCTGGCGTTGGAAGAGCAACGGGCTGGGCAGGTGACTTGGGTGCTGTTCGCCCTCGGCGTGACGGTGGTCTATCTGCTTCTTGCCGCTCTCTACGAGAGTTTCATCGACCCATTGATCATCCTGCTCACGGTGCCATTGGCCCTGCTCGGAGCCCTGATCGGCTTGAAATTGCGGGGCCTTCCACTGGATGTTTACGGCCAGATGGGACTCCTGGTGCTGGTGAGCCTGGCGGCCAAAAACGGAATTCTGATCGTGGAGTTCGCCAACCAGCGGATTGCAGCAGGCCTGCCCCTACACGAAGCAACTGTTGTTGCCGCCGTGAACCGGATGCGCCCGATCCTGCTGACAGCGATTACATCCCTGGCAGGTTTCCTGCCGCTTTTGTTCGCCCAGGGCACGGGAGCCGCCAGCAGGATCAGCATTGGCACCGTGGTGTTCAGCGGACTGCTGGTGGCCTCATTGCTGTCTCTCTATGTGGTACCAACTGTTTACCTGTTGCTGAAGCGCTGGAGATCGGCATGAGCGACCCACCTGCCATGGCGAGAACTCGACGACTGATCCTGCATGCAGGCACCCATAAGACAGCATCGTCAGACATTCAGTGCCGGTTGCGCCGCAGTGCATCCCTTCTGGCGGACCAGAAGATCATTTACCAATTCCCCGACGAGGATCAGTGGGATTTCAAACAGCTCGTGAAAGCCATGAGCAAGGAGCGATGGGGTCCATGGCATTCCTATCTCAAGCGTTGGAGCAAGACCGATGCAGACGTGTTGATCAGCGCCGAACAATTTGGCCCGCAGCTCACATGCGTCGGGGCCGTAAGCGCCCTGCAGACAATCGCCAGAGAGCATGGATTTAAGCTGACAATTGTCATCTTTATCCGCTCCCAGCTCGATTACATCAATTCACGATATGGATACAGTTTAAAACGTTTTTATCACAGCAAAACCTTTGCCGAATACGTCCAAGACGTCCTGGACGGCGAACGAATGATCAAAGGAAAAGCAGTAGAAATAGACAACAGACGATCCGATATCTTTGATTTCTGGAACTACTTTTCTTCTCTTCTGAATGAGCGTAACTGCGGACTCGATGTGCGTTTCATCCCGTTCCGACAAACCCATCCAGATCCATTCATCCAGTTTCTACACTCACTCGAACTTGACCCATCTCTGCCCTGGGCAGAACACAGAGAGAGCAGCCTGAATTCAGGAACAGGGCCGAGGGGAACCTGGCTGGCGAGGGAGCTTTCACAAAGGCTGCGACATCACGGCATCTCCCCGAGAGCAATTTCAGGATCAACAACAATCATCCCCAAGGAAACCGCATTTCGCGGTTGGGATGACGGCAAATTCTGGGGATTTAATGCGGCGCTAGCCCATCGCGTTCAGGACCATTTCAAAGCCAACAACAATTTTTTTGCACAAGCGGCCTGGGGCCGCCCATGGAACGATGTATTCGTCCACGACAACGGACTATTAAATCGACCTGAGAATAGTTTTGTGCCCTCAGGACCCGAGGAAACCGTTCAGATGCACCGTATTGCCGATCATCTTCTGTTGCGCATTCATCGGCGCCAGACGCACCGCCGCCTGCATTGGCTGCGGGAGCCAATCGAACGACTGATGAGCCGCGTTTTTTAGCGGAGCGCAACAGTTGCCACAACAGCCATGAAAGTCAGCGGCGTAAGGTGCCGTTCACTGCGTCGAAGACGCATTGTATTGAGATCAGGATGACGGTCACCCCACAGGCGAGTACTCCCACCAGCGCCCAGGCCCAATTCTTTGACTACAGCGCTGCAGCCAACCCCCTGCAGAAGGGATTGATCAGCAGAATCCCCTATCGGAGCTTTCCCGCCAGTTTCTTTGACGGGAGCGGCAATGAGCTGATGCCACTAGACCTCAGCCCGGAGCTCGATTGCGAAGGCCCGGCCACTGGTCCATCGCTCTGCGGCAACTTCATTCGGCTGGATCAGGGGTCCTTGCGAACCCATGCGGATGCGACCAGTCAGCTGTTCTTCGTCGCCCGAGGCCATGGGCAAACTGAAGCCTGTGGTCAGATTTTTCACTGGAGCGAGGGAGACACGTTCGTGCTTCCGGCTGGCGGTGAAGCCATTCACAGCAGCGACAGCCACGCAGGCCTGTATTGGGTGCATGATGCCCCGCTGCTTCGTTATCTGGGCGTGAGCACCGTAAAACCGGTGTTCGAACCCTGCTTCTACAGCCATCAGGATGCTCGCGCACAGCTGGATGCCATCGCCAGCAATCCCCGCGGAGCCAACGCCAATCGCGTGAGTGTGCTGTTAAGTAACAACGCCTTCCCGCAGACGCGCACCATCACCCACACCTTGTGGGCCATGTTGGGAATCCTCCCCGCAGGCCAGGTGCAGCCCCCCCACCGACATCAATCGATCGCCCTTGATTTTGCGGTGGCCTGCCAACCGGGTTGCTACACGATGATCGGCACCGAGCTAGACGAGAACGGGATGATCCGCAATGGGCACCGGGAAGACTGGGCAGCCGGCGCAGCCTTCGTGACACCGCCCGGCTACTGGCACTCCCACCACAACGAATCCGGCGCCGACGCCTACGTGCTGCCGATTCAGGATGCCGGCCTGCACACCTATTTGCGCACCCTCGACATTGCCTTCAGCAACAGAGGCCGCGCTAACTTAAGCAATACCCCATAGCCATCCCTGGCTCAACGGGTGAGCAATTGGTGGTCTACCGACATCAGGGCACCATGTTCTGAATAGCGACGTGAAATACGCTCGAGGCGCGTCGCACTCGACAGCCAAAGCGCTTCGATGCTGAAGGGCTGGTGGGAATCAATCTGAGCTGGCGCCAGAAAGGCTCCTCCATCCGGCAAAAAGATCCAGCGATCGAGATCGCCTGCGGAAAAACAGATGTTGTCCCCAGGCGAAGGGAGGTCGCAACGCCAGTCACCGATCAACTGATCTGCCTCCAGGGATGGACGTTCCACAGCTGAACTTCCGGAGAGGAACTCACGGATCAGCACGATCCGATCCAATTGCCCAACACCATCCCAAAGCAGCACTAGGCGGTGACGGCGTTGGTGATGCAGGAAGCCGAACTCGGCATAGAGCTTGGTCCAGGTGGACCGGTACAGCGTCCCCCTTGAAAAACTGCCGGTACCGAAGACCCCCATGTCGGGATCCAGTCGCGTGAAGCTTTGAACGATCCGTTTTTCAGGCTCGCCGGCAGGCGGTTGATGGGGGGAACTTAATCCCGCTTCCTCAGGCCAGAACAGCAGGGTCAGATTGAGTGGCACACCAGGTGGAGCCGGTTCGAGCGTGAGCAGGGAGGGCTGACGCTTGGTGCGTTGAAGCGTCCGGTCCAGGCTGTCGAACCAGCCGCGCCACTCACCAACATTGCGCTGCAGGTGCTCCCAGTCGCCCACGTTCAGCCAGATCCCATCGAGGCTTGAGGCTAGGCAAGGCCCAGGCCAAGACGAGAAAAACAACGCGGTCCAACAGAACCACTCCGAAGCAAAGACAACAAAAATCCCCACCCGGAGAACCGGGTGGGGACGTTTGAAACGAGGAACGACTCGTCGCGGGTTAATTCAGGAAGGAATTAACCGAATTTTCCTGAAGTCGAGGCAATCAGGAAGGCGGCATACGTCAGGACGTAGCCAACCGTGAAGTGAGCCAAGCCGACGACACGGGCCTGAACGATGGACAGTGCCACGGGCTTGTCGCGGTAACCCATCATGTTGGCGATGGGGCTGCGCTGGTGAGCCCAGACGATGGTCTCGATCAGTTCCTGCCAGTAACCCCGCCAGGAGATCAGGAACATGAAGCCGGTGGCCCAAACCAGGTGTCCGAAGAGGAACATCCAAGCCCAGACGGCGAGGTTGTTGCTGCCGAACGGGTTGTAGCCATTGATCAACTGGGAGGAGTTGAGCCACAGGTAGTCACGGAACCAGCCCATCAGGTAGGTGCTGGATTCGTTGAACTGGGCCACGTTGCCGGACCAGATGGCCAGGTGCTTCCAGTGCCAGTAGAAAGTCAGCCAACCCACGGTGTTCAAAGCCCAGAAGACAGCCAGGTAGAAGGCGTCCCAGGCAGAGATGTCGCAGGTGCCGCCACGGCCCGGGCCGTCGCAGGGGAATGAATAGCCGAAGTCCTTCTTGTCGGGCATCAGCTTGGAGCCGCGGGCATCAAGGGCACCCTTCACAAGGATCAGGGTGGTGGTGTGCAGACCCAGAGCAATGGCGTGGTGAACCAGGAAGTCACCAGGGCCGATGGGCAGGAACACATCGGTGTTGCCATTGATCGCGTCCAGCCAGTAGTGCTCACCAGGAATGTTCTGGGCAGCAAGGCTGGCGGAGCTGGAGGCGTTGGAGAGCAGCACGTCCATTCCGTACATGGCCTTACCAGAGGCGGCCTGAACGAACTGGGCGAACACGGGCTCAACCAGGATCTGCTTCTCGGGGGTACCGAAGGCAACGACCACATCGTTGTGGACGTAAAGGCCGAGGGTGTGGAAGCCGAGGAACAGGGAGACCCAGCTCAGGTGGCTGATGATCGCTTCCTTGTGCTCGAGCATCCGAGCCAGGACGTTGTCCTTGTTGGCTTCGGGGTCGTAGTCACGGATGAAGAAGATCGCACCGTGGGCGAAGGCACCACACATCAACGCTATGGCGATGTACTGATGGTGGGTGTACAGGGCTGCCTGAGTCGTGTAGTCCTTCGCGATGAAGGCGTACGACGGCATCGAGTACATGTGCTGCGCCACGAGGCTGGTGACCACGCCGAGGGAGGCGAGAGCAAGACCCAGCTGGAAGTGCAGGCTGTTGTTGATGGTGTCGTAGAGACCCTTGTGGCCAGCGCCGAGGTCACCGGGGGTGCCCTTCGGGGGGTTGTGGGTTTCGAGGATCTCCTTGATGGAGTGACCGATACCGAAGTTGGTCCGGTACATGTGGCCGGCGATCACGAAGATGCAACCGATGGCCAGGTGGTGGTGGGCGATGTCCGTCAGCCAGAGGGCTTCTGTCTGAGGGTGGAAACCACCGAGGAAGGTGAGGATGGCGGTGCCGGCACCTTCGGAACTACCGAAGACCTGATTCAGAGAATCGGGGTTTTCGGCGTACACACCCCAGTTACCGGTGAAGAAGGGTCCAAGACCGGCGGGGTGAGGCAGAACATTGAGGAAGTTGTCCCAACCAACGTGCTGACCGCGGGCTTCGGGGATCGCAACGTGAACCAGGTGACCGGTCCAGGCGATTGAGCTGAAGCCGAAGAGGACAGCAAGGTGGTGGTTCAGACGCGATTCAGCGTTTTTGAACCAGGCCAGGGAAGGACGGAACTTGGGCTGCAGGTGCAACCAGCCGGCGAAGAGAGCCCAAGCCGACAGGATCATCATGAAGATGGAACCCTGATACAGCTCGGCATTTGTCTTCATGCCGATTGTGTAGAACCAGTGATACAGGCCTGAGTAGGCGATGTTCACCGGGGAGGAAGCGCCCGCTTGGGTGAAGGCGTCAATGGCGCCTTGACCGAAGTGGGGATCCCAGATTGCGTGAGCGATGGGGCGCACGTGCAGGGGGTCGGCGACCCACTGCTCGAAGTTGCCCTGCCAGGCGATGTGGAACAGGTTTCCCGAAACCCACAGGCCGATGATCGCGAGGTGACCGAAATGAGTGGAGAAGAGCTTCTGATAGAGGCGCTCCTCCGTCATTCCGTCATGGCTCTCGAAGTCGTGAGCCGTGGCGATCCCGTACCAAATACGGCGGGTTGTCGGGTCCTGGGCCAGACCCTGGCTGAACGAAGGAAATTTCGTTGCCATTAGAGGGAGAGGTCAGGTGAGGTCAGCCGACCACAAGAATGTGGGCGTGGAAGAAGGCCCACGTGGTCGCAATTCCGCCCAAGAGGTAGTGGGCAACACCCACTGCACGGCCTTGGATGATGGAAAGAGCACGGGGCTGGATGGCGGGAGCCACCTTCAGCTTGTTGTGAGCCCAGACGATGGACTCGATCAGTTCCTGCCAGTAGCCGCGGCCACTGAAGAGGAACATCAGGCTGAAGGCGAACACGAAGTGGGCGCCGAGGAACATGATTCCGTAGGCGGCTGTGTTCGAGCCATAGCTGTTGATCACCTGAACGGCCTGAGCCCACAGATAGTCACGCAGCCAGCCATTGATGGTGATGGCGCTTTGGGCAAAGTTGCCGTTGGTGATGTGCGCGACGGAACCGTCGGCATTCACCGTTCCCCAGATGTCGCTCTGCATCTTCCAGGAGAAGTGGAAGATCACGATTGACAGGGAGTTGTACATCCAGAACAGGCCCAGGAACACGTGGTCCCAAGCGGAGACCTGGCAGGTGCCACCACGACCAGGACCGTCGCAGGAGAATCGGAAGCCCAGGTTGGCCTTATCAGGGATGAGGCGGGAGCTACGGGCATACAAGACACCCTTCAGCAGGATCAACACCGTCACGTGAATCGTGAAGGCGTGGATGTGGTGAACCATGAAGTCGGCGGTGCCGAGCGGCATGGGAGCAGCGGCAACCTTGCCGCCGACGGCGACAACGGAACCGTTGAACACTTCACTCACACCGGCGAGGGCGTTGGGAGCCGTGCTGCCGGCAGCTGCGGCGTGCACGTTCTGAATCCACTGAGCAAAGATCGGCTGAATGGAGATGGCCGAATCGCTGAACATGTCCTGGGGACGACCCAGGGCACGCATGGTGTCGTTGTGGATGTACAGGCCGAAGCTGTGGGCTCCGAGCCAGATGCAGACCCAGTTGAGGTGACTGATGATGGCGTCGCGAGCCTTGAGCACCCGATCCAGCACGTTGTCGATGTGCTTGGCGGGGTCATAATCGCGAACCATGGCGATGGCGGCGTGAGCGCCGGCACCAACGATCAGGAAACCGCCGATCCAGATGTGATGGGTGAAGAGCCCGATCTGGGTGGGGTAGTCGATCGCTTGGTACGGATACGGAGGCATCGCGTACATGTGCTGAGCAACGATGATGCTCACTGAACCGCCGATGGCGAGGTTGACCGCCAGCTGGGCATGCCAGGAATTGGTCATGAAGTCGTAAAGACCGTCGTGACCGTTGGTGGCAGGGAACAGCAGGGGATCACCCTTCTGGCCTTCGTGGATCTCCTTGATGGAGTGACCGATGCCCCAGTTAGTCCGGTACATGTGACCGGCAACGATGAACATCACGGCGATCGCCACATGGTGGTGGGCGATGTCGGTCATCCAGAGGCTTCCCGTCACAGGATTCAAACCACCCTTGAAGGTGAGGAAATCGCTGTAAGCAGCCCAGTTGCCGGAGAAGAAGGCACCGACACCAGCACTGAAGCCTGGATACAGCTGCGCCAGCAGGTCCTGATTGAAGAACTCGTGGGGCAGCGGAATGTCTGCAGCCGAAGCGATGGTCTTGCCATTCAGCACCAGCGGTTGGCCGGCATCGATGGCATCCATCAACTTGGTGACAGGGGCAGACACGTGGATGACGTGACCAGCCCAGGACAGTGAACCAAGACCCAGCAGACCTGCCAGGTGGTGGTTCAGCATCGACTCAACGTTCTGGAACCACTCCAGCTTCGGCGCAGCCTTGTGGTAGTGGAAAACACCGGCGTTGAGCATGAGGCCGGCCATCACCAGAGCACCGATGGCCAGAGCCATGAGCTGGGTTTCGCTGGTGATGCCCCAGGCCCGCCACATCTGGAAGAGGCCTGAGGTGATTTGGATGCCTTGGAAACCGGCACCCATGTCGCCATTGAGAACTTCTTGGCCGAAGACGGCCCAGACCTGCTGGGCGCTTGGCTTCACATGGGTGGGGTCAGCAAGCCAACCGGAATAGTTGGAGAAGCGGGCGCCATGGAAGAAGGCACCGCTGAGCCAGATGAAGATGACGGCCAGGTGGCCGAAATGGGCGGAGAAGATCCGCCGAGAGACCTCTTGAAGGTCGCTCGTGTGAGCGTCGAAGTCGTGAGCGTTGGCGTGAAGGTTCCAAACCCAGGTGGTGGTTTTGGGACCTTTCGCGAGAGCTCGGTCAAAGTGTCCGGGCTTACCGAACAGCTCGAAGGTTGCTGGATTGTCAACCTTCTCGACCTGGCTTTTCGCGTCACTCCCACGCTCAGGTGGGCTGATGGTCATCGAGTCGTTCCTCGAGGGACGGGTTTCGAGGTGGTGGGCCACCCCTCCGACGGGCCGAAGCCAATCGGGGCCCCGAACACGGATTCACAAGGAATCAGCATTCGGGCGTCAGTACGGCAAAGGGGTCGAAACCCCTTGTCTGCACTGAAGCTGGGGCCCCTAAGAGGGGACCGCTGGCGGAAGCATAGGGGCGGAGAAGGGGGTTAAAGGGCCCTGAGTTACAAAGGTTCAATCCCGTGGCGGGCCAGTCAGCGACAGGCGTCTGCAGAAGGCTGAGAATCAGCGAAACAACAAAGATCTCAAGCGCTAAGCAATACAATTGCACGCATATTTCCTTCCTAAATAACTAAAACTCTGACAGTGAAGGGCGGATTGTTCAGAATGATCGGATCTGTTCATGCCCGATGCGTCGCCCTGGCCTGAAGTCGATATGGGCTGTTCTGCTGGTAGCAGTGCTGTTTCTTGGTGCCGGCTTACCTGTTCATGCGCGCCCTGGATTCTTCAATCGCGATTCAGGGTCTGCTGCCAAACCGCTGTCGATTTCAGCCCCCAGCGGGAAGCTCCAGGAAGTGGCTCCTCCAGGGGCAGTGCAACAGCTGCGCCAGAACCTGCAACAGCACCGCCCCTCCCTGCGGCTGATCGATCCAAGCAACGACAGCATCGTTTCTTCTGACGACCTTGAGCTGCGTTTGGAAATCGACGACTGGCCCCTCAGCAGCGACCCAGAATTGGGTCTGGGCCCCCATGTGGTGCTTCAAATCGACAACCGCGCTCCCCTACGGCTGAGCGAAAGCGATGGAAACCGCCTGAAAGTCCGCATCGATGACCTGGAAGCCGGCAGTCACCGCTTCAGCGCCTGGGCCGCTTACCCCTGGGGAGAAGCCTTACAAGCACCGGGAGCCTCAGTCCAGGGACGCGTGCACCTCTGGCAAAAACTGCAGGGCACACAACCCGAACGCGATGCTCCCTGGCTGGTCCCTGTCTCGCCAGCCGGAGAGCAGGGCCTGCAACCCCTTTTGGTGGATTGGCTGATCTGGAATGCTCCGCTGCAAAACCTGCGGGAGGGCGATGGACGCTGGCGGCTCCGCATCAGCATTGATGGGGACAGCTTTTTGGTTGATCACAAGGAAGCCCTCTGGCTCAAAGGATCAAACGGCTCAGGCAGCCACGACATTCAGATGGAACTGCTGAACGGGCTGGGCGAGCCAATTACACCGGTCTTCAACAATCAGCTGATTCATCTGAAAGCCGCATCTGGTGCCAAGCCGGGCTGGATGCGCTCACGCCTCACCGACAGTCAGCTCGCTCGCCTGAGCGGCTCCCCTGAGCCTGAGGTTCTGGAGGTGGTCGAATACTCGCCAGAGCCCCCTCAAAAGACTGAGGAGAAACAACAAAAGCAGATAGAACAGCTCCGAGACCTCTCTCAGGCTGAGCTCAAAGTCGAGGATGAGGTCGATACCCAGACCACGGCCGCCCCTCAGCCCACTGCACCAGTGGAAAAAGAAGAGCGGGAGCCTGAGCCACCCATAGCTGAACAGCAGCCTGCTGAACAGCCATCCAAAGCAGAAACTGCTCGGCCCACTCCTGCCCCGGAGAAGCAAGCGGAGCCTCATCAGCCAGCCGACGAAGAACCCAAGCTGAAGCCAAGCAGCAGCCTGGGAGGATCAGCCCGTGAGTTGCTCAACAGCGATGGGCGCTTGCGCAAGCCCTGATCCGGATTTCCTGCCCTGAACCCCACATCTGCCGCTCCCGCTCTGGGCCTAGGACTAAGCCCCAGCGCCATGCCGCTGTTGGAGCGTTTGCTGCTGCGCGGCCACATCGACCGGATCAAGCCAGCCGATCAAGACATCAGCACCGCCCTTGATGGGCACTGGACGGCAGAGAGCGTCGTGTTGTTCGTGGGTGCCGTGGGAGCGGTGACGCGCCTGATTGCAGCTCGGATCCAAGGAAAGGAGAAGGATCCAGCCGTTCTGGTACTTGACCCCAAAGGGGAGTTCATCATCCCTCTTCTAGGAGGCCACTCCGCAGGCGCTGAACAACGTGCCCGAGAGATCGCGATGGATCTCGGAGGGCAGGCGGTGATCACGGGTGCCTGCGCCCATGAAGGACGTCTCCCCCTGGATGCCTTTGGTGAGAGCTGGGGCTGGAAACGCAGGGGATCGGTGGTCCATTGGCGCGATCTGATGGTGCGGCAATCCCAGGGATCCAGCATCAGCGTTCACCAGAGCAGTGGATCCACCGCCTGGCGAGGCCCTGAAGGCCATCCCTTGCTGCACAACATTGATCCCAAGGGGGGGCCAGACGCCGCTGATCTTGTGATCGGAGCGCGCCGTCAGGGTGATTGCCAGTGGCATCCAGCAACGCTCTGGATCGGCATCGGCTGTGAACGCAACACCAGCGTTTCCCTGGTGGAGAAGGCCATTGCCGAGGCCTTGGCAACAGCAGGACTGGCGGAAGAGGCTGTCGCTGGAATGGTCAGCGCAGCCCGGAAATCCGATGAACCGGCCCTGCAGCATCTGAGCCAGACCCGGGCATGGCCGTTCCGAACTTTTGCGGAGCACGCTCTTGCATCCATCGACGTGCCCAATCCCTCCGAAGTGGTGCGCAAGGAAATGGGGACCGCGTCGGTGGCTGAAGCGGCAGCCTTGCTGGCTGCGGGCGAACAAGGTCATCTGATCCAGCCCAAGAGAATCAACCGTCCGGAAACAGGGGAGCAGGGCGCCGTGACGGTGGCCATTGCCGAGGCGGCCCTCCCCTATGCGCCAGAGAGGGGGGAGCTGCACCTGGTGGGCAGTGGTCCAGGAGATCTGTCCCTGCTCAGCGGAGACGCCAAAGCGGCCCTCTCCCGTTGCTGCGCCTGGGTTGGCTACAGCCTCTACCTCGATCTTCTGGAGCCCCTGCGCCGGCTGGATCAGGTCCGATTCGATGGCCAGCTCACCCGGGAATGGGACCGCTGTGCCGAAGCACTGCGCTTGGCCCAACAAGGGGCCAAAGTTGCTCTGATCTCCTCCGGCGACAGCGGGATCTACGGCATGGCGGGATTGGCCCTGGAGCTGCTGCTCCAGCAACCCGAGCAGGACCGGCCCAGCTTCGCGGTGCATCCAGGCATTTCAGCCTTCCAGTTGGCCGCCGCCCGGGCCGGAGCGCCACTGATGCATGACTTCTGCTGCGTGAGCCTCAGCGATCGCCTCACGCCGTGGGCCGTGATCGAAAAGCGACTGGAGGCCGCTGCTGCTGGAGATTTTGTGCTCGCCCTCTATAACCCGCGGTCCAAGGGACGGGACTGGCAGCTGGGACACGCCAAGGAGATCCTGTTGAAACACCGCCCCCCCACAACCCCGGTGACGCTGGCGCGGCAGCTGGGCCGCGCAGAGGAATCCCGTGAGCTCACGAGTCTTGAGCGCTTGGAGCCGGAATCCGTGGACATGCTCACGCTTGTTCTGATCGGGAACAGCAGCAGCCGTGCCGATGGTGACTGGGTGGTGACGCCGCGGGGGTACTCAGGGGCAAGTCTTCAATGAGGGCTGAGTTTTTTCAGGCTTAGCTCAGGTATCCATCAAGACCTGGCAGTGCCACGCAAACCAAGAATCGGGATGACAGGATTCGAACCTGCGGCCCCTTCGTCCCGAACGAAGTGCGCTACCAAACTGCGCCACATCCCGGCGCTGCAATCTTAAAAGATCACAGTGGAGCGAAATCCAGGCAGATCTCAGCAGCGACTAAGGTCATGGATTGAAGATGCTTCGCCGTGCTCAAGCCGGAGTGGTTGCGCGTTAAGGCTCCGCAGCGCGAGCGGATCGGCGCCGTAGCCGACCTGCTGCTGGATTTAAACCTGAACACGGTCTGCCAGGAGGCGAGCTGCCCCAACATCGGCGAATGCTTCGCAGGCGGCACCGCCACGTTTTTGATCATGGGGCCCGGCTGCACCCGCGCCTGCCCCTACTGCGACATCGACTTTGACAAGAGGGTGCGTGAGCTCGATCCCACTGAGCCGCAACGGCTTGGGGAAGCGGTGGCCCGTCTGGGACTGAAGCATGTGGTGATCACCTCGGTGAACCGCGACGATCTCGCCGATGGAGGTGCGTCCCAGTTCGTTGCCTGCATCGAACAGGTGAAGCAACGCTCACCGCTCACCACGATCGAGCTGCTGATTCCCGACTTCTGCGGCAACTGGGATGCCCTGGCAACGGTGATGGCCGCCGCCCCCCACGTGCTGAACCACAACATTGAAACGGTGCCGCGGATGTACCGCCTGGCGCGGCCCCAGGGCATTTATGAACGCTCCCTCGAGCTGCTGCAACGGGTGAGGGAGCAATGGCCCAAGGCCTACAGCAAGTCGGGACTGATGGTGGGGCTCGGGGAAACCGATGAGGAGATAATCGAGACGCTCCGGGATCTGCGCAAACACAAGGTCGACATCGTCACCATCGGTCAGTACCTCTCACCTGGCCCAAAGCACCTGGCCGTCGACCGCTTTGTCTCTCCGGCTCAATTCGAGACCTACAGAACAGTGGGCGAAGAGGAGCTGGGCTTCCTCCAGGTCGTCAGCACACCACTCACCCGCAGCAGCTACCACGCCGGCGAGGTGCAACGGCTCATGGCCAGCCATCCCCGCTGACAGGGATCCATTCCTGCACCTGCCAGTCCACCAGGCCGGCGATGATCATCGGGTCGTTCTGGACCCACGCCAGGGCATCGGCGTAGGACGACGCCTCAAATATCAGCAGCCCACCGCCGCCCGGACGCCGGTCGCCATCCACTAGGTAACCGCTGCGTACACGGCGGCCTGCTGCTGCTTCATCTGCAACCCAACGGCGGTGAGCCTCCAAGGAGGGTCGCCGCTGCTCAACGGGGAGGGCGGAGGCGACAGCCGTGAATGTTTCGGTCTTGACAAACCAGGCCACGGACTGGGGACGGCGCTAGGCCGCCACAGCCTGCTTGTCGGCCAATCCCATCGACTCCCGCTCACTGGGAGGGACCAACACCTTGAAGCGACCCTTCGCCGCAGACCAATCGGCCAGGAGAGCAGCAGCCTTCTCGCTTCCCGTGAGCGCCACATGCCGTTCCAGCAGACCCTTCAGCAGCGACTCCTGCTCATGGGTGGTGATGGTGCAGACCTCAACAATCTCCGGGTTCACCCGAGGAGCAACATGCCCCTCCTCATCCAGCAGGAAGGTCACACCACCGGTCATGCCAGCGCCGACATTGCGACCGGTGCTGCCGAGAACGACGACGACACCACCGGTCATGTACTCACAGCAGTGGTCACCAGCTCCCTCCACAACCGCGCGGGCACCGCTGTTGCGAACACCGAAGCGCTCACCAGCCCGGCCATTGGCGAACAACTCACCGCCGGTGGCCCCGTAGAGGCAGGTGTTGCCGAGGATCACCTGGTCACCCGGAGAGGCACAACCGTCTGATGGCACCAGGGTGATGCATCCACTGTTAATGCCCTTGCCCACGTAGTCGTTGGCCTCGCCTTCCAGACGAACCTGCATGCCCTGCACCAGGAAGGCCCCGAAGCTCTGGCCTGCAGCACCCCGGAAGGTGAGATCGAGCTGTCCGTTGAAGCCGCGGTTGCCATGGCGCTGGGCGATTTCACCGGCCAGACGGGCACAGACACTGCGATCGGTGTTGATGATCTCGATGCTGCGGCTGAGGGAACCGTGGTTCTCCAGGGCAGCCATCAGCTCAGCGTCGGCGAGGAGCTGATCCTCAAGGATCGGTCCGTTGCCGTGGGCCTCGTCGCTATGGCGAAGCCAGGAGCGATCTTCGGCACCGCTGATCGGAGCCCGCAGGCTGGAGAGATCCACACCCTTGGTCTTGGCCAGATCAACCGAGCGAGCCTGGAGCAGATCGGTGCGACCGATCAGCTCCTCGAGGCGGCTGACGCCGAGCAGGCTCATCAGCTGACGCACTTCCTCGGCGACGTACCAGAAGAAATTGACGACATGCTCAGGAACACCGGTGAAACGCTTGCGCAGGTTCTCCTTCTGCGTGGCCACACCCACAGGGCAGTTGTTGGTGTGACAAACTCGAGCCATGACGCAGCCCTCGGCGATCATCGCGATCGATCCGAAGCCGTATTCCTCCGCCCCCAGCAGGGCAGCGATCATCACGTCCCAGCCTGTCTTCAGGCCTCCATCGGCGCGCAACAGAACCCGATCGCGCAAACCGTTCTCCACCAGGGAGCGGTGCACCTCGGTGAGGCCCAGTTCCCAGGGGCTGCCGGCATGCTTGATCGAACTCAGGGGAGATGCACCCGTGCCACCGTCGTGACCGGAGATCTGGATCACATCGGCGTTGGCCTTGGCCACACCCGCAGCGATGGTGCCGATGCCGATCTCGGCCACCAGCTTCACGCTCACAGGAGCAGCGGGATGCACCTGATGCAGGTCATGGATCAACTGCGCCAGGTCTTCAATCGAATAGATGTCATGGTGTGGCGGCGGTGAAATCAAGGCCACACCTGGCTTGCTGTTGCGCAACCAGGCGATGTACTTGTCGACCTTGGGCCCTGGCAGCTGACCGCCTTCACCGGGCTTGGCGCCCTGGGCCACCTTGATCTCCAACTGCTTGCCGCTGCGCAGGTATTCCGCCGTCACACCGAAACGGCCTGAAGCCACCTGCTTGATTGCCGAGCAGGCGGTGTCCCCATTGCGCAAACCACCAATGCTGGGGAATGAGGCGGAACGGCCCTCGCCATCCACATCCTTGAGGATCTGGAAGCGGGCAGGGTCTTCACCGCCTTCACCGCTGTTGCTCTTGCCGCCGATGCGATTCATCGCCACGGCCAACACTTCATGGGCTTCGCGGGACAAAGCGCCCAGGCTCATCCCGCCCGTGCAGAAGCGGGTGCAGATGCTCTCGACGCTCTCCACCTGATCCAGGGGGACTGGGTTGGGAGCCAACTTGAACTCCAGCAGGTCCCGCAGGGCCATCACCGGTCGATTCTCCAGCAAGTCCTGGTAGGTGGAGAAATGGTCATAACCAGGGCCCTGAGCCACCGCCTTGTGCAGCGCCTTCGACAGCTCGGGATTGTTGCGGTGGTACTCAGCACCACTGCGGTACTGAACAAAGCCCATGAATTCGAGCTTGCTGCGGTTGAGCTCAGGGAAGGCCTTGGCGTGCATCGAGAGCGTTTCGTTCGCGAGCTCGGCCAGCGTCATGCCGGCAACACGGCTGGTCGTTCCCGCGAAGGCGGTCTCCACCACATCCGCTCCCAGGCCGATCGCTTCGAAGATCTGAGCGCCGTGATAGCTGGCCAGCAATGAAATTCCGATCTTGGAGAGGATCTTGCGCAGGCCATTCTCCAGCGACTCACGAACGTTGGCCTGGGCTTGATTTGCATCGAGGGCGGGCAACTTGCCCTGTTCGATCCGCTTCTTGGTCTTGGGGTGATCCAGCCAGTGGCGGGTGGTCTCCCAGGTGAGCCAGGGGCAGACGGCACTGGCGCCGTAACCAATCAGGCAGGCCATGTGATGGGTGCTCCAGCACTGGGCCGTATCCACCACCAGAGAGCACTGCAGCCGAAGCTTCTGGCGCAGCAGATGGTGATGAACAGCACCCACGGCCAGCAAGGCCGGCATCGCCACTGTTGTGGGGGTCAGCGGGGCCGCCGCCCCTGTGCCACCGACCCGGTCGGACAGCACCAGAACTTGGGCTCCGTCACGCACCGCCTGTTCCGCAACGCTGCACAGCGCCGCAATGGCATGTTGCAGGCCTCCCGCACACGACTCCACAGCCACCTGGGTGGACACCGTCTTGACGGGCAAGCCCTGCTCACTGATCGCCGCCAGTTCCGCCTCGTTCAAAACGGGCGTCTCCAGATGGATGACGGAGGCAGCTTCCGGCTGGGGCTTCAGGGCGGGCCGACGCTCACCCAGGTGCATCTCCAGGCTCATCACCAGCTTTTCCCGCAGGGGATCAATAGGAGGGTTGGTGACCTGGGCGAAGCGCTGCTTGAAGTAGTCGTAAAGCAAATGGGGCTTGTCGGAGAGCACCGCCAGGGGAATGTCATCGCCCATGCAGTAGGTCGGCTCCTTGCCGAGGGCAGCCATGTCCTCGATGATCAGATCGAAGTCTTCGGCGGTGAACCCCATCGCGGTCTGCAACCGAAGCAGATCGAGTTCACCCACCTTCCGGTCCTGGGTCCACGGCTGGGGGGGCACGCCGCGGCGATGCTTCTGCAGCCAATCGGCATAGGGGAAGCGCCGCGCCGCGTCTTCCTTCACCGACCAGTTGTCCAGCAACTCGCCGCGTTCAAGATCGACGGCCACCATCTGACCAGGGCCAAGACGACCTTTCTGAACAATCGTCTTGCCGCTGAGGTCCACCACGCCGGTCTCCGATCCCATGATCACGAAGCCATCAGCGGTGGTGCACCAACGCGCCGGACGCAGCCCGTTGCGATCGAGCGTTGCACCTACTCGTTTGCCGTCGGCAAAGACCAACAGGGCCGGGCCATCCCAGGGTTCCTGAATGCCAGCGTTGAATTCGTACATCGCCGTCACATCAGGACGGCTGTCGAGATCGGGCTGATTGCGGAACGCTTCTGGCACCAGTGTGATCAGGCTGTCAGTGATCGACCGCCCACTACGCACCATCAATTCCAGGGTGGCATCGAGGTTGGCGGAATCGCTGAAGGCAGGGTTCACCACCGGAATTAGGTCATCAGCCGCCTCACCCCAGACGTTCTCGAGGCTGGCTTCTGAAGCCTTGGCCCAGTTTAGGTTGCCCAGCAGTGTGTTGATTTCGCCGTTGTGCCCCAGAAGGCGCATCGGCTGCGCCAGGGGCCAGCGCGGCAGGGTGTTGGTGCTGAAACGGCGGTGATACACCGCAAAGCTCACCTCAAATCGAGAGTCCTGCAGGTCGGCGTAGAACTGCTCCAGCACCTCGGATCGCACCATCCCCTTGTAAACAACCGTCCGGCTGCTCAGGGAGGCGACATAAACGTCCTGCGCCACCTCAGCACCCAGAGCGGCCCTCACACGGGCACCGATGCGGCGCCGCAACCGCAGCAGCTGGCCATCAAACGTTGAGTCGTCCGCATCACCATTCAGCACCCACTGCTCGATCACAGGCGCTGTGGCACGAGCCAAAGGCCCGAGAACCGCAGGTTCAACGGGCACCGTTCGCCACCCCAAAGGCTGCATGCCAAGGGATCTGGCCTCTTCATCACACAGGCCCCGCACCTCAGCACGACGGCTGGCATCGGTCGGCATGAACATCATGCCGAGGCCCCGTGCTGCAGCCGCCTCGGGCCAGACCGCTTTCAGATACGACCAGGGGATCTCACACAACACACCTGCTCCGTCGCCGGAGTCGCCATCACCACCGCAACCACCACGGTGCTCCATGCATCCCAGACCACGCAGGGCCTGCTCCAGCACCCAGTGACTGGCCTGCCCCTGGAGCTGAGCCAGGAAACCAACGCCACACGCATCCTTCTCGCCCGCAACTACTTGGGGTGCAGGGCTGTCGCAGTAAGGCCAGACAGCGGAACGGATGGCGTCAGACATAGGGAACTCAACCGGACGATCGCATGGGTCTGCAGCTTCGAGCTCTGCAGAGACCATCTCGAGGGACGATCCTAGGCAGGCGCCTCTCCGCCCAGGCATTTCATGCTGGCCTTTGCCCCACTTCCCCCACCACCACCTGAGCTTCGGCCTGCGCCCAACCAGAGCGGTGAGGAGGTGCTGATCGGGCAAAAGCGCAGCAAGGCGGTTTGGCTCTGGAAGGGCAGAGAAGCAGAGCCGGAAGAACTTTGGCTGCCCTTGGAGGTTCTGGAATCCCGTCTGGGTTTCAGGCGGGTGTCTCGCCTCGATGGAGAAGCACTCGAATGGTTTGGCCGAACGGTCTCCCTCACCGCACTGGCAACCCGTTCGCTCGGTGATGAAGTCGGCCTCGAGGTGAGCGACTGGCTGGCCGCAACTGGCGTGCGCTCGAAAGTGCGGGGAAACACCTTGGAGCTTCGGCTGCCCCGACCAACGGTGAACAACCTGCGCCGTGGCAAGGGTTCCACAGCTGATCGTTTGGTGCTGGACCTGGACGGCCCCGCCCTGGTGCAACGGTTGAAAGGCGACCTGTTACTGGAGCTCAAGCTGTCGCGAACCCAGCAACGTCAATTGAAGGCGTGGGGGCTCACCCCACAGCAGCATCGCCACGGGGGCATTGTGCTGAAGGGACAAGCCACCAAGCTGAGGAGCCTGAGCCTGGCGTCCCCCTGGCGGGTGGTGCTGGATGGTGTGCTGATCGGCGGTCGCCGCCCAGCCCAGAGCGCACATCTGCCCCTGCGCGACCCAGCTGTGGCCGAATGGCTGAGGCGGGGCTTCGTCTTAGAGCAACGCACCATCAAGGTGGGGGTGAAACCCATTCAGGTGTTCCGTGCCGGCGGCCAGCTGAGCCGTCTCGGCATCACCCTTCAGACCCTGGTCAAAGCCGAGCAGCAACAGGGCCTGCGTTTTCTGCCTCAGCTCTCCCAGCCCGCAGGGGCACTGGTCGCAGTCAACGGAGGCTTTTTCAACCGGATCAATCAACTCCCCCTGGGGGCCGTGCGGCATCAGGGGATCTGGCTGTCCGGTCCGATCCTGAATCGCGGCGTGATCGCTTGGGGAGCCTCAGGGGATCTGCAGTTCGGCCGGCTGCGGCTGAACCAGACGCTGCGGGTGAACAACGGTCGCCGTTGGAGCCTGATGGCACTCAACAGCGGCTACGTCCAGAAGGGACTGAGCCTCTACACACCTGCATGGGGGCCCCGCTACCGGGCCCTGAGCGGAGAAGAGGAAGCTCTGTTGATTCGAGGCGGGCGCGTCGAGACAACCTTCAATCAGCGCAGCCTGCAAAGCGGCATCGCCATTCCCGAAAACGCTGCGCTGGTGGTCGCCCGCGGGCGCACGCCGCTGCCGGCTCAACCTGGCGATCAAATCCAGGTGACAGAGCGATCCAGCTCTCCCCTGGCCCAACAGCCCAATGTTCTAGGGGGCGGTCCGCTCTTGATGCAGAACGGCCGCGTGGTGCTGAATGGACGTCAGGAAGGGTTTAGCCCTGGCTTCATGAGCTTGGCGGCACCAAGAACGGTGGTGGCTCAGGGGGCGAGCGGTCAGTGGCTGATGACCTTGCGCGGGGCCGCCGGCAGTGATCCCACCCTTGTGGAAACAGCTCTGGCTGCCAAGCAACTGGGCCTGCGCGATGCCTTGAACATGGATGGCGGCAGTTCCACCACCCTTGTGGTGGCCGGACGAACCGTGATGAACGGCCGAAGCAGCTCCCCGAGAGTCCACAACGGCCTGGGTCTCATCCCCCTCTGAGACCTGCAACAGTGGGGGCCCTGAGGAACTGAGTATGGCTGCCAATCTGCGGCTGACCGCTGCCGCTGCTGCTGAGCTGGGGCGACAGGCGGCCGTGGCGGGAACACCGGGGCAGATGCATCTCGATCTCACTCCCGGGGAGTGCGCACAACACGTGCTGCGCATCCGGGCAGGACATCTGGCAGGCGTCGCCATCGCAAGAGCCGATGGCGTGACCCTGCACGCCCCGGCGGAACAGCTCAAATTGCTTGAAGGCCTTTGCCTGGACTACCGGGGCGACCTGAGTGGCGGTGGTTTTCTGATCCGCAACAGCGATGGTGTTGAACCCTGTGCCTGCGGCAGTGCCTTCAGCCGGATTTAAGGGGGGACCATCACCCGGTATCGTGGTCGATTGTCGAATCAGGTCGGGAGTCCGACCGCTCACCGACCATCGATGCCAACCATCCAACAGCTGATCCGCACTGAGCGCTCACGTCTCAAGGCCAAGACCAAGTCCCCGGCTTTGAAGTCGTGCCCTGAGCGTCGCGGTGTTTGCACCCGCGTTTACACCTCGACGCCCAAAAAGCCCAACTCGGCGCTGCGCAAGGTGGCTCGTGTGCGCCTGACCTCCGGCTTTGAGGTCACGGCCTACATCGGCGGTGTCGGTCACAACCTGCAGGAGCACTCGGTGGTGTTGATCCGCGGCGGTCGTGTCAAAGACCTCCCTGGTGTCCGATACCACATCATCCGCGGAACCCTGGATACCGCTGGCGTGAAAGACCGGCGTCAGTCCCGCTCCAAGTACGGCGCCAAGGCTCCGAAGGAGTGATCACCGGTTTCTTCCCCATCCCCATCAAGTTCTGATCCCTAATGTCACGCCGCAACGCCGCTGAGAAGCGCCCGATTCTTCCCGACCCGCAGTTCAACAGCCGCCTCGCCACGATGATGGTGGTGCGCCTGATGCAGCACGGCAAGAAGTCGACAGCGCAACGGATCCTGTCCGACGCGTTTGGCCTGATCAACGAGCGCACCGGCGGAGATCCGCTCGAACTGTTCGAGACAGCCGTCAAGAACGCCACCCCTCTGGTGGAAGTGCGCGCCCGCCGTGTCGGTGGTGCCACTTACCAGGTGCCCATGGAAGTGCGCCAGGAACGCGGCACCGCTATGGCCCTGCGCTGGCTGGTGAGCTTCTCCCGCGCCCGCAACGGCCGGAGCATGGCCCAGAAGTTGGCTGGCGAACTGATGGATGCCGCCAACGAAGCTGGCAACGCCGTTCGCAAGCGCGAAGAAACCCACAAGATGGCCGAAGCCAACAAGGCTTTCGCCCACTACCGCTACTGAGCCTCGCGGGCCAGTCATCAACACAGATGTTCATGGCTGGCCTGTAGAGTCTCTCCGCCTTTTCACGCCCCACCCCCGGAGAATTTCCTGTGGCCCGCGACTTCCCCCTGGAACGCGTCAGAAATATTGGTATCGCTGCTCACATCGATGCCGGCAAAACCACTACGACAGAACGGATCCTGTTCTATTCCGGTGTGGTGCACAAAATCGGCGAGGTGCATGACGGCGCCGCCGTGACCGACTGGATGGCCCAGGAACGGGAGCGTGGCATCACGATTACCGCCGCTGCCATTTCGACATCTTGGCAGGATCATCGAATCAACATTATCGACACGCCTGGCCACGTGGACTTCACCATTGAGGTGGAGCGCTCCATGCGCGTGCTGGATGGCGTGATTGCCGTCTTCTGTGCTGTTGGTGGCGTTCAGCCCCAATCCGAGACCGTCTGGCGTCAGGCCGATCGCTATTCCGTTCCCCGGATGGTGTTCGTGAACAAGATGGACCGCACCGGTGCGGACTTCCTAAAGGTTCACGGCCAGATCAAGGATCGCCTCAAAGCCAACGCTGTTCCGATCCAGCTTCCGATCGGTGCCGAAGGTGAGCTCAGCGGCATCATCGATCTCGTTGCCAACAAGGCATACATCTATAAGAACGACCTCGGCACCGACATCGAAGAAGCCGACGTGCCGGCCGACATGGCCGACGAGGTCGCCGAGTGGCGTAACACCTTGATGGAAACCGTCGCTGAAACCGATGAGGCGCTGATCGAGAAATTCCTCGAAAGCGGCGAACTCAGCGTTGACGACCTCAAGAAAGGCATCCGTGAGGGCGTGCTCAAGCACGGTCTGGTGCCCATGCTCTGCGGCTCCGCCTTCAAGAACAAAGGTGTGCAGCTGGTGCTCGACGCTGTGATCGACTACCTGCCTGCTCCCGTCGACGTCCCCCCTATCCAGGGTGTGCTTCCTGACGGCAGCGAAGCGGTGCGTCCGTCCGACGACAGCGCCCCCTTCAGTGCCCTCGCCTTCAAGGTGATGGCCGATCCCTACGGCAAGCTCACCTTCGTGCGGATGTACTCCGGCATCCTCGAGAAGGGCAGCTACGTGCTCAACTCCACCAAAGGTGAGAAGGAACGCATCTCCCGCCTCGTGGTGCTTAAGGCCGATGACCGTGAGGAAGTTGACGCGCTTCGTGCCGGCGACCTCGGTGCGGTGCTCGGACTGAAGAACACCACCACGGGTGACACCCTCTGCACCCAGGACGATCCGATCGTTCTCGAGACCCTGTTCATCCCCGAACCGGTGATCTCCGTGGCTGTTGAGCCGAAGACCAAGGGCGACATGGAGAAGCTCTCCAAGGCCCTGGTTGCTCTGGCTGAAGAGGACCCGACCTTCCGCGTCAACACCGATTCTGAGACCGGCCAGACCGTGATCGCCGGCATGGGCGAACTCCACCTGGAAATCCTGGTGGACCGCATGCTGCGTGAGTTCAAGGTGGAAGCCAACATCGGCGCACCTCAGGTGTCCTACCGCGAAACCATCCGTGGTTCTGCAGGTGGCGAGGGCAAGTTCTCACGTCAGACCGGTGGTAAAGGCCAGTACGGCCACGTTGTGATCGAGATGGAACCGGGTGAGCCCGGCTCCGGCTTCGAATTCGTTAACAAGATCGTGGGCGGTGTCGTTCCGAAGGAATACATCAAGCCCGCCGAGCAGGGCATGAAGGAGACCTGCGAATCCGGTGTGATCGCCGGATACCCCCTCATCGATGTGAAATGCACCTTGGTGCATGGCTCTTATCACGACGTCGACTCCTCGGAGATGGCGTTCAAGATCGCCGGATCCATGGCCTTCAAGGACGGCGTTAAGAAGTGCAACCCTGTGCTGCTTGAGCCGATGATGAAGGTCGAGGTCGAAGCTCCCGAGGATTTCCTCGGTTCGATCATCGGCGACCTGTCCTCCCGTCGAGGCCAGGTTGAGGGCCAGTCCGTCGAAGACGGCACGTCCAAAATCTCGGCCAAGGTGCCCCTTGCCGAGATGTTCGGTTACGCCACCGAGCTCCGCTCCATGACCCAGGGCCGGGGCATTTTCTCGATGGAATTCGACAACTACGCCGAAGTTCCTCGCAATGTGGCCGAGGCCATCATTTCCAAGAATCAGGGCAATTCCTGATCTCTAAACTCCTCCAAATCCAACCCTCGATTCTTTAAACACCCATGGCACGCGAGAAGTTCGAAAGGAACAAGCCCCACGTCAACATCGGCACCATCGGCCACGTTGACCACGGCAAGACCACCCTCACCGCTGCGATCACCAACGTGCTCGCCAAGAAGGGTCAGGCTGAAGTGCAGAACTACGCCGACATCGACGGCGCCCCTGAAGAGCGTGAGCGCGGCATCACCATCAACACCGCTCACGTTGAGTACGAGACCGAGACCCGTCACTACGCCCACGTGGACTGCCCTGGCCACGCGGACTATGTGAAGAACATGATCACCGGTGCCGCTCAGATGGACGGCGCCATCCTGGTGTGTGCCGCCACCGACGGCCCGATGGCCCAGACCAAGGAGCACATCCTGCTGGCCAAGCAGGTGGGCGTTCCCGCTCTGGTGGTTGCACTGAACAAGTGCGACATGGTCGATGACGAAGAGATCATCGAACTGGTGGAGATGGAGATACGCGAACTGCTCTCCAGCTACGACTTCCCCGGCGACGACATCCCCGTGGTTCAGGTCTCCGGCCTGAAGGCCATCGAGGGCGAGGCTGAGTGGGAAGCCAAGATCGAGGAACTGATGGCGGCTGTTGACTCCAGCATTCCTGAGCCTGAGCGGGAAGTTGACAAGCCCTTCCTGATGGCTGTGGAAGACGTCTTCTCCATCACCGGTCGCGGCACCGTGGCCACAGGCCGTATCGAGCGCGGAATAGTCAAGGTCGGCGAAGAAATCGAAATTGTCGGTATCAAGGACACCCGCAAGACCACCGTCACCGGTGTGGAAATGTTCCGCAAGCTGCTCGATGAGGGCATGGCTGGCGACAACGTTGGTCTGCTGCTTCGCGGCATCCAGAAGGAAGACATCGAGCGCGGCATGGTGCTCGTGAAGCCCGGTTCCATCACCCCTCACACCAAGTTTGAGGGTCAGGTGTACGTGCTCAAGAAGGAAGAAGGCGGCCGCCACACTCCTTTCTTCGCTGGCTACCGCCCGCAGTTCTACATCCGTACAACGGACGTGACAGGCCAAATCACTGCCTTCACCGCGGAAGACGGTTCCAACGTGGAAATGGTGATGCCTGGTGACAACATCCAGATGACCGGTGAGCTGATCTGCCCCGTCGCCATCGAGCAGGGCATGCGCTTCGCCATCCGCGAAGGCGGCCGCACCATCGGTGCTGGCGTGGTCTCCAAGATCATTGAGTGATAAGCGCAAGCTGAACCAACCGGCAGGAGATGGAGGGGCCCAGTCCCCCATCTCCTACATTTCTCAGAACCTCGACAACTGAAGTCCTGCTTCGACCTCGAAGCTTTTTCGCCCCTTTCCTATGTCCACTGCCATCGCTCAGCAGAAGATCCGCATCCGCCTGAAGGCGTTTGACCGTCGCATGCTCGATCTTTCTTGCGAAAAAATCATAGAAACGGCCGATAACACCGCTGCAACCGCGATCGGTCCGATTCCCCTGCCCACGAAACGCAAGATCTACTGCGTTCTGCGCTCTCCCCACGTGGACAAGGATTCCCGCGAGCACTTCGAGACCCGTACCCACCGTCGCATCATCGACATCTACAGCCCGTCGGCTAAAACCATCGACGCGCTGATGAAGCTTGATCTCCCCAGTGGTGTGGACATCGAAGTGAAGCTCTGATCCGTTCAATCAGAACTTCATTTTCCTAGGATTCAAATGCCTACAACACGGCGTTCGTGTCCGATTTTTCTGTGAGGGAGCTTCCCCTGTTCCCCCTGCCGGACGTCGTGTTGTTCCCGCAGCAGCTCCTGCCGCTGCACATTTTTGAATCGCGTTATCGGATGCTTCTCCAGACGGTTCTGGAGACCGACAAGCGATTCGGCATCGTTCGCATCAACCCTGAGAACGGCGAAATGGCCGAAATCGGTTGCTGCGCTGAGGTGCTTCAGCATCAAACAACAGAAGACGGGCGCAGCTACATCGTTTCGTTGGGCCAACAGCGGTTCCGGCTGCTCAACATCACACGGGAAACGCCCTACCGAACAGGGATGGTGAGCTGGCTGGAGGATGAGCCCGTGGCCGACACTGACCAGCTCAACAGCCTGCGGGACAAGGTGAGCGAAGCCTTGAATGACGTCGTTCAACTGACCAGCAAGCTGCAGAACCGAGAGGTGGAACTGCCCGAAGATCTGCCTGATCTGCCGCGGGAACTGTCCTTCTGGATCAGCGCCCATCTGGATCAGGCCGCTTCAGAGCAACAGAGTCTTCTGGAACTAACCGACACCCACGAGCGGTTGAGCCAGCAATTTGAAATGTTGGATCACACCCGACGCCAACTGGCGGCCCGCACTGTGTTGATGGATCTGAAGTGATGTTGGGATCTCTGTTAATGGTGGCCGGCGCCGTTGGAACCACCGGAGTTGCGCTATGGCTTCGCCGCGACCGGCGCTACGAATCGTCGGAGAGTGTCGCCTCCGCCTACGACGCCTGGACGGAAGACCGTTTGCTGGAGCAGCTCTGGGGAGAGCATGTCCATCTCGGCCATTACGGGACCCCGCCGGGCTCCTTCGACTTCCGCGAAGCCAAGGAAGCCTTCGTCCACGAGCTGGTGCGCTGGAGCGGTCTGGACCAACTCCCCGCTGGCAGCCGGGTGCTGGATGTGGGATGCGGCATCGGTGGCAGCGCCCGAATACTGGCGCGGGATTACGGATTGGACGTTCTCGGCATCAGCATCAGCCCAGCCCAGGTGGAACGAGCCACACAACTCACCCCATCAGGCCTGAGCTGCCGCTTCCAGGTAATGGACGCCTTGGATCTTCAACTGCCCGACCAGAGCTTTGATGCGGTCTGGAGTGTGGAGGCCGGTCCCCACATGCCGAACAAACAGCGTTATGCCGATGAGCTGCTGCGGGCGATGCGACCGGGGGGTCTGCTAGCTGTGGCCGACTGGAACCGCCGAGACCCCTCTGACGGCGGCATGACGAGAACCGAACGCTGGGTGATGCGTCAGCTGCTCAACCAGTGGGCCCACCCTGAATTCGCCAGCATCAAGGGGTTCCGCCAGAACCTCGACAACAGCGTCCACCACCGTGGCGAGATCGTCACCGGCGATTGGACCCAGGCCACGCTCCCCTCATGGATTGACTCGATCATCGAGGGCATCCGACGCCCCTGGGCCGTGGTCAGCCTGGGGCCGAAAGCTGTCCTGCAAGGCCTGAGAGAAACGCCGACGTTGCTGCTGATGCACTGGGCCTTCGCCACCGGGCTGATGCAATTCGGCGTCTTCCGAATCAGCAAAGACTGATCCTCAAGAGCCACTCAAATCGCTGCTGGGGTAGGCACCGAAATGGGCCAGATGCTCACACAGAGGCTGCAACTGGGCAATCAGATCCTGCAGGGCCGTTGACGGATCCGGAGGAAGATCCACATCCACAAAAAAGACGTATTCCCCCAGCTCCCGTTTGGACGGTCGCGATTCAATCCGACTCATGTTCAGGCCCCGCTCAGCCAAACAGGCCAGTGCCTCCAGCAAGGCCCCCGGCGCATTGCGATGCAGCGAGAACGCCAAGCTGGCCACATCGCCATGTTCACTGCGCTGCCCACGACACAACAGCAGAAAACGGGTGCGATTGCCCGCAACATCGTTCACAGGAAACGCCAGCTCATCCAACCCGTGTTCCCGGGCGGCGGACTGGGAAGCGATCGCAGCACGAAAGGGACTGCCCGCCACCATGCGAGCTGCTTCAGCCGTGGATGAGGTGGGCAGTTGCAAGGCATCGGGCAGATGCTGGGCCAACCATCCACTGCACTGCGCCAGGGCCTGCGGGTGAGAGAGCACTTCCGTGACTCTGCTAAGTGGCCCACTGCCAAGCAGAGCGTGCTGAATCGGCAGCACCAAAGCCCTGCGAATACAAAGCTCGGGGTGGGACCACAGAGCATCGAGGGTCGCTGTCACCCCCCCCTCAACCGAGTTCTCAATCGGGACAACGGCTGCATCACACTCCCCCCCCGCCAGCTGTTCCACAACCGATCGAAGCCCAACGCAGGGCACCAGCTGAACATCCTCGAGAGCGTCCTGTTCGATCAGCACCCGGGCGGCCTGCTCGCCATATGTCCCGGCTGGGCCAAGGAATGCGAGACGTGTAGGCATCGAAGCCGCACTGCATGGACTCGATAAGATCATGCCGCGTCAGGTGAAGTCCATGCCCCTGGCCTTCGAAGCCAGTCAAAAGCTTGATCTGCCTGTCAGAACCGGAGCAGAGCGGTTGCCCACCTACCTGCTGGAGGAGGAGCGCGTCCTCGGGGCCCTTCTGGACGCCAAACAGCTCACCCGCCTGCAGCCAGGGCGTTACCGCTACGTGGTGACCAGCCTGCAGGTCTTTCAACTCCAAGTGAAACCCGTGGTGTCCCTCCAGATCCATATGGAAGGCGACACGTTGGTGATGCAGGCCCTCGACTGCGAACTGGAGGGTCTGGGAATCGTTGACGACTTCGCCCTGAACCTGGAAGCACGGCTCACCTCCACACCTGGCGGGCTGCAGGGGCATGCCCATCTGTCAGTGAGCGTCAGCCAGCCATCGCTGCTCAAGCTGATCCCCAAACGGGTGTTGGAATCGACGGGCGAATCAATCCTGAGTGGCATCCTCATCGGCATCAAAGCCCGGGTTGGCCGGCAGCTGATCGACGACTACCGCTGCTGGTGCCGGGAAACAGAGGAGCAACGCTCAACCGAGCAGACGCTTCAAGAACGTGTGCCGATGCAGGGGCGTGGGGCCTGAGTCGATCAGGCTCTGACGATGCTGTGCCGTGCCATAGCCCGCATGGCGTTCGAGTCCATAACCAGGGAAGCGAGCCGACAAGCGCCGGATGAGTGCATCCCTGGCTTCCTTGGCCAGAACACTGGCCGCAGCAATGGCCGCTGAACGGCTATCCCCTGCGATCACTGTGCGCTGCGGGCCGTGCCACAGCCGAAGGGGAAGATTGCCATCCACCAGCACAAGCCCAGGGCTCTGGGGCAGTCGCTGCAGAGCCCGCAACATGGCGCGTTCCGTGGCAACGCGGATGCCGCAGGCGTCAATTTCTCTCGCTGACGCCTGGCCCAAAGCGGACGCCACACACAGCGACTGAATCAAGGGAACCAGGGCAGCCCGACGCTTGGCCGAGAGTTTTTTGCTGTCGGTCAACCCTGCCTTCAACAGGCATTCGGCCGCTGAGCCCTCGAGCACCACAGCGGCCGCAAACACAGGACCGAACAAACAACCGCGACCGACTTCATCCACACCGGCCACGTCCCTCCCGAGAGGGAGGGACTCCTGCGCGGTCATCCGGCTCAGACCGTGGCGACAGCAGAAGAGCGGCGACGGCGACGGCGAGGCTCCTCAGGCTCAGCTGGTTCCACCACGGCCACAGGCTCGGGCTCAGCCGGTTCGCTGATGGGAGCCGGTTCTGGTTCGGTGATCGTCAGATTGGTCACCGCCTCCAAGGGGGTGATCTCAACCATCAAGGGAGCCGCCTCATCCGGGGCGGATGAGGTCACGACAACAGGCGTCTCAGAAGAAGAGTTCGATGTGGGCTGACTCGCCCCATTGCGTGAGCCAGAACGACCACCCCGTCCGCCGCGACGACGTCGCCTTCCGGAACTGGCCGCCAATTGCTGACGCGCCGCCTCAAGCACCTCCTGCTCATCCTCACCAGGACGCACAACCCTGACAACGACGTTGTCGGATGCAGGGGGCTCCTCCAGCAACAGGGCAGGGTTCAACCCCAGCCAACCAAACAACTGCTGTTGCTCGTCCGTCATCGGGACGGCAACCATTTCAGGATCCTGACGACGGGCAGTCGCGGGCTCCTGAGCCTCTTGGGTGGAGACCTCAGGGGCAGCGGTGTCGGACGTCTCTAGCGGAAGGACGGCATCCTGACTGCCGCGCCCTCGACCACCGCGCCGCCGACGGCCATTGCCACCGTTCTCTCCTGGCGCAACAACTTCGGCGCGGGCAGAGGCCGCCGAACGCACCAATCCCGTGGCCGTCGCCAGAGGTTGAAGCAGGTCTTTGCCGGGGAGAACGGCCACATGGCCCAAACCACCACAGCTGGGGCAGGCCCGACCGAACAGTTCATAGATGTTCTGCCCTTGTCGCTTGCGGGTGAGTTCCACCAGGCCCAGTTCGCTGAGCTGTGCGATCTGCGGGCGGGCTGAGTCGTCACGGACAGCTGTCGTGAAATACTCCAGCAGCTGGAGCTGATCACGGCGGGAATCCATATCGATGAAGTCGATGATGATTACCCCACCGATGTTGCGAAGCTTGAGCTGGCGAGCGATTTCGATCGCCGCCTCACAGTTGGTCCACAGCACAGTTTCGCGCGCATTGGCCGACCGTGTGAACGAGCCCGAGTTCACATCGATCACAGTGAGCGCTTCGGTGGGCTCGATGATCACGTAGCCACCGGACGGCAGATCAACCCGTGGCTTCAGCGCATCGCGGATAGCTGCATTGACCTTGTAGTGCTCCAGCAACTCGCTGGGTTCACTGTGCGCTTCCACCAGCACATTGCTGGCATCAGCACCGAGGAAACTGCTGACACGACCCACAGCGGCGGCATCTTCCACCACAACCCGGGCCAGATCCGGGCCCATGTGGTCCCGCAGAATCCGATGGATGAAGTCTTCGTCGCGGTTGAGCAGCACCGGCGGTGCAGCCGTTTCAGCGGCTTGCTGAATCGCCTCCCACTGGCGTAGCAAGGATTCCAGATCCTCAATCAATAATTCTTCGCTGATGCTGTCGGCTTCCGTACGGATCAGCAGACCAGCTCCAGGCGGCTTGATCAGAACACCCAGTGCACGCAGACGGTTCCGTTCTGCATCGGAACTGATGCGCCGGGAGATATTGACTCCCTGGCCATGGGGCTGAAGCACCAGGTAGCGACCTGGCAGAGCCAGATTTCCCGTCAACCGTGGGCCTTTGGTGCCGGTCGGTTCTTTCATCACCTGAACCAGAACCTTTTGGCGAGGCTCCAGAAGTTCAGTGATCCCAGCCGAACCTTTCTTCAGACGCAGCGGCCCAAGATCGGTGACATGAATGAACCCGTTTTTCTCACTCTCACCGATATTGACGAAGGCAGCATCAATGCCTGGCAGAACATTTTCTACCGTTCCTAAATAGACATCTCCGATCTGATAACGACCCTGCGCGACGATTAGTTCATCAACGCGTTCATCGGTTAGCACTGCTGCGATGCGCAGCTGCTCCGCGATGACAATTTGCTGGGGCATAAGAGAACTGGTTGAGCCCTATTGAGGGACAAATCCGTTGAGGAACCTGCCGGTTCTCCCTCACGGGTTGATGGAAAGATCTGGGCTGGTCAGCAAGACCAAAAGGTTGCGGAGCAGAAACTCCTATGAATCAGGCTGGGGGGTTCCAAAAAAGACCGCCATACAAGCCGTGATGTGGACCTCGATATCCGTGTTGGATCAGACAAGACCGGAACAAGGTTGGCCTCGACGGACGAAACACCTGTTCTGTGTCAAATTAGCACTGCGCATCGAGGAGCAGGGCTTCTCGGGCCAAGCGTTGCACCTGCAAGGGCTGGCCAACGTTCTCGGCAAGCCAGTGCTGAATCTGAGCAGGGCGCAAGCTTCGGCCCATCTCATCAACCGCTGCTTCCAAGCGAAGCCGAATGGATCCATCGGGGTTCTGATCCGTCACATGCAGCGCCTTCAACGCGGGGCGGCAATCCCGCTCCCGGGGGCGGCCCTTCTTATCGGTGTCATGCCACACCAAGCTTGTGGCCTGCAGGAGCTGATCCACCGCCGCATGCCAATCCAATGGCATCGAGGCCTGCGCCTCCGGCACGAGATCAAAACACCAAACAGCGCTCTTCAGTTCTTGCGAGAGGCTTTTGCCACTGACGGGGACCTCGGCTGCCGCTAGCAGCTGAATGCCCTCCGGCAACAACGGCTGGAGCGTCTTGCAGAAGTGATTGGGATCCAGGGCCTCAGTGAATTCAAGGTCCATCCACTCGCTCTCGGCCTCAGCGCCGAGGGGCAGGGCCAAGGCGATCTGAATCCGCGGCAGGGGATGAAACCCGCCGGTGAAGCTGATCGGAAGAGCACTACGACGCAGGGCCCGCTCCAACATGCGCATCAGGTCAAGATGGCTGAGCAGCGCCATCGATCCCGTTTTGGCGAATTGCACCCGGATGCGGCAGACCCGTTCACTGGGCGGCGCCTGGGTTGGCACCTGGGTTGGCACCTCGGGAGCGGAAACCACCACGTTGTGGCCGAGATCCGGGCCGCAGACCCCACAACTGCTGCAGCCATCAAAGGAGCAGTCGGGCACAACTGCCGCTGCCAAAGCCCGTTGCAGATCGTCGGCCAGCCAGGCCTTGTCGATGCCGGTGTCGATGTGATCCCAGGGGAGCGGCTGAGCACAGAACGCTTCCAGGTCCTCCCGATCCAGGGCAGCCACAGCACTCCAGCCACCCATCTCCATCTCCCGGTAATGCCCCTCCAGGCCAGCATCCGCGATGGCTCCGGTCCAGGCGGCGTAGGTGCGATCCAGCGACTCGAACCAGGCATCCATGCCGGCACCGGCCCGCCAGGCAGCCTCGATCACCGGAGCAAGGCGCCGATCGCTGCGGCCTACGAAATCCTCCATGGCCGACAGCCGCACATCGGTGAAATTCACCTTCGCGCCGCGCAAACGCCGGAAGGCCTCCTTGAGCAGGGCCTGGCGGCGTTCAAACTCGGCCGTAGAGACGCTATGCCACTGAAAAGGGGTGTGGGGCTTGGGCGTGAAATTGCTGATCGTGATGTTCAGGTTCAGTCGACCCAGGTCACGGCAGCGCTGCTGCAGCATCACGCAGGTCTCGGCAATGCCGAGAACATCGGCATCCGTCTCACCAGGGAGGCCGATCATGAAGTACAGCTTCACCTTGCGATAGCCGTTCTGCATGGCCGTGCGGATGCCATGCAGCAGGTCGTCATCGGTGAGGCCCTTGTTGACGATGTCGCGGAGGCGCTGTGTTCCTGCCTCGGGCGCGAAGGTGAGACCCGCTTTCCGCGTGCCGCCAAGGATGTGAGCAATATCTTCATCGAAGCGATCCACCCGCTGACTGGGCAGTTGAAGTGTGACGTTCTGATCGGCAAGGCGGTTGCGCAACTCAACCCCCACCGCCGGGAGTGCCAGATAGTCGCTGCAGCTCAGGGAGAGCAGCGAGAAATCGCTGTAACCGGTTTGTTTCATGCCGGTCTCCACTGCTTCGATCACCGCTTCGGGTTCCACATCCCGAGCCGGACGCGTCAACATCCCGGGCTGGCAGAAGCGACAACCCCGGGTGCAGCCGCGGCGAATCTCCACCGTGAGACGGTCATGGACTGTTTCCACATGGGGCACAAGGCCCATGGCGTAGTGGGGCATCGGCGTTGCCACACGCCGAAGAACCCGCGCCGGGACATGAGGATGAAGCGGCTCAAGGGTGACCCCATCGGCGCCAGTTGCATAAAGAGAAGGCACATAAACGCCAGGGACCTGCGCCAGATCGCGGAGCAGTTGCAATCGGGTCAATCCATCCCCTTTGGCCTGCGCCACCACCAGACCGATTTCGGGCAACAGCTCCTCACCGTCACCCAGGGCGATGAAGTCGAAGAACGGGGCATAGGGCTCTGGATTGCTGGTAGCCGTAGGACCGCCAGCAAAAATCAGAGGAGGTGCTGCAGGATCATTCAGCAGCAGATCGCCCCGATCAGCGGCGCGGATGGGCACCTGCGCGAGGTCCAACATCTCAAGGATGTTGGTGGCGCCCAGTTCATAGCTGAGGCTGAAGCCCAGGATGTCGAAGGCCGGCAAGGGCCGACGGCTTTCCACGGCAAACAACGCCTGGGAGCGCTCCCGCAAGCGGCCCGCCAGATCGGCCGCCGGCAGATAAGCGCGATCACACAACTGCCCGGGAACGGCATTGAGGATTGAATAAAGAATGATGTGGCCGAGGTTGCTGGAGCCGACCTCATAAATCTCGGGGTAGGTGAGCGCCCAGCGAACGGTCGCTGTCTGCCAGTCCCGTGGTTCAACCCCCAACTCATGCCCCATGTAGCGGGCTGGTTTGTTGATGCCGCTGTCCACCAGGGCATGAAAATCAACCGGGTGATCCAGGGATGAGACGACCACGTCGGATGTCCTGACTCCTGTGGTCATCGTATGGAGCTGCCGACACGGCAGGATGCCCCGCAGAAATAGCTCCCGATTCCGTGGTTCAGGTCAACGGCAATTACCTCAAGCTCAAGGCGGGCTACCTGTTCCCTGAGATCGGTCGGCGCGTCAAAGCGTTCAGCAGCGCCAATCCCGACGCAGCGCTGATCCGTCTGGGCATCGGTGATGTCACGGAGCCCCTGCCGCTGGCCTGCCGTGAAGCCATGAAAACCGCCATCGATGCGATGGGCACCGCCGAAGGCTTCCATGGCTACGGTCCCGAACAGGGCTACGGCTGGCTGCGGGAGGCCATCGCCAAAAACGACTTCCAGGCCCGAGGCTGCGACATCAGTGCCGAGGAAATTTTTGTTTCCGACGGCTCCAAGTGCGACAGCAGCAACATCCTCGACATTCTCGGCGAGGGCAACAAAGTGGCCGTCACGGACCCTGTCTATCCGGTGTATGTGGACAGCAACGTGATGGCGGGTCGCACCGGTGAAGCAGGGGAGATCGGTCGCTATGCGGGACTGACCTACCTGCCGATCAGCGCGGACAACGGCTTTGCAGCGCTGATTCCCAGTGAACCCGTCGACCTGATCTACCTCTGCTTCCCCAACAACCCCACCGGTGCCGTCGCCACCCGGGAACAACTTCAAGCCTGGGTGAACTACGCCCGCGCCAATGGCGCACTGATCCTCTTCGATGCTGCCTATGAGGCCTTCATCCAGGATCCGGAACTCCCCCGCTCCATCTTTGAGATCGAAGGAGCCCGGGACTGCGCCATCGAATTCCGTTCCTTCTCGAAAAACGCCGGCTTCACTGGCACCCGCTGTGCCTTCACCGTGGTGCCCAAGGGGCTGAAAGGCAAAGCAGCCAACGGCGAAGCCGTGGAACTCTGGGGGCTGTGGAACCGACGTCAGAGCACCAAGTTCAACGGTGTGAGCTACATCATTCAACGCGGAGCTGAGGCGGTTTACTCCGAAGCGGGTCAGGCCGAAGTGAAAGCTCTGGTGAGCTTCTACATGGAGAACGCCGCGATCATTCGCCGCGAACTCACTGCTGCAGGCCTCACCGTTTATGGCGGCGAACACGCCCCCTACGTCTGGATCAAGACCCCTGAGGGTATGGATTCCTGGGGCTTCTTCGACCATCTGCTCAACAAGGCCAACGTGGTGGGCACACCCGGCAGCGGCTTTGGCGCCGCGGGCGAATGTTATTTCCGCTTGTCCGCCTTCAACAGCCGCGCCAATGTGGATGAGGCCATGGCTCGCATCAAAGCCCTGTGAGCCGCTCCCTCTCCCTATTCCATTTAGATTTAAAAGGATTCGGATCAATGGTCATGGCGGTGGAGTCTCCCAGCCAAAAACCAGGTGGTGCAGCTGTTCTGGACAAG